>NC_010296.1:3920399-4240798 GCF_000010625.1 Microcystis aeruginosa NIES-843
CTCTAAATTGCCGCTATAAGGCTGTTGCACTAAAGCCACCCTTTTTTTGAGGTGAACAGCCAACAAAGCCGCTTCTATCCCCGTAGGAGTGGCACCAATAATTACTAAGTCGTAAACCACAAATATAAAGTAGGAGTCAGGAGACAGGAGTCAGGAGACAGTATTCAGGAGTCAGGAGACAGTATTCAGGAATCAGGAGACAGTATTCAGGAATCAGGAGACAGTATTCAGGAATCGGAAACTTAACACTTAAGTAGGGAGGCACAATTATTTGTAGGATGGGTTAGCGGTAGCGTAACATAATCGGGCGTTGGGTTTCATGCTTCAACCCAACCTACGTTCATCTTATATTTAATTCCACCCACCCACTTAAAACTCAAATCTGATAACTGATAACTGATTACTGATAACTGATAACTGATTACCGGCGCCGGTCTTGCAGTTTTTTATAGACATCTCGCAGGGGGACTTGATGATGGGCGAGAGCGACGAGGGTATGATAAAAAAGATCGGCCACTTCTGAGGCAATAGCATCGCCATCATTATCTTTGCAGGCCATGACCACTTCTGCCGATTCTTCGCCGATTTTCTTGAGAATTTTGTTATCTCCCCCGGCCAAAAGTTTACAGGTGTAGGATTCCGGATGAGGATCGTCTCTGCGATCGCAAATTACCTTAAACAATTCCGAGAGGGTGTCGGCCGCTGGCGGTGATTTTTGCCAATTTACCTGGTGAAAACAGCTTCTTTCGCCGGTATGACAGGCGATATCACCGATTTGCTCAATAGTCAGCAATATCGCATCACTATCGCAATCGTAGCGAATTTGACGCACCTTTTGGATATGGCCAGAAGTAGCGCCCTTGTGCCATAATTCTTGACGAGAACGACTCCAATACCACGCTTCCCCAGTGGTGAGGGTTTTTTCGAGGGATTCCCGATTCATCCAGGCCATCATTAACACTGTAGCATCAAGATAGTCTTGAGCGATCGCCGGTACTAAACCCTGGGGATTATAAGCGATCGCGTCGAGGGGAATAGCGGAGAGTAAAGAGGACATCAGTTTTTCGCGGTCAAGAATTATGCTGGGATAAATTACCCAAAGCTTAATTATATAGCCTTGAGGAATTCCCCTAAATGGCCGCAGAAAATTACATTAACCGTGAGTGAGGAAAGTTTACATTTCTTAAGATAGACAAGAAAATTTCCGTCCGACCAGTTAAGTAGCTGGTTATAATTAAATTAAAAATGGATTTTAGGTTCGATCCCCCCTGCCCCCCTTGATAAGGGGGGTGCCGATAGGCGGGGGGATCCCCCCTGCCCCCTAGTAGGGCTGATTCATTCTCCGAATCTAATTCTTTTTTTTGCTACCTTTAATCGCTTATGAGGCAAGCAAAGCACGACGTTTTTAAAAATTTTCAGATATTTATTCCAAGAAATCGACTAAAAACGTTGCCAGATAAGGATTTGAGAGAATGACATTTGAGAGAATGAAACGACCCTACCCCAACCCCCCACCCCCCCTTGCCCCCCCGACATCGGGGGGGGTGAGAGAGGTTTGGCTAATCTAAGAATAAGCGGTTTAAATGCGTCTTAGCTTAACAACAATCGGATGTCACCTCGATCGCTTGTTCCGATTCAATGATAATCTGATCATTAACGGTAAAATTCCCAGTTTTGATTTCTTCAGCTTTCAAAAGAATTAAATACTCATAAAAAGCCTGTAATGTACACCAAGCAAAACCGGCTTTTCCGTCCCGGATTCCCCCTAAAATAAAGTACATATACAACCAACGCAAGAGGGGACGACAGGGTAAACGCAGGGATAAATCTTTTAAAGCGCGTCTTCTGGCCACTTCGTTATCACCAAAGAATAAATCCCACCATTTCACCGCACCATTTTCCAATTGAGAGAGAGTTTCTCTTGCTTCATCGCTAGAATAACGATTGTGTTTTTCTATCCAGCGACTTAAACCTTTACTACAGGTGTAATGGGGATAGGTTTCTTGCAGAAAACCGGTTGCTCCCAGACAAACTTCTCTTTCCGTGTGACCATAATCGGAAAACCAGACCTGTCCTTTTTTCAATAAACGCAATTGATAGCGGGGATACTGGGTACTGTGACGAATCCATGTTCCCATAAACATCACTCTTTCGGCCGCATAATAACCCACATTATCTGGGGATTTTATTACCTGTAAACATTCTCGGAATAACTCCGGGGTCATCCGTTCATCAGCCTCTAAAATATACACCCATTCGTGTTTAGTGGGAATGGAACGTAACATCCAGCTGCGTTGTTCTCCGTGACTTTCAAAAGCGTGTTGGATGACACGGACGGGATAACGTTGGGCAATTTCTACAGTGCGATCGTTACTAAAGGAATCCACCACAATAATATCATCAGACAGTTGTGCCGATTCAATGCAGGCGGCGATATCGATTTCTTCGTTATGGGTAAGGATGTAGATAGAGAACATGGGCGATTTTTATAGGGTGATGGAGGTTGGGGGTTGGGGGTTGGGGTGTTGGGGTAGTGGGGAATTTAGGTGAAATTTCCCCATCTCCCTATTTCCCCATCTCCCTATTTCCCTATCCCCTATTCGCGTTAGAATCAATACTTACAGGGAAAGCTAAAAGCTAGAAAACCAAACAGGGCATCTAACCTTTAGCTATTCTTGTTCAACGTCACAGTTATCAATGTGTGCAAGACATTGGTAACTGTTATTTTTGTTTCTTGAAGCGGGAAACCATTCCTAAACCACCCACTGCCAGAAGTCCGAGGATAGTACCCGGTTCGGGGACTTTGATACCATGTTGAGTGAAGTCGTTAGTGGAAGATTGCAGCAGAGACATGCCACCGTCGCTCATGACCCCATATGTATCGATCACTTTGATGCTTTGAACCATGAAAGGCTCAAGAGTGTCCATGTCCTCAGAGCCGTTTAGGGATTCTAGGGTTAGAAGCGAAGCACCTGCCAGGGTTTTAATCTCCTTGGTAGCCTTATACGTCCCCCCCATTCCAGATATATCTGTATCGAATGAAACAGAGTCGAAATACATCGTGGGGTCGGTAATATCGACTTGGTAGTGCAATTGACCTTGATCACGACCCATGCCCGCTGGATTGTATTGTACAGTCCAAACACCGCCATTCAAGAGGAATGATAGGCCATCGCCGACAGCAACATCGGCAACAACGCTGAAATTGGAGAACACTTTGTCGCCTAGCGCAACGGAATCATAGACCACAGGGGGGGTCAGAATGTCACCGTCATCGTCAATCGCAAGACCATACCCTAACCCCTGAGCGACAAGCACAGCATCGACCATACCGTTGCCTCCAATCAATGGAGGGGTAAAAGTGGCAGCTTGAGCAGGAGCGGCGATAGCGGTGGCGATACCGAGGGTGGCTACACCAGAAAGGATTTTGGTTAATTTGTTGGTTGTCAACATAACTGAATTATGCATCGTTAATTGTGTGTACTATAGCCATCAAAAGAAGTTAAGCAAGCGTTAAGCTCGCTGATAACTTCTTTTGCGACTTGACAGAATTATAGCCCACATTCCGCACCCTCAACTGTCACATAATACCAAATTTCTAAATCCATGACAGACATCCACGCTCGAATGCTTGCCAAGCCGGTGTTCGTTGTGACGCGAATAAAGAAAAATGGTGTAAGCTGTCCCCCTCCAGAGACTTGAGTAAAAATACCTAGCTGGTGAAGGTTTTCTCGGTGGCCGCTAGGGGGGTCTTGAGACCCCTAATTATGAAAAAATAGGAATTGTTGGAAAACTGAGGCGAGTGGACTGTTCGACCATGAATCAATCAACAGAAATTGAAGTCAAAAATCTAGACCATCTGGGATTAGTAGCCGGAATTATCGATGAAATAGGAATCGTTGAAATTATCAACGAACAAGTCTCAATTGAGCGAGGAGAAATTGTCACAGCGGGGCAAGTAGTGAAAGCAATTATCCTGAATGGATTGGGATTTGTCTCCCGAGCCTTGTATTTATTTCCTCAATTTTTTGAAGATAAAGCAACCGAACATCTGCTGGGAGAGGGCATCGAACCCAAGCACTTGAATGATGATAAAATTGGTCGAGTAATGGACAAACTTTATCAACTGGATGTTTCGGGTATTTTCCTACTCATCAGTTTAGCCGCCGTGAAAAAATTTGGTGTAGCAACCGAGAACTCCCATTTAGATTCGACTTCTCTATCAGTAGAAGGAGAATATAAAAAGGAATACCCAACAGTAGAAATCCTGAAATCAGGAGCAGTGGGAGAAGAAATTGAAACCAGACAACAGCCAATAAAAATTACCTACGGATACTCCCGCGACCGAAGACCTGACTTAAAACAATTTATGATTGACTTAATCGTAAGTGGGGATGGAGATGTACCTTTATTCCTGAAAGTAGGGGACGGAAATGAAGCGGACAAAGCGGTTTTTGGTCAAATCGCCCGAGAATTTAAAAAACAAGTTGACTTTGACAGTTTAATAGTCGGCGATAGCGCCCTCTATAGCAAAGAGAATTTAAAACTAATGAAAGAAATGCGTTGGTTGTCTCGAGTACCATTAAGCATTAAAGAGGCTCAAGAGTTGGTTGATAGCATCTCAGAAAAAGAGTTAACCGATTCAGAAATACCGGGTTATTCCTGGCGGGAAACCATCTCTAACTATGGGGGGATAGAACAAAGATGGTTGCTAGTTGAAAGTCAAGCTAGACAAGAATCAGACTTGAAAAAATTAGAGAAAAAAATCGAGCAGGAAAAGAATTCTGCCCAAGAAAAAATCCGGCAACTATCCCGAAGAGAATTTGAGAATAGAGCGGTGGCGTTGGCGATAGCCAAAGGATTATCTGACTCCTTAAAATCTCATCAGTTAACGGAGATTAAAGTCAATCTCATTCCGCCTGAGTCCCAGGGGTCAAAACTCAAATCAAAAGACGATTTACCCTCTCAAAGCTATCAAGTTCAAGCCAAATTAGAGTTGAATTTGACCGCCATTGAGAGGCTAAAGAAACGAGCAGGACGATTCGTTTTAGCAACTAACGATTTGGAGAAACAACGATTAAGCAGTGAGGATATACTCAAAAAATATAAAGGGCAACAAGCTCCGGAAAGAGGATTTTCTTTTCTCAAAGACCCCTGCTTTTTTGCCCACAGTGTCTTTCTCAAATCTCCCCATAGAATCGAGGTCATGGCCATGCTCATGGGCTTGTGCCTGCTGGTTTATACTATTGGTCAAAGACAACTTCGTTTAAGTTTAAAACAGCAGGAGACGGGACTGAAAAATCCGTTGGGTAAGTTAACTGACCGACCGACGTTACGCTGGATATTTCAGTGCTTTCAAGGGATTCATCTCGTCCGTATTCAAGACAATCAAAAGATTAGCAACTTAACGGATGAGAGGCGCAACATTTTGAGATTTTTTCCCAAACCTTGCCAGGAATATTATCTCTTATCTTGACCAGATGGATTGACTTCAAGGGGTGACAAAACAAAGCGAGCAACTGGAACATCTCCCCCTAGATGTTAAGTCTGATTGCCTAGTCATTCTCAACAAGCACTGTTTATTGAGAATGACCGGGGGAACTCTGAAATTTTCGGCTTAGTTGCCGGCAGCTTGCCGCCAACTCACTCCTCTAGATAAGTATTTTGACTCACGCCCCTTCCTCTTTTGAGACGTTGTGACACTTAGGGTGCGGAATGTGGGTTATAGCAAAACTTTTCAAAAAAAACAAGTGTTTTAGAATAGGGTGAGCCCATCTCAAACGCTATTGACCATTGACCAATTTGGTCATCCCCTTGCTGTGTGGGCATTTCAAGCGATACCAGTCAATTAAAACAGTTAGGAACTCTTAACATTTGGTCGATTTTTGCTTAACAATTGAGATGGCAAATTCTCCTCAAATATGCCTGAATCACCCTCTGGGTAAGCAACTCACATAAATCAAGTTCATTTTGTTAAGGATTGTTAAGATGCGCTTCGCTTACCCTGTGTTTTAGAAAATTATGGCTCTTCGGGACTTGGTATGGTTCGATAGGGGGGCATAAATCGACTCAATCCTTATCTGGCAAGAGATTTAATTGATTAGTTCGCTCTAGATCAAAAACAATTGACAAAAATCGCCAAATGTCTTTCTCTATAAGAGTTTCATTCCTTATAATCCTGTACGTTGCATAAGACAAACCGAAGAACCAAAATTATTTTTCGACAGTACCTAGGGTTTGCTGAAAAACTTTTTGCCGCAAACCCTACTTAAAAAAAATCTCTCAATTCTTTACAAAACTTAATCAAGAGAGGTACAATGTATAAAACTTAACAGTTTTGACAGTCAAAACTGGAGTTCGATGGCAATCAACTCCCTAACGGGGAAAGCGGGGGGAAGGCAATTCATCCCTACAGTAACTTCCTTTTGCTCCCACAAAAATGTCACCCCAAAACCCCCGGACAAACTCAGGTTTTAGAAAGACCAAAAATCCCGTTGAATATCTCTATCTAAAGAGGTATGACTAATTTTCCTAAATCATCTATAGTTACCAGCGTAGGGCAATGGCAGTATAAAAGTGGACAACTGACTGTCTAAAGTTGGACGATTCTCTCTCGATAAATTTCTTTAATTAAAACTGGGTTAAGTTAAGTAGTCGGACATAAATTCTGTTCTCTATCTTAAGAAATGTAAATTGCCGCAATTCTTACTGACTCCTGACTTAAAAGTGGCAAGTGGCAAGTGGGGAGAATACACAAAAGCTGTCTCCTGTCTCCTGTCTCCTAGCCCCACCAACAAACTTTTTGCCGCAAACCCTACTTAACAGCTTATATATATGAATACCCTCATCACTATTCGAGAAGCTTCCGATTTACTCGGAGTTAGCATTAAAACCCTCCGGCGCTGGGAACAACAGGGTAAAATTGTCTCAATTCGTACCCGCGGCGGTCATCGCCGATTTCGACCGGAAGATCTCTTACAATCTGGTCAAGCAACCCCATTGATTATTGGCTATGCTCGTGTTAATCGACCTGAACAAAAACCCCAATTAGACACCCAGATAAAAGCGTTAGAAGAATTTTGCCATCAGCAGGGTCAACCCTTTGAAATTCTCACCGATATCGGCGACGGAGTCAGCCACAATCACCCTAATTTTATGCGTCTAGTGAAGATGATTTGTCAGGGTGAGGTGAAATCTCTAGTTTTAACCCATGCGGAAACTATTAGTCTCTTTTGTCATGATTTTATTTTGGGTTTGTGCCGTCTCTTCAAAATCCAAGTCATTATCCTCAATCAAACCCAGGAATCCATTGCAGATGAAGATTTAGTGGACGATCTGCAAGCCCTCATCACCATCTGTTACGATCATCTCTACCCACTACATAACCCGGCTCATCAGCAATTACTAGAATACCTAGGGGCGTTTAAGGATGTCCGTGTGGCTTAAAATTATCCTTGGCCTGGGTTTCTTATCCCTCTTTGTTGGCTGTCTGATGCCGCCTCTACTGTTCCCCGAACCAGGGCCAAGAATAGTAATATTTGAGATGATAAAGAGAATTTGATCCCCCCTTGCCCTAGGGTTGATTCAAGGTAGGGTTGATTCATGAATCAACCCTACCCCTTGCCCCCCTTAAAAAAGGGGGGAAAACCAGGAAAGTTCCCTTTTCCAAGCTGGATTGAGGGGGATCAAATTGGCTGACGGCTATATTGACATCCACATTGACGGCAAATGAAACTAGAAACCACGGCGATTAAACGGATTCTCGATGCTAACCTTGACCGCGCCAGAGAAGGACTGCGAATTATCGAAGAATGGTGTCGTTTTGGCTTAGATAATCCCGATTTAGCCCAAGAATGTAAGGAAATGCGCCATCAATTAGCTAGTTGGCACTCGATCGATCTTAAACGACATCGGGACACGGCCGGCGATATCGGCAGGGATTTAAGCCATCCGAGGGAAGAAATCCGGGAGACTGTCGAGGGACTGCTGCAGGCCAATCTCGCTCGCGTACAGGAGGCTTTTAGGGTTTTAGAAGAATACGGTAAACTCTATGATCTGGAGCTAGGGATAGCCTGTAAACAGCTGCGCTATCGGGTTTATCAGCTAGAGAGTAAACTATTAATCTCGCCACCTCTGGAAAAACTGCAAGCATCTCCCCTCTATCTAGTCACTTCTCCTGCCGAAAATCTGCTAGAAATCGTCGAATTAGCCCTAAAAGGGGGGTTAAAATTGGTGCAGTACCGCCATAAAACCGCCGCTGATACCATTCGTTTAGAAGAAGCCGCTAAACTGTGTGAGTTATGCCACCGTTACGATGCTTTGTTTATTATGAACGATCGCGTCGATATTGCTCAGGCCATTCATGCCGATGGTGTTCATCTCGGTCAACAGGATGTACCGATTTCCCTAGCGCGGCAATTTCTCGGCCCAACGGCAATTATCGGCCGGTCCACCACTAATCCCCAAGAGATGGCCAAAGCAATCCAAGAAAAGGCCGATTATGTGGGAGTCGGGCCGGTTTATGCCACCCCCACCAAAGCAGGAAAAACCCCGGCAGGATTGGAATATGTCCGTTATGCGCGGGAAAATTGCCCTTTACCCTGGTTTGCGATCGGTGGTATTGATAGTAGTAACATTAAAGAGGTTTTAGAGGCAGGAGCGCAACAGGTAGCTGTAGTCCGGGCCATCATGGAAGCGCAGCACCCCGATGTGGTGACACAACAATTATTAGACCAATTAAAGTAGGGTGTGGGTTGTAGGGTGTGGGGTGTAGGGTGTGGGGTGTAGGGTGTGGAAAGAATAAATAAAAATAATCTCCTGTCTCCTGTCTCCTGTCTCCTGTCTCCTGTCTCCTGTCTCCTGTCTCCTGTCTCCTGTCTCCTGTCTCCTGTCTCCTGAATACTCCGATTAATTCATTTGTTCCTATCCAAATCCATGTCAGAAATAACCTTGCAAATTAACGGCAAAACTCAAACCTGTTTACCCGCAACTAAACTACCGCAAATGTTAGAAAATTTGGGCATGAATCCTCGGTTAGTTGCGGTGGAATATAACGGGGAAATCCTCCATCGTCAGTATTGGGAAAACACGGAAATCAAGGAGGGGGATAAATTAGAAATTGTTACTATTGTCGGAGGGGGTTGACACTCCCATCGCTAAAAGCGAGGGATTCTTGGTTCACTGAGTTTCCTTAATCTGGCAGGACGTATCCAACCAAACCAGAGGGAATCTCTCCCCAAGCGTATTAGTTTCCGTGTGTCCCACGGTACTTAGTCCCTTTTTGAGAATGTTGATAGCGGCGTTAATATCTCTATCTTCTACATAGCCACAATGGGTACAAATATGGGTTCTCGTAGATAGAGATTTAGGGACTTTTTGACCACAATTAGAGCAATTTTGACTCGTGTTATGGGGTGGTACTGCTACCGTAACCTTACCATATTTAAATCCAAAATATTCTAACCATTGTCGAAAAATAGACCAAGCCACATCATTAATAGATTTAGCTAGTTTAGAGTTTTTTACCATGCCTTGAACATTTAAGTTTTCGTAAGCGATGAAATCGTTAGATTTAATGACGCGCAATGCCTCTTTTTCGACAAAGCCTTTACGTTGCCTACTTACTCTTAAATGCTTTCTAGCATACCTCTTTCTAGCCTTTTGGTAGTTGTTTGATTGGGGTTGACCTTTTCTAAACTTTTTAGATTTCTTCCGATTCAGTCGGTTTAATCTTTTTTCTGCTTGGCGATAGTATTGCGGTATTTCTACCGTTTCCCCATCACTATTAGCGTAGAAAACTTTTAAACCTACATCCAATCCTACACATCTTTTAGTCGGTTCTAGGGGTTTAGCATATTCCCGAATATCAACGCTTAGACAGAATTGGACATAATAACCATCTGCTCGTTTAACAATCCTAACTCGTTTAATTTGGTCTAGAGGGTAAAAGTTTAAGTCTCTGGTTCCTTTCAGTTTAACCGTGCCAATGTTTTTCTTATCTGTGAAAGTTATTTTCTTTCTATCATCAGATAGTTTCCACCCAGAGTTTTTATATTCCACAGAACGATTATTTTTCTGAAACTTGGGATAACCTTTTTTACCTTTAACCTTTTTCTTACAATTGTCATAGAAACGAGCAATAGCTGACCAAGCTCGTTCGGCCGATGCTTGTCTAGCAGTAGAATTTAGAGTATCGACAAACTTGAACTGTTTGGCGAGAACTGCACAATATTTATTGAGAGAATATTTATCGATTTTGTCTTCTCTCTTGGCATCCATCCAAAGCCTTAATGCTTTGTTTCTGATGAATTGTACTGTACGAATAGCTTCATCAATGGCAGAACACTGACTTGGTTTGACCACGGCTTTCATTTCTAAGACAATCATTGTTTATCGACCTCAAACAACTTATTTTAAGTTAACCTGTAGAGCATCGGATTGTCAAGATTTTAGTTGACATCGAAGCTCTTACATCGAAGCCCCTCGAAATGTGTCGAAATGTGTCGAAATGTCGTGCTTCGCTGTTTTATACTGGTCGGGGTTTCATCCCGTCGCTAAGCGCGAGGGTCTTCACCCCGACATTCAAGATAAAATAATCAACAATCGACACTTGAGGGAAAAAACTTGTTAGTTATCGGTTTAATGAGTGGCACATCGGTGGATGGTATCGATACCGCTTTAGTGGAGATTAGCGGTACAGTGGAATCTCCACAGGTGCAGTTATTAGCTGGAGAAACCTATCCCTATTCCCCCCGATTACGCGAGACAATTTTACAAGTCTGTGGGGGAGAAAAGCTATCTATTGAAGCTTTAGCCAGCTTAGATGATAACATCGCCGCAGAATTCGCCCAAGCCGCTTTAAATATCCAAAAAGAAGCCCCAAAAGCCCAATTAATCGGCAGTCACGGTCAAACCGTTTTTCATCGACCCCCCGCAAACGATCGCCTCGGTTACACGGTACAATTAGGACGGGGAGCAGCGATCGCAAAAATTACCCGTATTCCCACCATTAGTAATTTTCGCGCTGCCGATATCGCCCAAGCTGGTCACGGTGCGCCCCTAGTGCCGAAAATTGACGCTTATCTGCTTTCTCACCCCACTAAAACCCGCTGCGTCCAAAATATCGGCGGTATTGGCAATTTAACCTATCTACCCCCCCGACAAAGGGAAAATTGGCAGCAAAAAATTTTCGGTTGGGATACTGGACCGGGCAACGTCCTCATCGATTTGGCCGTACAATTTTTGAGCCAAGGACAACAAACCTACGACCATAACGGTCAATGGTCGGCCCAGGGTCAACCCTGCTCCGAATTAGTTCATAAATGGCTACAGGAGCCTTATTTTCAACAATATCCCCCTAAATCCACTGGCAGAGAGTTATTTAGCCCCGCCTATCTAGCCCAATTGCGCGAGGATGCCCAAGCTTATTGCCTCAGTGATGCCGACTGGTTGGCTAGTTTAACCGATTTAACCGCCATTTCGATCGCCCACAGCTATCAAACCTTTTTGCCAGAAATGCCCGCGGAAGTGCTGCTCTGCGGTGGTGGCGCTCGTAATGCCTACCTGCGCCAACGACTCCTAGCACATTTGGGGTCAAATGTCAAGCTTTTGACCACCGATGAGGTAGGATTAAATAGCGATTTTAAAGAAGCGATCGCTTTTGCCCTCTTGGCCTATTGGCGCTGGCACAATTTCCCCGGTAATTTACCGCAAGTCACGGGGGCAAAAGCAGCGGTTTTATTAGGAGAAATTTACAGATGAGCAGCAGCTATGAAATATTTTCAACAATTCAACGCCAAAGGGTCAGCGATGGGCAAATAGTGCCAATTTTAAGCGATTGTGCCGATTATAAACGTCTTTTAATTCTTGTTTGGCCGCAATTGGGAGATTTTGATAGTCTCGAATACGCTTGGTGGTTAGAAAAAGAGGCAGCCCTTTGGCAAAATGCCGGGATAACCATTCGTGCCATCGGTATCGGCGATCGCAATTCAGGGTTAAAATTCGCTGAATATACGAAATTTCGGCAAGATTGGCTGTTTGTTGACCCCAAAGCCGAATTACATAATTTATTAGGACTTTATCGCGGTTTATCGCTAAAATTACCTGGGTTTTCTCCCGGGCAAAATGCTTGGTTAAATCTAATTTTTATGTGTGCGGGTGTGGGTAGTCCGGGGACTCTGGCCGAAGTGCTGCGGGGTTATCTTGGCGATCGCAAAGCCCCCCAATTAATTGCCGAGGAGGAAACAATTCAAGCGCGGCCTTTACCACCTTTCCGGGGTTCCCTATTCAATCTTGCTGGGGGTCAAGGTTTTCAGCGACCTTTTGAATTAGCCACCCTGAGACTTCGTAATATGAGTCAAGTTTTGGGCAATTGGTCAACCTATGTCCCCGATAGTAGTTATCTCACCCAACGGGGAGGGACTTTTTTATTTGATAGTCAAGGAAATTTACTCTATGGGCATCGCGATCGAGGTATCTTGGGATTTGCTGAGAATATGAGTTATCCCCTCGCTTTTTTGCGGGATTAAGCTTTTTTCTTCTGCATCTCGCCCACTCCCAACTCTTGACTTTTAGCTTTTCCAGCTGATGGCTAAAAAACTTTAATGTTGTCCGACCACTTATTACCTAAAGATTGATGAAATTATTTGACGATTCATCGAAAATTTTGGGTCTGAAACCCCGCCGTTTTAGGTTGGCTTTGCTGTTAAATATGAGCATCGTTTACGAAATATATGCTAAAATATGAGACATGGAAAAAGCCTATTCTTACCGATTTTACCCAACACCAGAACAAGAGTCGCTATTGCGGCGCACTTTGGGCTGTGTAAGATTAGTTTACAATAAAGCTCTCCACGAACGAACACAAGCATGGTACGAAAAGCAAGAAAGAGTAGGCTACGCTCAAGCTTCTTCAATGTTGACCGATTGGAAAAAACAAGAAGAATTAGACTTTTTAAACGAAGTAAGCTGTGTACCTTTACAACAAGGGTTAAGACACCTACAAACAGCTTTCACTAATTTCTTTGCTGGTCGTACTAAGTATCCTAACTTTAAGAAAAAACATCAAGGAGGAAGTGCCGAATTTACCAAGTCTGCTTTTAAATTTAAAGACAGACAAGTCTATTTAGCTAAATGCACAGAACCCTTACCTATTCGATGGTCAAGACAAATACCAGAAAGCTGTGAACCAAGCACAGTAACAGTCAGATTACATCCCTCAGGACGTTGGCATATTTCAATTAGATTTGATGACCCAACGATTAAGCCATTACCAGTAACAGATAAAGCCATCGGAATTGACTTAGGAATTAGTAGCCTCGTGATTACCAGCGATGGCGATAAAGTGTCTAATCCCAAGCATTTTAACAAGCATTATCGGAGACTGCGAAAGGCCCAAAAAAGCCTTTCTAGAAAACAGAAAGGCTCAAAGAATCGAGAAAAGGCAAGAATCAAAGTAGCCAGAATTCACGCTCAAATCACGGATAGTAGAAAAGACCATTTACATAAGCTAACCACTCAATTAGTTCGTGAAAACCAAACGATTGTGGTTGAGAATTTAGCCGTCAAGAATATGGTCAAAAACCCGAAATTATCTCAGGCAATATCTGATGTAAGCTGGGGAGAAATCACCCGACAATTAGCCTATAAATGCCGTTGGTATGGAAGAAATTACATCGAAATAGATAGATGGTTTCCTAGTTCTAAACGGTGCAGTAATTGCGGGTATATTGCTGAGAAAATGCCGTTAAATATTCGAGAATGGGACTGTCCAGACTGTGGGACTCACCATGACCGAGATATTAACGCCAGTAAAAATATTTTGGCCGCAGGGCTTGCGGTGTCAGTCTGTAGAGCGACCATAAGACCAGAACAGAGTAAATCTGTTAAGGCAGGTGCGAAAAATCCTTCGGGACCCCAAGCAGAAACCTAAATCGTGAGGTTTGGGAATCGCCGTCCGTTTTACGGCGGCGAGGATGTCAACCACAACTATCGGGAGTTATTTACTCAAGAGATAAGTAAATATTATTTTAAGTTTATTTAAGGCTGTCATTACTAATGGTAAGTTGAGCCGGGTAAATTTTCCCGTAGTATCAAAAAGGAAACTCATTCGACCCGTTCAGTCTAAACGGGGAGAGAAGGGATTGTGAGACTGAGGAACAACCTATGGCAAAGAAAATAAAGACAACCACTTATAAAGTCACCCTGAAAACACCCGATGGCGATTATACAATTGATGTTCCCGATAATGAATATATTCTCGAGGTAGCGGAAGAAAAAGGATTAGATTTACCTTCTTCTTGCCGTGCTGGTGCTTGTTCTGCTTGCGCTGGTAAAATCGAATCCGGTAGCGTTGATCAATCCGAGCAATCCTTCTTAGATGACGATCAAATTGAAGCGCATTATGTCCTCACCTGTGTTGCCTATCCTACTTCTGACTGTGTGATCGTCACCCACAAAGAAGAAGATTTGTACTAATTTAACTCAATATTCGGGGATTAGATACTCCAACAATACAACAATAATAGAGCGGGAACTGCAAGGGCGACAGTTCTCGCTTTATTTGTATTTTTGCCTCTTGACTCGACAGTGATACTAAATCCGTTGAGTATAGGCTAGTTATGAGGAGAGGCACTCATGCAAAGGGGAGAATAAATAATCAGTTTATAACTGATCACTGATCACTGATTATCGGCCCACTTCAGCGAAAATCTGGGCTAAAATCTCTCCAGCACCAGCCTCGCGCACTTTATGGGCTAAATCTCGTCCTAAGACTTCCCCATGGCTAGGATCACCGCTAACCGAGTCCTTAATCAGGCGCTTACCGTCGAGACTAGCCACCATACCCGTTAAAGTTAGGATACCATCCTCGATCGCCGTATTCACTCCGATGGGAACTTGACAGCCCCCCTCCAACTCCCGTAAAAAAGCGCGTTCAGCATAGCATCTATCGCGGCTAGGGGCGTGTTCCAACACTTTTAGGACTTCCAAAACCTCCGGATCAGCATCGCGGCATTCTATCCCTAAAGCCCCCTGTCCCACCGCATGGAGAGAAATCTCCGCCGGAATAACCTGATGAACTCGATCGCCTAATCCTAACCTTTCCAATCCCGCTACTGCCAGAATAATCGCGTCGTATTCTCCCGCGTCCAGTTTTGCCAGACGGGTGTTGACATTGCCGCGCACATCTTTAAAAGTCAGATGGGGATAATGGTAACGCAACTGGGCCAATCGCCGCAGGGAAGAAGTCCCCACCACCGCACCTTCCGGTAAAGTGTCTAATTGATAGTCTTGATTTTGGCTATTTACCACCAAAGCATCGGCCGGATTAACTCTTTCCGTGACGCAACCCAAGATTAAGCCTTCGGGCAAATTAGTGGGCAGATCCTTGAGAGAATGGACGGCAAGATCGATCGATCTATCCAACATTCCCACTTCTAGTTCTTTGGTAAATAAACCCTTATCACCGATTTTCGCTAGGGCCACATCGAGAATTTTATCGCCTTGGGTACTCATCGTCTCCACCTCAAACTGTCGATGGGGGTGGTGTTTACTCAATTCTGCCTGTACCCAATAGGTTTGTACTAGGGCTAACTGACTTTTACGCGAACCGATACGCAGGGAACGAGGAGGACTAGAAACGGACATATCTGAAGTAGGAATTTAACTAAACATCTATCGGACTGCTCGATCTAGACTATCCTGATCTCACCCCTGTTGAGTAATCACTTTCTAGGTTAGGCATAAATAGTTACATCTCTTAATATTTTTAGGCAAATAGGGTGAGCATTATTCCCCACTGACAGCAAAGCTGAAAGCCTAGGTTAAAATAGAGGGACAAACGTTGCAACAGGGTCTAACTAATGACAATGTTTGAACGGACAAATTGGCTAAGTAGCTGGTTATAATTAAACCCACATTCCGCACCCTCAACTGTCACATAAGCTGTCCCCCTCCAGAGACTTGAGTAAAAATACTTATCTGGTGAAGGTTTTCTCGGTGGCCGTTAGGGGGAGCTTGAGACCCCTAATTATGAAAAAATAGGAATTGTTGGAAAACTGAGGCGAGTGGACTGTTCGACCATGAATCAATCAACAGAAATTGAAGTCAAAAATCTAGACCATCTGGGATTAGTAGCCGGAATTATCGATGAAATAGGAATCGTTGAAATTATCAACGAACAAGTCTCAATTGAGCGAGGAGAAATTGTCACAGCTGGGCAAGTCGTGAAAGCAATTATCCTGAATGGATTGGGATTTGTCTCCCGAGCCTTGTATTTATTTCCTCAATTTTTTGAAGATAAAGCAACCGAACATCTGCTGGGAGAGGGCATCGAACCAAAACACCTGAATGATGATAAAATTGGTCGAGTAATGGACAAACTTTATCAACTTAATGTTTCGGTCATTTTCCTACTGATTAGTTTAGCCGCCGTGAAAAAATTTGGTGTAGCAACCGAGAACTCCCATTTAGATTCGACTTCTCTATCAGTAGAAGGAGAATATAAAAAGGAATACCCAACAGTAGAAATCCTGAAATCAGGAGCAGTGGGAGAAGAAATTGAAACCGGACAACAGCCAATAAAAATTACCTACGGATACTCCCGCGACCGACGACCTGACTTAAAACAATTTATGATTGACTTAATCGTAAGTGGGGATGGAGATGTACCTTTATTCCTGAAAGTAGGGGACGGAAATGAAGCGGACAAAGCGGTTTTTGGTCAAATCGCCCGAGAATTTCAAAAACAAGTTGACTTTGACAGTTTAATAGTCGGCGATAGCGCCCTCTATAGCAAAGAGAATTTAAAACTAATGAAAGAAATGCGTTGGTTGTCTCGAGTACCATTAAGCATTAAAGAGGCTCAAGAGTTAGTCGATAGCATCTCAGAAAAAGAGTTAACCGATTCAGAAATACCGGGTTATTCCTGGCGGGAAACAAGCTCTAACTATGGGGGTATAGAACAAAGATGGTTGCTAGTTGAAAGTCAAGCTAGACAAGAATCAGACTTGAAAAAATTAGAGAAAAAAATCGAGCAGGAAAAGAATTCTGCCCAAGAAAAAATCCGGCAACTATCCCGAAGAGAATTTGAGAATAGAGCGGTGGCGTTGGCGATAGCCAAAGGATTATCTGACTCCTTAAAATCTCATCAGTTAACGGAGATTAAAGTCAATCTCATTCCGCCTGAGTCCCAGGGGTCAAAACTCAAATCAAAAGACGATTTACCCTCTCAAAGCTATCAAGTTCAAGCCAAATTAGAGTTGAATTTGACCGCCATTGAGAGGCTAAAGAAACGAGCAGGACGATTCGTTTTAGCAACTAACGATTTGGAGAAAAAACGATTAAGCAGTGAGGATATACTCAAAAAATATAAAGGGCAACAAGCTCCGGAAAGAGGATTTTCTTTTCTCAAAGACCCCTGCTTTTTTGCCCACAGTGTCTTTCTCAAATCTCCCCATAGAATCGAGGTCATGGCCATGCTCATGGGCTTGTGCCTGCTGGTTTATACTATTGGTCAAAGACAACTTCGTTTAAGTTTAAAACAGCAGGAGACGGGACTGAAAAATCCGTTGGGTAAGTTAACTGACCGACCGACGTTACGCTGGATATTTCAGTGCTTTCAAGGGATTCATCTCGTCCGTATTCAAGACAATCAAAAGATTAGCAACTTAACGGATGAGAGGCGCAACATTTTGAGATTTTTCCCCAAACCTTGCCAGGAATATTATCTCTTATCTTGACCAGATGGATTGACTTCAAGGGGTGACAAAACAAAGCGAGCAACTGGAACATCTCCCCCTAGATGTTAAGTCTGATTGCCTAGTCATTCTCAACAAGCACTGTTTATTGAGAATGACCGGGGGAACTCTGAAATTTTCGGCTTAGTTGCCGGCAGCTTGCCGCCAACTCACTCCTCTAGATAAGTATTTTGACTCGCGCCCCTTCCTCTTTTGAGACGTTGTGACACTTAGGGTGCGGAATGTGGGATTAAATTAAAAATGGATTTTAGGTTCGATCCCCCCTGCCCCCCTTGATAAGGGGGGTGCCGATAGGCGGGGGGATCCCCCTTGATAAGGGGGGTGCCGATAGGCGGGGGGATCCCCCTTGATAAGGGGGGTGCCGATAGGCGGGGGGATCCCCCTTAATAAGGGGGCATTTGATAATAGAACTCTTGCAAATTAATTATATGTTATAATGATGGGTTAACTAATTTTCCCCAAAAAATTAGTTAACCAGTACATTAGTCCTGAATGAAAACTTGAAGTTTAACTTTTAACTCAAAACTCTTTAGAGCTGCTTTAATTTGGTTATCAAAACCTCTTTATTTAAGCGGCACAAACTATCTCAATTATAAAAATTGAGAATAAATTCTCCTTGACTTGATTAATCTTTAGGCAACTTTTAAGAAGCTGCTATACCTATCCCTAACTCACAGTTATAAATAGCCGCCAACAAGTTAACTCTTAAACTATATCTTCGACGACGATTCCGATATTTACAGGATAAGATTTTAAAGATTTTGAGTTTCCTATTTATAGGTTCAATGATAATCCTTTCTTTGGCTAAAGCCTTGTTATACTCTTTTTGTAACTCTGTTAATTTTCTATTTTTCGATTTCTTTTTCGGTGTATAACTATTACTATGGTATGCAGCTATTCCCTGATAACCACTGTCTTCTATGCTGGTAGTTAAAGGATGAAAACGAACTCGACTTTTTTTAAATAAACTAAAATCATGACCTCTACCTTTCCCACAAAAGACACAGATAATTTCCTTTGTATTTTGATCAGCTACTAATTGGGATTTTAAAGTATGATAACCTCTTTTACCCCCCAAAAAATCTTTCTGTTTCTTTTGGGGGCGTTCAATGGGAGTTTCCGTTACATCCATTACCGTTATGACCGGTATCTCTGCTTGATTGAGTAAAGCTTTTTTTCCTTTTAAACGGAAGTTTCCCGATTGTAAAAGCATTTTTTCCGTCTTATTTACAATCCGACATATAGTTGATTCTGATAGTTCCCAGCTTGTACCAATGTGAAAATATGTTCTATATTCTCGCCAATATTCTAACGTTACTAAAACTTGTTCTTCTATAGATAGTTTAGGTTTCGGTCCCCTTTTAGATGGTGAATTAGAGTCGGCTTCAACACTTTTTACTGATTCTACCATCTTTCTATATGTTTGTTTATACACACCGAAACGGCGTTTGAATTGTTCATCTGATAAGTTTTGATAATCCATAATTTTGCTAATAAACATAGCAAAATTATAGATGATTTCCTGACCTAAGATCACATTTTATTCTTTTTTCCACTTCAATCTAAGAATTGAGAAAAAAGCAAAACCTTATATTATACCATAAAAAAATTATGCAAGAGGTCTAATTTTTAACGCCTACCTACTTAATTCAGGAGTTATTATTATGCTGGACCAAATGATGAAGATGTTGGAAGGGCAACAAATAGGGCCTTATCGTCTTAATAAGTTTCTCGGTGCGGGTGGTTTTGGGGGTGTATTTCATGCTAGTGAAATGGTCAGAAATACATCGGTTCAAGAAGTTGCTGTTAAAGTTATTCCCGAAAGTAGCGATGATAAATTAATTGAGTTACAAAATGCCAGAAAGTTAGAACATTCTAATTTAATTAAAGCTTATTCAGTGGGGGAATTTACTTTTCTCAATACGGAGATGCTTTATTTAGTGATGGAATTGGCACAGGGTAGCCTAGAAAATCACATCGCCAAAGGCGGTTTATCATCGGATGAGATTAAAAATATTACTGCTCAAATCGCCCAGGGTTTAAATTATCTTCATGGACAAAATAAAGTCCATCGAGATTTAAAACCGGGTAATATCCTCAAGGTTAATCAACAATACAAGTTAGCAGATTTTGGCTTAATTAGAACTTTAAATAACAAAAGCCACACTCAAACCGTCCACAATAGCGGTACAATTATTTATATGCCTCCCGAAGCCTTTAGGGGGGATATTTCCTCAGCTTGGGATCTGTGGTCATTAGGTATTATGTTAATCGAAATGACGACTAATCAACTTCCCTATAAGTTTAATAATGATATTAACCAGTTAATGGCGAAGGTGATGAATTGTGAGCTACAAATCCCAAGTTTACCGAAAGAGTTTAAACAGATTATTGAAGGGTGTTTGCAAAAAGATAGAAAACAAAGATGGACAGCACAACAGGTTTTAAATGCCTTACAACCTGTGGGATGGACTTCTCCCCCGTCACCTCCACCAGCACCGGCAGCAGTCAAAAAGCCTGTTTCACCAATACCCCTAATTGCTTCACCTACTCTATTTACCGAAAAACTACCCAATCGAGTCACACTGGAGATGGTGAGCTTACCAGCAGGTGAATTTATCATGGGATCTCCTGACAGTGATCCCGATGCTAGGGATTGGGAAAAGCCTCCACACCAAGTTAAAGTCAACAGTTTTGCGATTGGTAAATATCCTGTCACTCAGGCACAATATCAAGCAGTAATGGGAACCAATCCCTCTCACTTTAAAAACAATCCCCAAAATCCGGTAGAAAATGTTAGTTGGAACGATGCTCAAGCCTTTTGTCGGAAATTGAGTCAAATAACCGGGAAAACCTATCGCCTACCGACGGAAGCGGAATGGGAATATGCTTGTCGTGCGGGGACTACTACTCGCTATTATTTCGGTGATGATGCTAATCAGCTAGGAGATTACGCTTGGTATAGCGCAAATTCTCAGAGTAAAACTCATCCTGTGGGACAGAAAAAACCCAATGCTTGGGGACTCTATGACATGATTGGCAATGTTTGGGAATGGTGCGAAGACGATTGGCACGATAACTATATCGGAGCGCCAAAGGATGGATCTGCGTGGCCTATCAATAATGATAATCGTTCTCATCTCAAGTGTCTGCGCGGCGGTTCTTGGAACAGCTACAAAGCACCTGATTACTGTCGTTCTGCCATCCGCAGCAGGAACCTCCCCTCCTACGACAACTACAGCCGCGGTTTTCGGGTTGCGTGCGGTGCTGGGAGGACTCTGTAACCCTTTTTCCCTTTTTTCCCTTTTTTCCCTTTTTTCCCTTTTTTCCCTTTTTCTCTTTTTCCCGCCTAGCGGCGGGTCGATTTTTTTTTTGAGATTTTCTAGGGTGCGTCCTGGGGAGCTTTTGCCTTTTTGGGAGCAGTCCTACAGGACGCGAGCCGATGAAGATGCAAGGTTGGGTTGACGACAATTAAATAGGGTATGATGGAGGTCGGATAGATTTTTTCTTATGGCCGTGAGCGAAACCGTCTATATTGAAACCAGTATCTTAGGCTACCTAACTGCTCGACCCCGCAGAGATATTATTGTGGCGGCTAATATTGAGATAAGCTGTCCTTGTGTTTAAACTGCTTGTTGAGATGAGACAAGAGGCGATAGTAAAGGGATTGGGGGAGATTCAGCTAATCTAAGGATAGGCACTTAAAATGCGTCTTAGCCTATTATTTGTGTTAATCTCATCTTTACAGATCAAAACCCCAAATCGTCTAAGGAGACAATGGCCGCCAATTCTCGGAATAAATCGCCCGTTTTTCTCGGCTGTTCCGGCAGGATCGCTATTTTTTGCCTATTGATGTTACTATCGGCGGCAATAGGCTGGTTAATCGGTAAACAGTGGGTTAAACACAGCAATCAACCCGAAACCGTTAAACCCGTTTTTGCCACGGAGGAAAATAATTTTAATTCTGCCACAGATCCGGCATGGCAACGGAAAGCCGAGATGAGAAAGCGCCGTCTAGAGTTGGGAATTGATGGTCAGTTTTTTAAAAATCTCGTCAATGAATTGTTTAACCTCCGCTATGGGGATATCAAAGAGGAAAAACAGAAACAGGAACAAAGAGATATTTTAGCAGCAGAAATCCTCGATCGCTTAGACCGTCTCGATTCTGGCACTAGAGAAGCATTAGGTAGCTACGACGAGCAACAGCGAGAAAAATGGCGAGAACAAGTGAATCAGTTACGTTTAAGCAGTATAGTCCTTAATTTACTCACTGATACTGCTTTTTTTCAGCTATTTCCCGAATTGACAGAAAGACCAAATTTTGATAGCGGCTTAGGTCAACTATGGAGTGGTTTGGCCTGGAATCAGTTACAATCTTTACAGTCTGGCCTATCCTACCAAGCGATCGAAAGTTTAGACGCGGGGGGAGAGGAAGTGATCGAGGCAATTCTCAGCGAGGGACAAGGAAAAGCCTATGCAATAAAATTGCGTTCCAGTAATCGGTTAGACTTAAATTTAGAGACGGAAGGCGAAGTTTTACTATCTTTCTACTCTCCCACGGGTAATATTACCCTTTTAGACAAGTCTAGCGATCGGCAATGGTCTGGTCAATTACCCGAAGAGGGATTTTATGAATTAGTTATTCTCCCCCAATCTTCTACCCCCGTTCACTTTCGCTTGCAGTTAAAAGTAAGTCAATGACTTTAACCGTCAGGAGACAGGAGACAGGAGACAGGAGACAGGAGACAGTCGGCAGCTTTTTTCTCCCCAACCCCCCATCTCCCCACACCCCACACCCTACACCCTACACCCCACACCCTACACCCCACTTCCCCAACCCCTAATCTGCTTTTTTACTTTTTCCCATGTCTCTAACTTTCCAAGCTGTTATCGCTAAATTAAATGAATTTTGGGCTGATCGCGGTTGTTTAGTTGCTCAACCCTATGATACCGAAAAAGGTGCGGGAACCATGAGTCCCCACACTTTTTTAAGGGCAATTGGTCCGGAACCTTGGGCCGTTGCCTATGTGGAACCCTGTCGTCGTCCAACGGATGGCCGTTATGGCGAAAATCCCAATCGTTTTCAGCATTACTATCAATATCAAGTCCTAATTAAACCCTCTCCTGATAATATTCAGGAAATCTATTTAGACTCCCTGCGGGTGTTAGGAATTAACCCAGAAGATCACGATATTCGCTTCGTGGAAGATAACTGGGAATCTCCCACCCTCGGCGCTTGGGGTGTGGGTTGGGAAGTGTGGTTAGATGGTATGGAAATCACTCAGTTTACTTACTTTCAACAGTGTGGAGGTATCGATTGTCGTCCCGTGGCGATCGAAATTACCTACGGTTTAGAAAGATTAGCCATGTATCTGCAAGATGTAGAGGCAATTAATAAAATTCAATGGAATGAAAATATCCTCTACGGTGATATTTTTCTGCAAAATGAAATCGAACAATGTACCTACAATTTTGAGGCTTCCAATCCTGAGTTATTATTTAGTTTATTCAGTTTATATGAACAGGAAGCTAAACAATTAATCGATCGCTCTCTGGTGATTCCCAGTCTAGATTATGTTCTCAAATGTTCCCATACTTTTAATTTACTCGATGCTAGAGGTGTGATTGCTGTAGCTGAAAGAACCCGTTATATCGGCAGAATTCGCAATTTAGCTCGACAGGTTGCTCAATTGTATTTACAGCAACGGGAAGCTTTAGGTTTTCCCCTACAAACGGTTTAGCAATCAGTTATCAGTTATCAGATGGGAGTTTTCAGTTCACTGATTACTGTTTACTGATAAAATCTCCCCAACCTCAAACCAGCAACTTTGCACCTCATAGGTGCGAGAATTAATATATTAAGTTTTACAAACCGATGCAATATTTCGGGAATCTAACCCAGTTCTAGCTGTATATAATGGGTGACACTATATCTAGCCGGTAATTTACCTCAAAAGACCCTTTTGTTGGAGGTAATTCTTTACTTTGACTAGCCTATTAGTGCCAGGAAAAAGACCACAATTTTTAAGTTCTAATTTTTTAGACAAGGAGTTACTTTGCTGACACCATCGCTACCCAAAAATGATCCTGATCCAGTCAAAAGACAAGATCTATTAAGACGACAAAAACAAGTGTACATTTATGATTCCGTTAATGGTATCACCCTCGTCAAAGATTTACCTACCCACGAAAACTTTTCTATTTCCTATCAAGTAATGCGGGGTAAAGGTTTCAGTGCTTTAATTGCCAATGGAGTCGCCACAAGGGTAGAAAATATCTTCGATCCCTTTGACAAATTAGAAGATTACGAAGAACTTTTTCCCATCCTTCCCCAACCCACAAGCATTAAAACTTGGCAATCTAACACAAGTTTTGCCTACCAAAGATTAGCGGGAGCAAATCCCATGGTAATCCGCGGGATTAGCAGCTTACCAAATAATTTTCCCGTCAGCGATGCTATCTTCCAAAAAGCTATGGGACCCGATAAAACCATTGCCTCGGAAGCCGCTAAGGGTAACTTATTTCTAGCAGATTATGCCCCCCTACACCACCTAACTTTAGGCAGTTATCAAAGGGGTATGAAAACTGTGACAGCACCTCTTGTCCTTTTCTGTTGGCGTGCTAGAGGTTTACGGGGTCAAGGGGGATTAGTACCAGTTGCCATTCAATTGTATCAGGATCCGACCCTACCTAATCAGCGCATCTATACCCCCGATGACGGACTTAATTGGTTAATGGCGAAAATTTTCGTGCAAATTGCCGACGGAAATCACCATGAATTAGTTAGTCACCTCAGCCATACCCATTTAGTAGCGGAAGCTTTTGTTTTAGCCACAGCTACCGAGTTAGCACTTAATCATCCTCTGGCAATTCTATTAAGACCTCATTTTCAATTTACCCTCGCTATTAATAGTTTAGCCGAGAGCGAGTTAATTAACCCCGGCGGATTCGTTGATCGTCTATTAGCGGGGACCCTAGAAGCATCTATCGAGCTAATTAAGAGTTCCTATCGTCAAAGATTGGATAATTTCGCCGATTATGCCCTACCAAAGCAATTAGAATTGCGCCAGGTCCAGGATACCTCCCTACTACCAGATTACCCCTACCGAGACGATGCTCTCTTACTTTGGCAAGCAACGGAAACCTACGTCAAAGATTACCTAAGTCTTTACTATACTTCCGACGCGGACGTAAACGAGGATACAGAATTACAAGCTTGGGCGCGAAAATTGATGTCATCTGAAGGTGGAGGCATCAAAAAATTAGTTTCTGACGGAGAATTAGACACTTTAGCCAAATTAGTCGAAGTTGTCACCCAGATAATTTTTGTGGCCGGACCACAACACGCGGCGGTTAATTATCCTCAATACGATTATCTCGCCTTTAGCCCCAATATTCCCCTAGCGGGTTATCAATCCCCTCCCAAAGCAGCTGAGGAAGTGGATATAGATTATATTCTCCGTCTTTTGCCGCCCCAGGCCCAGGCCGCTTATCAATTGGAAATTATGCAGACTTTAACAGCTTTTCAATTTAACCGTTTTGGTTATCCATCCCGAAGTGCTTTCCCAGATCAACGTGCTTACCCGATTTTGGCGGTTTTCCAAGCTAAATTAAAAGCGATCGAAAATGAGATCGATCGGCGCAATTTAACCCGATTTACGCCTTATATTTTCCTGAAACCCTCTCGCATACCCAATAGTATCAATATTTAGGGTCTGCTGAAAAAGTTTTTTGTGGGGGCAGGGTGTGGGGTGTGGGGTGTGGGGTGTAGGGTTTTACCCATTTTCAGACGGTCAATTACCTAATTTTCAGGGAAAAAGTCCAGGAATTTTCGCCCCGATCCCTCCAATGGCTGGCACTTTTTGAGGTCAAAAAAGTCTAAAAGTCTTATCCAACAAGGTTTTTAGATTTATTCAGCCAACCCTATTTAAAGAGCAACCGCCACCTTGATGGGCTGCTGGGGTATCTAATAGCGATTCTCACCCACGAAAACTAGACGAGAAGCACCATAACAAAGAGTCTCTAAGAAAAAAAGATGTTAGCGATAACATCTTTTTGACATTTTTTACAATTTAACTTCAATATCAACCCCTGCGGGTAAATCTAATTTCATCAAAGCATCGATTGTCTTAGAAGAGGGTTGGTAAATATCAATAATGCGGCGATGGGTGCGGGTTTCAAAATGTTCACGGGAGTCCTTGTCAACGTGAGGGGAACGCAGGACACAATAAATCTTTCTTTTTGTCGGTAGGGGGATCGGTCCGATGGCCGTGGCGTTAGTTCTATTGGCAGTATCGACAATCTTCTCACAGGAAGTATCGAGTAAGCGCCGGTCAAAAGCTTTCAAACGAATGCGAATTTTCTGTTGTTGTAGCGTAGCCATAATTTCACCTATTGCAATTGTCAAGGTACAAAATAAAGACAGTAACGGAGCAGCTTTTAAATTCACTGCCCCGTTAATTAGTAGATTAGCCTACTTGATAATTTTCGAGATAACGCCAGAACCGATGGTGCGACCACCTTCGCGAATAGCGAAGCGCATACCCTGTTCAATAGCGATCGGGTTGATCAGTTCCACGGTCATTTTGATCCGGTCTCCCGGCATGACCATTTCTACAGTGCTGCCATCATCGGCGGTGTAGTCTTGGATAGTGCCAGTTACGTCAGTTGTCCGTACATAGAACTGAGGACGATAGTTTTTAAAGAAAGGAGTGTGACGACCACCCTCTTCTTTACTTAACACATACACCTCACCTTCAAACTGGGTGTGGGGTTTGATTGTACCCGGTTTAGCGATCACCATGCCGCGCTCGATGTCGGTTTTTTGGATACCACGCAGGAGGATACCAGCGTTGTCACCGGCCATCCCTTGGTCAAGACTTTTCTTGAACATTTCAATCCCGGTGACGGTGGTGGGGCGAGTTTCTCTGATCCCGACCAATTCCACGTTATCACCCACTTTCACAATACCGCGTTCGATCCGACCGGTAGCCACCGTCCCCCGACCAGTAATCGAGAATACGTCTTCTACCGCCATCAGGAAGGGTTTATCGATATCCCGTTCAGGGGTGGGGATATAGCTATCTACCGCTTCCATTAATTCATAAATTGCGTCCACCCACTCGTTATCGCCTTTTTGGGCCTTGGGGTTTTTGGTCATGTACTCGAGGGCTTCTTTCGCAGAACCGGCAATAATGGGGATATCGTCGCCAGCGAAGTCGTAATTGGTGAGAAGTTCGCGTACTTCCAGTTCTACGAGTTCCAGTAACTCCTCGTCGTCCACCATATCTTTTTTGTTGAGGAAGACCACGAGGTTAGGTACACCCACCTGACGAGCCAGCAGGATATGTTCCCGGGTTTGGGGCATCGGGCCATCGGCGGCCGAGACCACGAGAATACCACCGTCCATCTGTGCCGCACCGGTGATCATGTTTTTTACATAGTCCGCGTGGCCGGGGCAGTCCACGTGTGCATAGTGGCGACTGGCGGTTTCGTACTCAACGTGAGCGGTGTTGATGGTGATCCCGCGGGCTTTTTCTTCGGGAGCGGCATCGATTTCATCGTATTTTTTAGCTTGGGCATTACCCAGAGCCGCTAGGGTCATAGTGATAGCGGCGGTGAGGGTAGTTTTGCCGTGGTCAACGTGACCGATCGTGCCGATGTTAACGTGGGGTTTCGTCCGTTCAAATTTAGCGCGTGCCATTTACTTTCTGTTCCTTTGTTTTTTTTCTTCTTCAGGTGGGTGAACAGTAATCAGTCACCAGAGATCAGTTTTAAGTTAGCAGTTGTTAGGGTTGACCGCTCGAATTTAAATGATCGGTTTATTCTCACTGCTCACTGCTCACTGCTCACTGATTAGCCGTTCCCTTTACTTTTGGTGATAATCGTCTCGGCCACGTTGCGGGGGACTTCTTCGTAATGGCTAAATTCCATGGTGAAGATGCCCCGTCCCTGGGTTTTGGAGCGAATATCAGTGGCGTAACCAAACATTTCCGCTAAGGGAACTTTAGCGGAGACTTTGGCGATGCCGGTCTCGGTTTCTTGACCTTCGATTTGTCCCCGACGGGAGTTAAGATCACCGATGACGTTACCGATGAAGTCTTCGGGTACTTCCACCTCGACCTTCATCATCGGTTCTAGGAGAACGGGGGTAGCTTTCATCACCGCTTCCTTAATCGCCATGGAACCGGCAATCTTAAAGGCCATCTCGGAGGAGTCCACATCGTGGAAAGAACCATCTACAAGGGTTGCTTTCAGGTCGATGACGGGATAACCCGCTACAATCCCCGATTCGCAAGCTTCTTTCATCCCTTGTTCTGACGGACTGATGTATTCTTTGGGGATAGCACCACCGACAATTTTGGAGACGAAGACAAAGCCAGATCCCGGTTCACCCGGTTCGAGTTCGATGACGACGTGGCCGTACTGCCCTTTACCGCCACTTTGACGGATAAATTTACCCTCAGCGCGCACGGGTTTCCGCACAGTTTCCCGATAGGCCACCTGGGGAGCGCCCACCGTCGCTTCGACTTTGTATTCCCGGAGCATTCGATCGACGAGAATTTCCAGGTGCAGTTCTCCCATCCCGGCGATTACCGTTTGATTGGTTTCGGGATCAACTTTGACCCGGAAGGTGGGATCTTCATCGGAGAGAGCTTGCAGAGCTTTGCTGAGTTTCTCGATGTCCTGTTTGGTTTTCGGTTCCACCGCCACGGAGATAACCGGTTCGGGGATAAAGAGGGATTCTAGGATAATCGGGTTCTTATCATCACAGAGGGTATCCCCGGTAATGGTGTTTTTCAGCCCGATCGCCGCTCCTAGATCACCGGCGCGCAGTTCATCCACTTCGATCCGTTCGTTGGATTTGAGGATGATCAGGCGAGCGATCCGTTCTTTGGTTCCTTTGGTGGAGTTGTAGGCGTAGCTGCCTTTGGCTAACACACCGGAATAGACCCGTAGGAAGGTTAAACGACCGAAGGGATCGGCCATGATTTTGAAGGCGAGGGCCGAGAAGGGCGCATCGTCCTTGGCTTCCCGGATTGCCTCGCTGCCATCGGGAAGAATCCCTTTAACGGCGGCTACTTCCGAGGGTGAGGGTAGGTAATCGACGACGGCATCGAGGAGCAGTTGTACCCCTTTATTTTTGAAAGCCGAGCCGCAGAGGACGGGAACAATTGTACCAGCAATCGTCCCTTCTCTGAGACCGCGTTTGATTTCGGCTTCGGTGAGTTCTTCACCTTCTAGATATTTTTCTAGGAGTTCTTCATCAGCTTCCGCTACAGCTTCCACCAGCTGCACGCGGAATTCTTCGGCCTTTTCCAATAAGTCTTCGGGAATGTCGGTTTCTTCTATGTCTTTCCCTAGATCGTCCTTATATATATAGGCGCGCATCTTGACGAGATCAACGATCCCGCTCAGTTCGCTTTCCGCGCCGATCGGCATTTGGATGGGAACGGCGTTAGTTCTGAGGCGATCTCTTAATTGTTCGTAAACTTTGAAGAAGTTCGCCCCCGTTCTGTCCATTTTGTTGATAAAGGCAATCCGGGGTACTTTGTACCGATCGGCTTGTCTCCAGACGGTTTCTGATTGGGGTTGTACACCACCAACAGAGCAGAAAACCGCTACCACTCCATCGAGTACCCGCATGGAACGTTCCACTTCAATGGTGAAATCGACGTGGCCGGGGGTGTCAATGATGTTGATGCGATGATCTTGCCAACTGGTACTGATGGCGGCGGCGGTGATGGTGATTCCTCGCTCCCGTTCCTGTTCCATCCAGTCGGTAATTGCCGTTCCGTCGTGGACTTCGCCCAGTTTATGAGCGACTCCCGTGTAGAACAGGATTCTTTCTGTTGTCGTTGTTTTGCCCGCGTCTATATGAGCGGCGATTCCGATGTTTCGCACTCTCTCTAGCGGGATAGTCCGTGCCACAGCAACCTCCTTGCTTTGCTTGCCAGTGATGGGATTTTGTTCTAGGATTTTTTACACTATTTACAATTCTATACTTTTCTTGACAGTTTTTTGGCGGCAGCGGTGTAGTCCACCGCCCTTAAAGTATCTTTTTAGTAACGATAGTGGGCAAAGGCTTTGTTTGCCTCTGCCATCCGGTGGGTTTCTTCCCGTTTTTTGATCGTGCCGCCGGTTTCATTGGCCGCATCCATGATCTCGTTAGCTAGTTTACCTGCCATGGTTTTGCCGCCTCTAGTCCGAGCATAATGGACTAACCAGCGTAGTGCCAAGGTACTACCACGATTGCTCCGTACTTCCATCGGTACTTGATAGGTGGCTCCACCGACCCGGCGGGCTTTCACTTCCACTAGGGGAGTGGCGTTTTTAACGGCTTTTTCAAATACTTCTAGGGGTTCTTGACCGGTACGTTCGCCGACGGTTTTCAGGGCATCGTAAACGATGTTAGCGGCCAAGGATTTTTTGCCCGATCGCATGATCCGGCGGATGGTCATGCTGACTAAACAGCTATTGTAAACGGGATCGGGGGGAATAGGACGTTTTTTGACGTTTTTACGGCGAGACATCGGAATATTCCTGAATTTTCTAGGTTAACTTTAACTTTTGCTTGACAGTCGGATGATTACAGCCCATCTCAAACCCCCTCCTGCGAGTTTTCAGTCTCTTGGGTTAACTTTGACCGACTCGGTGGGAGTATTTTTTTGGTTAATCAATTCCCTGTTTATTTAGCGGCGGGTTTGGGGCGTTTGGTTCCGTACTTAGAGCGCGCCTTTTGACGGTTTTTCACCCCAGTGGCATCGAGGGTGCCGCGAATGATGTGATATCTGACTCCGGGTAGATCTTTGACCCGACCGCCCCGAATCAGGACGACCGAGTGTTCTTGCAGGTTATGACCGATGCCCGGGATGTAGGCTGTCACCTCAAATCCAGAGGTCAAACGTACCCTAGCCACTTTCCGTAGGGCTGAGTTGGGTTTTTTCGGTGTGGTGGTATATACTCTTGTACAAACTCCCCGACGTTGGGGGCATTGTTTGAGGGCGGGAGATTTGGTTTTTCTTTTCGCTTTGGATCTTTCGTCGCGTATTAATTGCTGAATGGTGGGCATGATAGGGCTGTATCTAAGGTTACTCTGAACTCCTATTACCGAAGGTCAAATCGTTGACAAAAGGTCATTATAGCAAATTGTTGCTGTTGTTGTCAAGTCCGCGATTGTGCTTTTCTCCGGTTTAGATGTTAGAGATTGTCTTTTTCTTGGGCGGCGGCGGCACTCAATTCGGGCGTTATTAGGCGATAAAATTACAGCTTCGTTGTTTTGGCTTGATAGTGCGATTTTAGCGATAATTATCACCTGATTAATCGGCCAACGTCTGAAAAGCTGTCTCTAGCTAACCTCATTTTCAGAACTGGTGTCTAGACTATTAGCTCTTAACGATATATTTAGAGCGTTTGTACTGGATGCAACCCAGGTGTGCTGCCATAAAATATTGTTAACCTTTGAGGTTAACAATATTACAAGGGTCATCTACAATGGATATTGTATTTAAGGAAAAAAAATTTGAGAACGAATGCAATAGCCAAAGACTACTGAAAAAACAGTATGGAGAGAAGATGGCTAAGAAAATCAGGCAAAGACTCGACGACTTAAAAGCAGTTATTGTCCTGGAGGAAATGCGATCGCTGCCGGGACGTTGCCACGAATTGTTATATAACCGTGCTGGACAACTATCTTTAGATTTAGTTCATCCCCTCAGACTAATTTTTGAGCCAGCTAATATACCGATTCCTCAAAAAGCAGACGGGGGAATTGATTGGAAGAAAGTAACCGCAGTCGTAATTATTGGCATAGATGACACCCATGACTAATACTATTGAGAACAGATATGCACCGGATTTTATTTCTCCACCGGGAGAAACCCTTGCCGAAATCCTAGAAGAAAGAAATATGTCTCAATCGGAACTCGCCCAACGCATGGGCAGACCAAAAAAGACTATCAATGAGATCATAAAAGGTAAAGCGGAGATTACTATCGATACCGCCTTACAGATAGAGTTAGTGTTAGGAACTCCCGCCAGTTTCTGGATAGAGCGCGAAAGACTTTATCGGGAATATTTAGCGAGAAAAAATGAGAATCAAAGATTAAAAGGTTATTTAGGCTGGTTAAAACAAATTCCTTATCGGCAGATGACTGAATTAGGCTGGCTCAAGTTTGATGAGGATAAAATAGAGCAATTACGAGAGAGCTTGAATTTTTTTGCCGTTGTCTCCCCTGAGCAATGGGAGGAGATTTGGGGGAGAAATTTATCGATTGATTTTAGAAAGTCTCAAGCATTTGATAGCGATCGAGGGGCAATAACAGCATGGTTACGTCAAGGAGAAATAGAAGCATCGAAAATTAATTGTGCTGATTACAACGAGTTGAAATTCAGAGATGCCTTGCGACAAATTCGTTCGTTAACTATTAAGTCTATCGAGGTATTTCAACCGCAAATGATCGAGCTTTGTGCGGCAGCGGGGGTTGCCTTAGCCTTTGTCCCTGAACTTCCGAAAACAAGGGTACACGGTGCTACCCGTTGGTTAGATTCTCACAGAGCTTTAATTCAATTGAGCGATCGATACAAAACAAATGATCATTTTTGGTTTTCTTTTTTTCATGAAGCTGGTCATATTTTATTACATGGGAAACGAACTTTATTTTTAGAGGGGCAAGATATTCAAGATACAATTAAAGAAAAAGAGGCGGATGTTTTTGCGGCTAATTTCTTAATTGATCCCAGAGATTGGCAGAGATTTATCGCCAATAATTCTCTGAATAGAAAAGCTATTAATCAATTTGCCGAACAACTAGGAATACACCCTGGTATTATTGTTGGTAGAATGCAACATGAGCAAATTATTTCTTATCAAAACTGTAATGATCTCAAGGAGAAATATTGTCTAAATACGCAAGATTCCTTTTTGGGATTGACGAGCGACTCCCCAAAAGGAAAACTTCCTATCTCACCATTAAGATAACTGCTGTAAGCGGAGATTACTAAGGATAAATTTGGCAATAATTGACAAAATTAGCATCAGAGAAACAAAATTGCGATAAAATCAAAAAAAGTCAGGGAGAGGACAGCTATGCTCGATCTTGCGAGATTAGCGGCAAAAATGCCAGGAATCAGTCAACATTTTCAACAGGAAGTGACAGCTAGTCGCGAGCGAGTGCAACGGGCTAAAATTCTTTTGGAACAAGCTCAACAGCAACAGGAAAAACTGCTAGAACTCTATCATAACTGGCACGATCGCCTAATTTTCTCTGTCGCGCTACCGATCGAACCTCTCGACACCCGCGTTACTATCCTTCCCGCTCCCGAAAGTCATAGCGTTTTTGCCACGGATGGTTCCCAGATTGCCCCTTCCCACCACGAAATCGCCTACTGTTATCTAATTAATATCGGTAGGATTATGTTGCACTATGGTCAAAATTTGCACCCGCTCCTCGATAGCATTCCCGAAGTCTATTACAAATCAGAAGACCTCTACATTTCTAAACAGTGGGGTATTCGCGTCGATGAGTGGATGAGTTATCGTCGGACGGTATTAGAAAGCCAAATGTTAGCGGAAATGGCTACTCGTTGGGTAAAACCCCCCGGCGCCCATTATGAACCAAATTTAGCCCTCGTGGATGGTTCTTTGATCTATTGGTTTATCGATAGTCTCCCCCCAGAAGCAAAAGATTTAATTTTGCCACCGATTTTTCAGTCTTGGGACGATTTGCGATCGGCTAAAATCCCGCTTATAGGTTATATTAGTGCTTCTCGTAGCACGGAAGGCTTAAATTTCCTGCGTTTACAATCTTGTCCCCATGATACTCCCAATTGCTTGATCAATTGCGGTGATTTAGACCCAGAAAAAACCCCTTGTCGCGTTGTCGATCCTCTCCGGGATGCTTCTCTCTGGGGTTATTTATTGGAACCAGGGCAAAGAAGTCCTTTTTGGCGCAGTTCTTTGAAAATACTCGATCTTTATGGGGATGAACATCGCATTTACTTCTGTTATCTCCATGTGGGGACGGAAATCGCTAGGGTAGAGGTTCCTGCTTGGGTGGTGGAGGAGCGAGAATTACTCGATCGCTCTTTGAGTATTTTACTGGCCCAGGTGTTAAAAGGTTATGGTTATCCGATCGCCTTAGCGGAAGCGCACAATTTAGCGGTGATTAAAGGTGGCGATCGCTTGCGTTTTTTTGCTCTTTTGGAACAACAGATGATTAAAGTCGGTTTACAGGATGTGGGAACATCTTATAAGGAAGCGAGAAAGCGCAGTAGTATCGCTTAATTGAGTAGGCAGCAGATGGGGAGTGGTTATACTAAATCCAGTTATTGCATGAGTGCCTCTCCTGATATGTAGCCTATACTCAAGGGATTTAGTATTACTTCCGATTTTATCGCTCAATCCAAGCTTTTGGGGGGTTCTACCCCCCAAACCCCCCGTTGGAGGCGTGGCGCCGCCCCCAAACCCCGGAGCGCATTAGTTTTTCGGTGGGATGCTTACACGCAGCTGCTGACACATCTGTAATAATTTAAGAGTCACTCCACTTCCATGAGTGCCTCTCCTGATATGTAGCCTATACTCAGCGGATTTAGTATCACTGATAACTGATAACTGATAACTGAAAAAGGTGGGAATTACCCACCTTAAACTTGATTTTTGCTGAATTGTTCTAGCGACTGCTACGATCTTGGTCCAAGACGCTGACAGGGAAATTATTATAACCAACGTGATGCTTGCTGGTTTTTTGAATTTCTTCTTTAATTTGATCTAGATCAACATAGCGATCGGCTACATTAATTAAACTATCACTGGTCATCGATCGCAAACTAACCACTTCCACTCGCGCACCACGGTAACTGACGGAATCGGCAGCATAGGCCAAATCCCCATCACCACTGACAATTACTGCGGTATCATAGGAACCCACTAGCGCCATTAAATCCACGGCAATTTCCACGTCAAGATTGGCTTTTTTGGAACCATCGGGCAATTGTACTAGATCTTTAGCGATGACTCGATAACCGTTGCGACGCATCCAGAGGAGGAATCCCTGCTGTTTTTCGTTAGTGCGATCAACTCCAGTATAAAAGAAGGCGCGCAAGAGACGAGAACCGGCAGTTAAACGACAAAGTAATTTGGTGTAGTCAATTTCGATACCTAATTGCAGAGCCGCATAAAATAAATTGGAACCATCGATGAAAATCGCCACACGACCGCGATTTTCTAGCACTTGTTCGGGGGTGAAGACTGGGGCCGTGTCATAATCATCAAACATTTTATTTTTCCTCGTTTGTTAAAAGTTTAGTGTTGATTGTTTGCCAGTTGTATCCGAAAGGACAACAGACCTTAAAAAATAGAGTTATTAAAAAATTCCTTTAGGAATCGTTTAACGGCAGTTCTAGTTTAGAAAAGATCGGTTCAGGTGTTCCTAGTTGTGGATTTGTGGGTAATCCCCATTGACAGTGTTGGGAAAAAGAGACACCATCAGGGGGGTCTTCCCCATCCTCCGACCTGAAAGTATTAAAATCAATAACAAAACCTAGTTGTTGATAAATTTTACTGCTCAAGGTCGGTATTATCGGTGAAAGTAGGTAGGCAGAGAGTCTTACTGATTCCAAAACTGCGTAGAGGACTTGTTCTACTGCTGCCTGTTGTTTCTGTTTAAATAAACTCCAGGGCGCACTCTCATCGATAAACTTGTTACTAGCACGAATTAACGCCAATATTTCCTCACAGGCTTGATTAAATTGTAGCGCATCGTACTTCTGTTCAACAATGCCCCCTAGATTGATCCCCATATTCTTAAGACGATTATCGTTCGGGATATCTACGCCAGTCAACTGGGGGGGGATATTTTGGCAGTATTTTTTAACCATGCCTAGGGTGCGATTGAGGAGGTTGCCTAAATCGTTGGCTAAATCCGCGTTAAGAATATTAACAAATCTGGTTTCCTGAAAATCGCCATCCTGTCCTAATTCAATCTCTTTGACGAAATAGTAACGGACGGCATCGGCCCCATAGCGATCAACCAAATCGAAGGGATCGAGGGTATTACCGAGACTTTTGCCCATTTTCCGCCCGTCTTTGGTCAAAAAGCCGTGGCCGAAGACTCTTTTAGGCAAGGGTAAACCCGCCGACATTAGCATAGCTGGCCAATAAATGGCATGGAATCTTAATATATCTTTACCGATCAGATGCAGATCGATCGGCCACCATTTGGCCAAGGCATTTTCTAGGGTGGGTTCGTCTTCGGGGTCGAGAAGGGCGGTAACATAGCCAAGAAGGGCATCAAACCAAACGTAGATGGTATGCTGACCATCGTGGGGAATGGGAAACCCCCAAGCCACATTAACCCTAGAGATGGAGAAGTCCTGTAGTCCTTGGTTGACGAAGTTGAGAACCTCATTACGTCGGCTTTCCGGTTGAATAAAATCGGGTTGTTCTTGGTAAAATTGTTCTAGTTGCGTCTGATACTTAGAGAGACGGAAAAAATAGTTTTCCTCGTCGCGCCATTCGGCGGCCAGATTAGTATGAATGGGACAACAGCCATTATCTAACAGTTCTCTTTTTTCCTTAAATTCTTCACAGGCGACGCAATACCAACCCTGTTGGCGATCGAGATAGATATCGCCCTTTTCCCAGACTCTTTCAAAAAATTCGTTAACAATTGCCTGATGACGGGGGGCAGTGGTGCGACTAAAGCGATCATACTGGATGTGTAGCTTTGCCCAGAGATTGGCAAAACTGGTGGCAATGCGATCGCAGTGTTCCTGGGGATTGAGTCCTTTGGCTGCCGCAGTCCGTTCGATTTTCTGTCCGTGTTCGTCGGTTCCTGTAATCAGGAGGACAGAATTGCCCTGTAACCGCTGCCATCGTGCCATAACATCCGCTACGATCGTTGTGTAAGCACTGCCGATGTGAGGGATATCGTTGACATAATAAAGAGGTGTTGTTAAAGCAAATGTTTTTCGCTCATTTAAATCATTCATGAAATTTATTTTTTTAAATAGACGAGGCTGCCCCGAGGCTGATCCGTAGATGATTGGGACATAATCCCTATATTTTATGATCCTCTAATTCTGTTTTATCCTTTAGTTGTGATCTAAGTCAATAAAAACAATCTTAAGGCCGATTTTTTTTTTCCATGAAGCTGCTTACCCCCCTATCCACCTCTCGTTTAATTCTTGATACCACGCGCACGAGTCTGTTTACCGTCGGTCAAGAAAATCTACCCAGCCAAGGAGTGGCGATCGTGGTAAGTAACCATCGTAGCTTTTTGGACGCGCCGATCTTAATTCAAGCTTTGGGCAAAACTCTCCCGATCGCCTGTCATCACTACATGGGAAAAACGCCGCTTTTGCGGGAATTAATCGGAGAATTGGGCTGTTTTCCCTTTGATACCCCTGAAAAACGCCACCGGACTTTTTTTCGGCAAGCAACGGATTTTTTACAGTCCGGACGATGGATCGGTTTATTTCCAGAAGGTGGATCGCCGATGTTAAATTTGACTGATCCTCGTCAAATTAGCCGTTTTCAGAGCGGATTTGCCCATTTAGCCCTGCGTTGTCCCGTGGAGAATTTATTTGTCTTACCTGTGGCTATTCTCTCCGAGTCGGAAACTGTTATTAGTCCTTTTCCCGTGCGTTTGCTACGCTGGTTAGATACCACGGAACCTTTATTCGATCAAGATGGTTGGCATCCCGTTGTCTTTTATCATCGTGTCAAGGTGGCGATCGGTCGTCCCTATGGAATTACTGAAAGCGATCGCTCAGATTATCAAGGTAAACAAGGAAAAAAAGCCCTTAATCGTTTAATTGGTCATTGCCAGTCGGAAATTGGCGATTTATTGCTGAAAGGGTAAGTCAGGAGGCAGTCGGCAGCTTTTTTCTTCCCACTTCCTAACTCATAATTGATACTGGAGTGATTTGTTATAAGTAGGGAGACACAATTATTTGTAGTGGACTGTTTCAGCTAATTTGGTGCAATAGATTCTCCCGATTCCTCCTCCTCAAACACAGGATAAAGATGTTTCAGCTTGACCCTAGCATCGCTGGTCGTAAACGTCCATATTACTGTAGATGCAGTCTGATTACGTTCTTTTTGCCAGGTTTCTATCTCCCTTTTCAGTTCTTCCTTGCTAGAAATCCTTCTATCTAAACATTGCCTCGATAAGACGCTTAGTTCAGTTTCGGCTACATTTAACCAGCTACCATTACGAGGTGTGTAATAAATTTCCAGTCTTCTAGCTAAACGATGAGCAACGGGTGCTGGAAATGCTTCATAAAGCGAGGCTATGTTATGAGTGTTGAGATTATCACAGACGAGCTTGACTTTTCGAGCCTTTGGATAGTCCACATCCAATAATTGACGAATTTCTTCTGCCCAATCTATTCGGGTTCGACTATCTCGGTTACTCACCCGTCTCCATCCTCGATGGGGGTCAAAAAACATGAACAAGGCTTGAACCCCTTCACGACTATAGTGATAGTCTTCTTTTTTATCTTGTCCAGGTTGCATGGGTATCGGAGGGTAAACTTCTCCAAGTAGTTGCTTTGATGCTTCATCCATCGCGATTAACGGTTCTTCTTCCGATGGCTGAGTGCCATACAGGTCAAGGACAACTTCCATCTGGGCAACAAATCGGGCTAAATCCTGTTCCGGAATACAGTATCTTTGGGTTTTCCAAGGGCGTAATTGGTTTTTTTTAGAGTACGCCACACCGTTGGACTGGAAATCTCGGTGATAATTTGTCTTTGTTTGAGTTCCGAGGTTAATAGTCGGATTGTCCACTCGGCTCGGCCAGATGGTGGCTCCGAACAGCACAGGGCAATGATTTGGGCGGCGGCGGCTCCATCAACTTTTGCCGGAGTGGGGGGAGTTTTTCTCGATTTCCGTTCTAATGCTGGTTTTTCGCCTTTTTGAAGAAATCTTTGACGAATACGTCCCACTGTATTTCTATGAACTTCTAAAGCTTCGCCTATTTCTTCATCTGTCCATTTCCTTTTCGCCTGTTCTCCCTCGTCACACATCAGCAAAATCCGAGCGTGGAGAATTTTTTTAGCTGGTGCATAGCCATTACGACTGATTTGTTCGAGGTTTTCTCTTTGTTCCCCTGTTAGATTGACTTTATCTCGCCGACCTCTTCCCATGATTGATGTCCTCTGCTTGTTCGAGCTATTGCCCTATTTTAGCTGAAACAGTCCAGTAGGATGGGTTAGCAGTAGCCTAACATGATCGGGCGTTGGGTTTCATGCTTCAACCGTTCGGCAAAAGCTCACGGCCGAAGCCCAACCTTGAATGATATTATCAGTCTAACTCTCGGTCGGGTGCAGTGATTGGTTAGACAGATGGAGTTTAGATGAAGTTTATGGAGATTTCCACTCTCCTTCTGGGATCATGGCTGTAATCATGATGTTACGCAATGTTCCAGTAGGTAAATCTCTCCCTTGATGGTAAGGTACGATAACTTGAGTATCTTGATCCCTACCACGCCATTTTCTATGACTACCCTTCTGAGAGATCAGTTCAAAGTTATACTTGCGTAATATGCGCTCAACCTCGTCAGCATTCATTCTCCTGAGTCGAGTCATCCCACCATAACCTCACGGATTACTGCTCCTGGTAGAAGGTCGATAGCATCAGGTTGTAAATAAAGCTCGATCGCTTCGCGTATATTATTGAGAGCTTCCTCTTGTGTAATACCGGCAGATGTGCATCCGGGCAGTTCCGGACACCAAATTGCCCATTCGTTTGTATCGGGATCCGGTTCAAGTATCACTCGCCATTTCATAGGGACTAAATCCTTAGAGAACTACCCAAGATGATAACAGATGGACTCCACAAGCATAATCAATGCTCAAGCCCGGGATGACTCGATAGTGGTTCACGTTGAAAAAGCTCCCAATTCCATATCTTCGTTAGAAAGGCTTTGCTGCCATTTTAATTCACTTTCAATATCTTCTAGCAATTGATAATTCATAATTCATAATTCATAATTCATAATTCATACTCCTTTTTCTTATTGCGCCAATATTCTGACTAGCTCTGCTTTCTTCATCTTGCTTAAACCAACGATTCCTTTTTCTTTGGCTAGAGTCTTTAATTCAGAAACAGTCTTGAGTTTGAGAGTTTCTTCTGAAAACTCCTCAATCACTGCATCTTGTTGAGATTGAGGAGTGAGATAAAAGACAGTTTTGAGTAAATCTAATCCCTTCCCTTTTGTAATTCCACACTTGAGGGCAACAATTGAATCTAAACTCTTCCAGAATTGACGGGGAGCCTCATCAATCCTAGCAGTAGCAGTAGCTAATTTAATTGTTTTTAGTGGGCTATTCGGTTGTTCAATCAAGAACTGTAAAGCAGATTTAATTTCTTCTCTTGAAGCTGTTGACAGATTTAGTTTTGGGGTTTCTTCTCTTGCCAAAACTCTGGATATATTCCTAGCATCTTCTGTTCCATCGGCAATAATACACCAAATTCTTTCTAGTCCAGCCCTTTCAGCCACAGCATAAACAAATGAGTTGCCGATAACTTCATAGCGATCCTCTGATAGTTCTTTCACGATTACAGGCAGCCAATTGCGTCCACCTGTCTGCTGTAATAGTTTAGCAGTAGCTTCAATTAAAAAACTATCAGCATCGGTCCCATTGGTAATTTCTATTTCATCTAGGTATAGATACTTCAAAGTACCAATATCGGTATATTCCATCATTGTAAAAAATACTCCTTTGCTAAGTCTTTGTAATAGTCATAAGCGGAACGATTTTTATAAACGGCTGGCACGCGAGCGAAAGCAGCACTGGCTATAATAGCGTATTCTGGCAGGTGATGAATATGTAAATCTTTTTTGGCATTAGTGTATCTGGGATAAAAATAGGGTAAAAGGGTTTTGTCATTTTTTAGTATTTGATTAATTTCTTTTTGGGCAAGCTCTAACTGTGGTTGAGTAATCTTCTCACCGTTGAAAAAAATTGGTAAGGCTATGGGAGTCCCATCTTTTTTTAATTTTTGCATTTGCGGCAGAAACTCCTTGATGGCAGTGGCTGCATTATTAAGGGAGAATGAATTGTTATGTTTTGTGGGTAAGAGGACAACATCGGCAGCATAAACAGCCAGCCGGCTAGTAAATCGCCAATTGGGAGCTGCATCTATAAAAATGTAATCATATTCATATCTAGCTAAGTCTAATTTTCTATGGAGAGTGGATATTGTCATTTTAGCATTATACTCCAATTCCGGATACTCTGCCATTTTAGGCTCAGCAGGAACAACATCGAAGGTAATTTGTAGTTTTGAATTCTTAAAAGTATAGGGACGAATCACTGATTTTAGTTCAATATTGCGGTCAGTTAAAGTCTTTTCTAGTAGGCCATCTTCTGGTTCGATATTTAGGATAGATTTAGTTAAATCTCGTTGATTAAAATCAAAGTCTAAAACTAGAACTTTTTTACCTAAAAAGGCAAGGAAAGCGGCAAGATTTACGGTTGTGGTGGTTTTGCCTATACCGCCTTTATTATTGTAAACAGTAACCGTTAATGCTTTGGGAGTATTGTCAATTTTTGTTTTGATCCGAGCTACAGTCTCATCAATGTTCTCAGGGGTTAGCTCTATGCAAGTAGTGGCAGGAAAAATGGTTTTACCATGTTTTCTAAATAACTGGATGTGTGAACTATTATTGATAATTCCCCATTGGGATGCTTGACACTTAGTCCCTAATAACTGACGCTTTAACTGATTGACAGTTGCCTTATAACTTGGACTATTTTCAGTTAGGTTAATATCTCTACCTTTTAACTCTATCAGCAGAAAAGGATTACTCTTTGTCTGCAAAAAAATATCCTTTTCTAGGTTTCTCCGAGTGGCAAAGTCGGTAATCCCACCGCCTCCCGTGTCGTACTGTGGAATTATCTCTGTGGTTGAAAATCCTAAATATGATATCAGGTAAGGTGCAAAGTTGGTGCTAACGATCGCTTCAGACGCATCTTGAGGCAAATGCTGAAGATAAGATTTGAGACTTGTTACTCTGGGGGTGTTATCTTTCATTTCAGTTCACAAACTATAGACTAAAGTTAATGAATTACTGTTTTTTTGAGTATAACACCCCATCTCCTCAACCCCTAAACCATTATGGAAAAATTAACTAATCTCGATCGCATTGCTGAAGAAATTTTAGGTTTAATTCCGACAGAAACGGTTATCATTGCCGAATTTGACGGTGATAGTATTTATTATCGCGCGGGTGCGGGTAAAAACAGCCAGGCAATTGTGGGCAAAAGGGGTGATATTGCCACGTCGGGATTGTGTACGGTGGTTTACCGGGATAGTTGTCCGGTGGTGGTGGGACAAACTCTAGGAGATAATCGCATTCGTCAGGATATAGCGGTGGCTTTGGGGATAAAAACGGCTTTAGCTGTGCCAATTAGGGTTAATAATCGGTTATTTGGTGCAGTAATGCTTTTAAATCGTCTCGATGGTCAGGAATTGACCGATCGAGATAGTTTGTTAGTGGAGGAATATCTGAACTCGCTATTCAGAAATGAGGGATAGAAGGGGTTGGGTAATCCAGTTGAATGCTACGGCGATTTGATGGTTAAGGGTGGGCAGACGGTAGAGATAGACTAAGCGACGGGTAAGATGGGCAAGGGGACCGGCTAATTCTAGTCCTAAACCGCTAATGGCAGCTTCATCGACTCCGAGGGTCAACATTTCGCCTAAAGGTTGATAACGGAAGGGTAAAGCTGGTTTATCGTGGAAACTCGCCCAAATATTCCAAGCGCAGTAGTCGGACTGTTGAAGGGCCACTTGGGCCGTGGCAGCGTATGGTTTATCCTCTTGGTCGCGACTATCGGCCGCATCGCCGATCGCGTAGATGCTGGGGTTTTCGACAGTTTGTAAATATTGATTAACTTTTAGTAATTTGCGCTCACTATGTGCTATGGGCAAATTAGCGAGCAGTGGGGAGGCGATCGGACTAACGGTCCAGAGAATTAGATCAACGGGGATATTGTCGATCTGTCCTTTGTAGTCAAGGGAGAGGCGATCCGCTTGGATGTCGGCGACGGTGGTTTCGAGGTCTAACCAAACTAGACGTTTTTCTAGGGCTTTTTTGGCGGTGTCGCGGTTAAATTGGGTTGAAGGGCCAAGTATATCGCTATTTCTTTCGATCAGACGAATTCTTCCCCTTTCTCCGAGACGCTCGGCCAGCTTACAGGCTAATTCTACGCCGCTATAACCGCCCCCGATAATGGCGACCCGAATTTTATCGCGATCGGATTGTTCTAGGGTTTTAAGTCGATCCCGAAGACGATAGGCATCCTCTAGACTACGAAAGGGGATAGCGTGGGTTCTGGCCCCAGGTAGGAAGTCAAGGGAGGATTGACCACCGAGGGCGATCACGAGGCGGTCATAGCATATATCTTTTTGATTGTCAAGGGTTATTTTATGATTATTAACATCGATCGCCGTGACGGTTCCCTGTTGGAAGTCAACGGGGGTATTGGCGAGCAATTCGCTGAAAGGGGGAGCAATTTCCCAAGATTGTAGTTCTGAGGTGACTAATTCGTAGAGAAGGGGAGAAAATAAAAAGCGATCACTTTTATCAATTAAGGTAATTTGGGGGGGGTGTTGATCGGGCCAAGGCAATTGACTCAAACGTAAAGCAGTATAGAGTCCACCAAAACCACCACCGAGAATACAAATTTTTGGGCTTGAGTCAGTCATATCGATCGCTGAGGGTTTTGTTTCTTATTTTGACACTCCCTGCCGTAAAATGGACGGGGAACCTTAAACCCAAATTTTCGGTAAAGCGAGGAAAGAAAAATAGTTTTTATTTATCTACTCAGCCAAATCGTCAGCAAAGCCATAATTGTAGCCAGAAAAAGGATATGATTCATCCAATCGTCGAAAGACCAATTTTTAAACATAATTAGTTCCTTAAAATCTTACTGCTCAACAGCTTACCTTAATTCCTGATAGAAGTGCTATCGGGTGCGGCCGGTTGACTGGGGCAATATGTTGAGATTAGGTCAACTACCTCGACCCGCTACGCGCGATTGTCGAGGCCTCTGAACTCGGGGGGGAATGCCTCAAGACAGACTAGCTCCCATCTTTCTTTCGGACTTACACTAAATCCGGTTATTAAAGACTGATTATTAGAGAGGAAAAACCTAACCAGAAGAATTTTTAGGTGAATCCTAATTGAGATGGGAGTCTTTGGGAATAACATCCAAACCGAGGAGAACCTTTTGAGTATTGGACATATCGCCGATAATTCTTTGTAGGGGTGGGGGAAGTTGTTTGACTAAAGTAGGAGTTACGAGAATTTTATCCTGTTCCGCTAATTGGGGCTGTTCGAGAACATCAATTATTTCTACTGTATAAAGATCGGATAACTCCTCGCGACAGATACGAAAAATATTGGCGATCGCCCTCTGGGATTTACTTGAATCGCCCATAATGTAGAGTTTGAGAAGATATTGACTCATGATTGCGTGTTATTGAACAGTTTAATGTTGCTGAGACCGATATAGTATTTACGATAGAAAGAGACGAGATAACCCATCAATTCCAAGACCATGAGACGACCTTCGCTAACGTAGGCCTGCGCTTTGGCCAGGGTGACATCCTGATTTTTTTGGCGTAGGGTGGTGGTATGAATATCCACCACATCGCGAGGACTAGCTTTTAAGAATCCTAACTTATCGGCCAAGCTTCGCAGTCGTTCCGATAGATTATGTTCCACTTTGTATGCTTGTTCTTCTAAAGCTAAGTCTAATAACTCTCCGTAATTTTGGACTAATTCTTGAAAAATATCGGGAATACTCTGCTTTATTGCCTCAGAACCGAACATTTTCGCCGTGATGCTAGTTTGTACTCCCTTGATTAACTGTTCCAGTTCGCGAAATTCCTCTTCCTGTTGTTGATGTTTAAGATTGAGGATATATTGCTGACGTTCGATCGCCACACGAATTTGATAGACTAAAAGACTACTATCGATATTATTTAACTGAATATAACCGTCAGCACCCAGTTGAAAGGCTTTAACGACTAATTTCTCATCATTGCTAGTAGTTTGAACCACTATCGGTATATCAGAGGCTAATTCTCTGGTTTTGACTAGAATATTTAAGCCGGGGGGGACAGAGATTTCCAAGCTTAAGAGGATGAGATCAAATTTCTCCCCTGCTAGTTTTTCGGCAGTTTGCTGTAGATCCTGAGCTTGGGTGAGGGTAAAAGTCAACCCCCCGGCCAGGGAACATTGGGGGGCCTTTAACAGCAATCTCTGGATTAATTTAACAGTCGTCGGTTCATCCTCTATCAATAAAATCCTACAGAGCTCCCTAGTCATTGTTAATCGATCGCTAAAATTATCTTTTTTCCCCTACTTTCATAGTACGCCCATCTTTGGGAAACGCAAGGACAAAATCACCATCTAGCAGCTGCTATCTCGAAGTCTTAAGTAGTCGTGCAAAATAAATTTCCTAGTGAAGAAAGGCACTCATGCACTCATGCAAGAGGCAAGGGGGGGGGTTAGATATGTGTAATTAATTTTGCTTAGGTACTTATTCTACCGCTTAGGCGCTCGCTGGGGGTTTTCTGTGGCCCTAAGTCGTCAAGTGAAGCATCACTTAAAAATTGATGATCAAGTTTACTGCCATTGAGCGTGAATGCTTGGATGGAGTAAACGCTCAACTGGTTGACCGTTTTTTAAATGTTCTTCGACAATCTGATTGACATCCTCTGGTTTAACACGACAGTACCAGGTTTCCTCGGGAATAATTCTCACCGTGGGGCTAGTGCTGCACTGTCCTTGACAACCGCTGGTCATAACGATGACATCTTCTGGGAGAGCTGCCGTTTGCCAAGCTAAAAGAAGCTCCGACGCACCCTGTACCAAACAGGAAGAATGCTGACAGACCATCACAAATCGCTTTTGGGGATAAGACATATTATCTAAAAAGTTGCAAAATTAGATAGTTCCCTGGGTATATTCTTGGGAATGGCTTTGAGGAAGCATATATTATATTTTGCCCCGAATCCCCGATACTGGCAATAAGTAGTCGTGCAAAATTAATTTCCTAGTCGAGACAGGAGACTCCGAGACTCCGAGACTCCGAGACGGGGGACTCCGGGACAGCTATCAGGGATCAGATTTGAATTTTTAGTTCACTGTTTACTGGTCACAGCAAAAAGCTTTTGGCTGACGGGTGACGGCTTGGATGTGTAATTAATTTTGCTTAGGTACTTACAAAAAAGGGGGCGAAAAATTAACCATCAATCTTTAAAATAGAATTCGGAGAAAAATTTAGTCAATCAAGAGGGTAAAAGTGGCATTCGCTAGTCATTGGATCATGTTAGGTTTATTACTGGGTTTTGCTGTTGCCCATAGCGGATTAGCCAGTTTACGAACGCGGGGAGAAGCTATCATCGGTGCGCGACTGTATCGGGTATTATTTGCCCTTGTGAGTATCCCTCTAGCCGTGATTTTAGTAGTTTATTTCTTCAATCATCGTTATGATGGTTTGCTTCTCTGGCAAGTACAGGGAGTAACCGGAGTAAAAACCCTAGTTTGGATACTTTCGGCCATTTCTTTTTTCTTTCTCTATCCTGCCACTTTTAACCTGCTGGAGATCGCCGCTATCCAAAAACCGCAGGTTCATCTCTACGAAACCGGCATCCTGCGCGTTACCCGTCATCCCCAGATGGTAGGACAGGTGATCTGGTGTATTGCTCACACCCTCTGGTTAGGGACAAGCTTTACCCTATTAACTTCCCTGGGTTTAATTGCTCATCATCTTTTTGCCGTCTGGCATGGCGATCGCCGGTTAGAAGACCGTTACGGAGAGGCATTTTTAAAGATCAAAGAACGCACCTCAGTGGTCCCCTTTTTAGCGATTATCGATGGTCGGCAAAGCCTGAAATGGCAAGAATTCCTTCGTCCTGCCTATCTAGGAGTAACAGGGTTTATTTTACTCCTCTGGTGGGCGCATCCTTGGCTAATGCAAGCAACAAGTAAAATTTATTGGTGATTTTGCTCCCAACCCCTTTCCTGTTGATCCCGATTGGTGTAGAATGGTTTATATATCAAAATAAAGTTTTCATAAAATACGTTTAGACATGATACTATCTGTCAACGAAAAGAGCTTCCCTAAGCTAGTTTTAGAGTCTTCTCGTCCGGTTCTCGTGTATTTTTGGGCGCCTTGGTGTGGTTTATGTCGTTTAATCCAACCCACCCTCTTGTCTTGGCAAAATGACTGTCAAGGTGCGATTCAATTAGTAGCTGTCAATGCCGATGATAATTTTAAATTAGCTAATAGTTTTCGTCTGCGTAGTCTGCCTACTTTAATTCTCTTCGATCAAGGTGTTCCCGTTCATCGTCTGGAGGAAATTCACAGTCGCGAGGAATTGCAACAAACCCTGCGACTAATAGTCAAAAATCAAATCCCGCGTTCAGCTTAAGGGAAAGATATCTTTTCTGATGGGTTCTGTGGTTAAAATGTATTCTAAGATACGGTAACGCTGGTGGGTGAGTGGAACGAACCACTCCAGACACAGAGAACACAAAGATTGATCGCTCTTATATCAATTAAACTTATCACACAAAGAATAAGAGAGCCTCTGATGGGACTGGCAGAGATAATATAATAGGACAAAAAGTAGATAATCTCAATTCCTAACACTCCCATAGTTCCCCCAGTTCAAAAAATTAGGAGGCTTGCAAAAAATGCCGATTGGTGTGGCTGAATTTGTCGAAAATCAGGAAACTCGCTGTCCTGTGGTACTACTACTAGATACCTCCGGTTCAATGCAAGGGGAACCGATTAAGGCTCTCAATGATGGCATCAAAACCTTTCAGGAGGACGTGATGCGGGATATCCAAGCGACGTTGAGCGTAGAAACCGCCATTGTTACCTTTGGTAGGGGAGGGGTTAAAACCGTGCAAGATTTTGTCGGGATTGATCAATTTACGCCACCGACTTTAACCGCAGGAGACTTAACCCCCATGGGAAAAGCGATTGAATTGGCCTTAGATTTAATCGAAGATCGTAAAGCGATTTATAGAAATCATGGTATCCAATACTATCGCCCCTGGATATTTTTAATTACTGATGGTGCGCCTACGGATCAATGGAATCTGGCGGCGCAACGGGTAAAACAAGCCGAAGCAGAAAATCGGGTTTTATTTTTTTCTGTAGGTGTTCAGGGTGCTGATATGGAGAAGCTCAAACAGATTTCTAATAATCCCCCCGTGTTACTCAATGGTTTAGATTTTCGGGATTTATTTCAGTGGTTAAGTAACTCAATGAAACGAGTTTCTGGTGGTAAAATTGGAGCGGCGATCACTTTACCACCAGTGAATTGGGGACAAATTACCACCTAGAGGACAGTTAATTATGTGGAGAACATTATGTCAGTCGGTGGTCGGTAGTTTTCATATCCAAGCGGGATTACCCTGTCAAGATTACGGTGCTTATCAAGTATTGGGTCAGGATGTTTTGATTGGAGCCGTGGCCGATGGGGCCGGTAGTGCCAAACATTCGGATTTGGGTGCGAAAATAACAGTTAAAGCAGCGCTGCAATTTTTAGAGGAAAATCTCAAAAAAACAGCATTAGCTGCCACTGGAACTGAAGCCGAATTAGAGGAAATATTCCGGCGACTGTTGGCTTATGTTCAGCAAATTCTCCAAGAAAAAGCTGAAAAAGAACAGTTATATATTAATGATCTGGCGACAACTTTACTGGTTGTTTTGGTTACTTCAAAACGGTTAGCAGCGATGCAGATAGGAGATGGTTTTATTGTGTTCAAACCTCTGGGAGGAAATTATCAGTTATTGTTCCAGCCTGACAAGGGGGAATACATCAATGAAACCACTTTTGTTACTTCTAGTAATGCTTTGGAGGATATGCAAATAAAAGTTTTAACCGAGCCAGTTGCCTTTATTTGTGTGGCGACGGATGGAGTGGAAAAGGTATCGATCGATTATAAAAATTGGCAGCCTTTTCCGCCTTTTTTTCAGCCATTAGAGGAATATTTGCAACAGACAGAAACGCCATTGCAAGAAGACCTCAAAGAATTTTTAATGCGGGAGGATTTAAATAAGTTAACAACCGATGATAAAACCTTACTCCTAGCTTTTTGTTCAGAAACCGGGTTTGTTTGACAAACCCGGTTTCTGGATCTGGTTCAACCCAACCTATGATAAGACTATGGACTAAGTAAATTATGAAAATTGACGAATTACTCAAAAACAAACGAGAAAAAATTATTGCTATTGCGGCTAAACACGGCGCAAATAACGTGCGAATCTTTGGTTCTGTCGCACGGGGAGAAGCTGACGAAAAAAGCGATATTGATTTATTAATTGATTATTGTAGCGAACGTCGGAGTCCCTGGTTTCCCTTGCCGTTAATTCGAGAACTTGAAGCCTTGTTAGGCTGTAAAGTTGATATTGTTACCGAACAGGGACTTAAAGATAGAATCAGAGAGCGGGTACTAAAAGAAGCAATACCACTATGAGAGATGATAGCGAACGCTTGCGGGATATTTTAGAAGCAATTGAGCGTTTAGAAAAGTATGCTCGACAGGGAAAAACCCTGTTTGAACAACAAGAATTAATTCAAACTTGGATTGTCTATCATTTACAAATTATTGGTGAAGCAGCTAGAGCAACTTCTCAAGAATTTAAAGCAAGATATCCCGAAGTTCCTTGGCGAGATGCCAGCGATCTAAGAAACTTAACTATTCATGAATATTTTCGTATCAATCTAGAGATTATTTGGGATATTGTTGAAAATGACATTCCTCCTCTAAAACAACAAATCGAAGCTATTTTACAGGAATTGATTTGACGAAACCCAACTCAATTATTAAAAAATGTTGGGTTTCACTATCGTTCAACCCAACCTAGGATAAGATCATTGACTATCATTGCTATCATTTAAATGGTTGAGAATACAATACCACTCTCAAACGGATGTCGTCTATGGCAGATTTAATCGTCCGCAATATCGATGAAGCCATCGTCAAAGCTCTCAAAAAGCGAGCCAGCCAACACGGGATCAGTGCCGAAGCCGAACACCGCCAAATCTTAGAAAAAGCCTTGCTGCAACCGCAACGAAAATCCCTAGCAGAGGTGCTACGCCAGATTCCCAACGTTGGCAACGATTCAGACTTTGATCGCGTTCAAGATGACACAGCCAAACCAGTATTTGATTGATACTAATATTATTAGCGAATTGCGTAAAAAAAGCACAGCCAACCCCGGTGTCCTGCAATTTTTCCAGCAAGCTGTCGAGCAATCCGCGCCGCTTTATCTTAGCGTTATCACTATTGGCGAACTGCGGCGAGGAGTTGACCTGATTCGACATCGTGGCGACCAACACCAAGCCGAACTGTTAGAAACCTGGTTGCAGACTGTTTTGGAAGACTACACCGACCATATTCTAGATTTCACAGCACTTGAAGCCCAAGTTTGGGGCAAATTGCGCGTTCCCAATCCTCATAATGCTCTAGATAAAATGATCGCCGCTACTGCACTCACCTACGGCTTAATCCTAGTCACCCGTAATGTGAGTGACTTCGCTGGCACAGGAGTTCCTATAATCAATCCTTTTGAATCAGTGGTCAGTTCCTGACGGGAGCATCTCACCTTTGCAATGAGCATAAATACTTAGTGGAAAAATAGGCTTTTCGAGGGTAATTCTTGTTTTAATTCTCCATGTACGCAGTCTTTAAAAGCCTCTATTTCGTTCCAAGACACGATTAAGAGTGGCTTTTAGGCTAAGTATAATTACTTATCGCGTAAGTGAGATGCTCCCATGTCTCTATGAGCAATCCCCAATTAATAAATTTAATAACTTGGGAGAGATAGAGGAGACAGTCAGAGATTTAATGATTCAGTATGTCAACCCAGAAATCGGTATTTTTTTGTCAAAACAAGCACAGGAGAAACAGCTGGTCGGACAAGAAAAGTGAAAAGTATTTTGGGGGAATTACCAATTACAGAAAAACAAGCGAAAAAATTAGAAATAAAGTCTCGGACTCAGATGAGTCCAATGTTAGAGAAGAACTGTTTGCTATTAAGTGGCGATGAATCCTACGAGAAATCGGCGCAGAAAATCAAATCATTGACAGGGATTGCTGTTTCTCACAGTACCCAACAACGCCTCGTACATCGCTATGCTTTTGAAGAATTACCGTCTAACCCAGAAGTGGAAGTGGAAGAAATGAGCCTAGATGGCGGTAAGGTACGACTAAGAACTGCCAAGGGAAAAGCCTTAATTTGGCGTGATTATAAAGCAGTGAGTTTTCATCAACTGGGGGTAGCGGCTTTTTTTCAAGATAACTCAGCTTTATTAGATTTGGTTAATTCTCAAGTTTTGGCCAAGCCTTTAATTTGTTTAGGAGATGGACATGATGGTATCTGGAATTTATTTCGTGAGATAGGAGAGAAACAGGAAAGAATTGAAATATTGGATTGGTATCATTTAATCGAAAACCTCTATAAAGTTGGCGGGTCATTCCAGCGAATTGAGGAGGTAAAATGTTTTCTCTGGAAGGGGGAAGTGGAGGCGGCTATCTCTTGTTGTGAAGGATGGTCAGAGCCGCAAGTTGAGAATTTTATTACTTATTTAAACAAGCATAAACATCGAATTGTCAATTATGGTTATTTGCAGGCAGAGGGGATTTCCATTGGCTCTGGCTCCGTCGAATCAAAAATTAAACAAATTGCTCATCGTCTTAAAATTACTGGTGCAAGTTGGGAATCTGGTAATGTACCGCAAGTCCTTCGTCATCGCTGTGCTTATCTAAATGGTTGCCTTTTTTAACTTTTTTATTGAGATCATTAAGCATTTCTACTTATTGCAAAGGTGAGATGCTCCCGTCAGGAAGCGAAAATCTACCACAATCCCCATAATGAAAGGGTTGATAAATTACAGTTAATGGTGAGAAATCGTCCCAGTGATCCTAATGCTAATCTTAACCATATTTCCTTCGCTTGGCCCTATTCTATCTTAGAAGATAAACAGGGAAAAGTCGTTGGGTTTTTAATGCCAGAAGTGGTGGGTTCAGAAACATTATTAAAGCTTTGTACGCCCATAATGAGAAGAAAATACAAGTTAGAAACTAATTGGTATTTTCTTCATGTAGTAGCGCGGAATATAGCCGCTATTATCCAAGCAATTCACCTTAAAGGTTATGTTTTGGGAGACATCAAGCTAGAAAATATCTTAGTGAATAATCGGGCGTTGCCTACAATTATTGATACAGATTCATTTCAAGTATCAGATCCGGATAGTAGTAAAATATATCGGTGTTTAGTTGGTTCAGAAGGATTTACGCCGGCGGAATTAATCGGAGTGAATATAGCAGATGTAGATCAAACAGAAGTGCATGATCGCTTTCGATTAGGAGTTGTTATTTATTATCTACTATTTAGCGGGCCGCCGTTTCGGGGATTGTGGCAAGGAGGAGGGGATTCCTTGGAACAGTCGGAACTAATTCGACGGGGACTCTGGCCTTTTTCTGGGGATAAATTGCTTGTACCTAGTAATACAACAATCCCATTAAATATTTTACATCCCGACTTACACGCCTTATTTTTGCGCTGTTTCAATGAGGGACATAAATTCCCCCACAGACGACCGACGGCTAAGGAATGGCGTGGTACTTTGGAAGCTGCACTAAAAGAGGTTGTACGCTGTGGCAAAATTGATAATCATTACTACAGTCGCAGTTACGGAAAGTGTTATTGGTGTGAGCGATCTAGTAATTTAAATCTTGATATTTTTCCGGGTAAAAGTATCGCTACTGTGACACCTACACCGTCACCTAAAGTAGCGCTAACTCCACTGACAAACTTTACCGAAAACCTACCCAAGGGAATAACACTGGAGATGGTGAACTTACCAGCAGGTCAATTTCTCATGGGATCTCCTGACAGTGATACCGATGCTAGGGATTTTGAAAAGCCTCAACACCAAGTTCAAGTCAACAGTTTTGCGATCGGTAAATATCCAGTGACTCAGGCACAATATCAAGCGGTAATGGGAACCAATCCCTCTCATTTTTCAAATAATCCCCAAAATCCGGTAGAAAAGGTTAGTTGGGATGATGCTCAAGCTTTTTGTCAGAAATTGAGTCAAATAACCGGGAAAACCTATCGCCTACCGACGGAAGCGGAATGGGAGTATGCTTGTCGTGCGGGGACTACTACTCGCTTTTATTTCGGTGATGATGCTAATCAGTTAGGAGATTACGCTTGGTATTACGGACATTCTCAGCAGACAACTCATCCTGTGGGACAGAAAAGTCCCAATGCTTGGGGACTGTATGATATGAGTGGCAATCTTTGGGAGTGGTGCGAGGACAATTGGCACGATAACTATATCGGAGCGCCAAAAGATGGCAGTGCTTGGCTGACAAATGATAATGATTATCAAATAGTGCGGGGCGGTTCTTGGTACGACTATCCGTCTTTCTGCCGTTCCGCTTTCCGCGGCTACTACTTCCGCCGCGACTTCATCAACGACGTCGGTTTTCGGGTGGTGTGCGTCCCCAATGTGACATCTACACAGTTACCTATCGCTACTGTGACATCTACACCGTTACCTAAAGTAGCGCCTCCAGCGCCCTCTTCGCCACCACCTCCCCCAGCAAAGCTAACTCTATTTAGCGAAAACCTACCCAAGGGAATAACACTGGAAATGGTGAGCTTACCAGCAGGTCAATTTCTCATGGGATCTTCTGACAGTGATCCCGATGCTTACCAGAACGAAAAGCCTCCACACCAAGTTCAAGTAAACAGTTTTGCGATTGGCAAATATCCAGTTACTCAGGCACAATATCAAGCGGTAATGGGAACCAATCCCTCTCGGTTTAAAAATTGGTTTAAAAATAATCCCCAAAATCCAGTAGAAAATGTTAGCTGGAATGATGCTCAAGCCTTTTGTCAGAAATTGAGTCAAATAACAGGAAAAACCTATCGTCTCCCCACAGAAGCGGAATGGGAATATGCCTGTCGTGCGGGGACAACTACTCGCTATTATTTTGGTGATGATGCTAATCAGTTAGGAGATTATGCTTGGTATTACGGAAATTCTCAAGATACAACTCATCCTGTGGGCCAGAAAAAGCCCAATGCTTGGGGACTCTATTGGGACTTAAACAAATTTCAAGCCCAAACAAAGCCTAAACTGGCTTTGTAAGCGGCAAACACATCCCGATTCTCGGTCAGCCACTCAAAGAAACGGAAAGACATCGCTGTCCGAAAAGCTTCCAAGGCTTCCACAAAAGTGTTTAAAGGTCGATTCGCCCACTGCCTTTGCAATCCCCCAGTTAACTGATGCCACAGGATAAATGTATAGGCACAAAACACCAGGATAAAATGACGAAGTAAGCTTCGTTTATCCCTGACTTGATATTCCCTTAACCCTAACCATCCTTTGGCTTCTCGGTAGAATACTTCCACCCAATTTCTTTCGGTGTAAGTCCTCACTATCCACGAAGCTGTTACTGTATCTGCCTCAACTACATTGGTGATGAAATAGTCCACCTCTGTGGCTTTTTCCATTGAACTTGCATTCATGACGATCGCCAAGTTCCTTTCTCCTTCTAGTTGAGATATTTTCGCTCTGAATACCGCTACCCAAACCGTTTTTTCTTTATCTAGATTTAGGGTGATTTTCTCCCAATCCTTTTCTGATAGGCTTTTTGCTAGTTGCTCAAGCTGGATTGTTTCTTCCACACCCCCTTCTTTTTCAATAATTACTTTTCGATTTTTTGCCAATCCTCCTAAGTATTTTAGCTTTCTTTCTTCCAGGGCTTTGAGAAAATTTGTGTTGTTGCCATAACCAGCATCTATTAAGACGATTTTCGGTCGATAGCCTCTGGTTAAGCTCCGGTCAATTAAATCTATCGCTATCTCTGGTTTCTTCTTAAATTCTTTGTCTTCTTTCCCCTCGGCTAAGGAACTAGCCGGTTGATAAATTTCAATGTCTAGGGGGACACTTTTTTTGCCGTCGTAGAGATGAGTAGTGACGGCGACTATTCCGTTGTCTGTCTTGCCAATTTCTCCCAGGTACTGCCTGCCAACTCCGGCGGTCAGATTGCCACTTTTTCGATGTCCTGAGTCATCGACAATCAGGGAAAATCCTCGGGGGATTTGCGTCTGGCGGCATTGGTTCATCACTTGCAACCGACATTCATTCACCTGACGGTCTGACCAGGGAGATTCGGTCAAAAAGTGATGTAATCGGTTATAAACTACTCCGACGGCATTATTGGCCATTTGAGTGAGGTTTTTCCTCTCACTTTCCCCTAATAATCCTCCTAAATATTGTCTGAAGCCGTTTTTTTGCGCTTCGTTTTTGAAGCAATTGTCAAACCGCCGACACCATCGGTCAAAGCATGGGGGCATCGCGGCTGGGGTTGTCTCTTTCATCGCTGATCTTTCAACGTAAAGTGCTTACTCTTTAACGATTATACTCGATTTGATCTTTATTTGGCGTTTAAGTCCCACTATGACATGAGTGGCAATGTTTGGGAGTGGTGCGAAGACAATTGGCACGATAACTATATCGGAGCGCCAAAGGATGGCAGTGCTTGGCTGACAAATGATAATGATTGTCAAATAATGCGGGGCGGTTCTTGGTCCTTCAATCCATCTTACTGCCGTTCCGCTTACCGCGACGAATTCTACCGCGACGGCTACGACGACATCGGTTTTCGGGTGGTGTGCGGTGTCGGGAGGACTCTGTAACCCTTATTTTCTTTTTACCCTTTTTACCCTTTTTTACTTTTTCCTGCCCTTAGGCGGGTCGATTTTTTTTTGAGATTTTCTATATCTCGTAGGGTGCGTGTTTGCGGCAATCAATTCGGTCAAAAAACTAAAATTAACAATCCGCCGTAACGCACCACCTTTATCATTCGGGTTGCGTGTGTCTCCCCAGGACTTTAACCCTCTGTTCTTTTGCTCTTTTGCCCTTTGTCTCCCGCCTAGCGACGGGTCGATTTTTTTGAGAAAATTGAGGTAGTGTTAATTTTTAACTACTTAGGGTTTGCTGAATAAATCTAATACTAAATCCGGTTATTAAAGACTGATTATTTATCCCCCCTTTTGCCTTTTGCATGAGTGCCTTTTGCCTGTCTTGATATGTAGCCTATACTCAACGGATTTAGTATAAAAACCTTGTTGGATAAGACTTTTAGACCTTTGGGAAATCAAAAAGTACCGGATATGGGAGTGAGCGGGGGGAAAATTCAGGTACTTTTTCCCTGAAAATTAGGTAATTGACCAGATGAAAATCGGTGAAACCCCACACCTCACACCCCACACCCTGCCCCCAGGAAAAACTTTTTGCCGCAAACCCTAATTATGATTGAGAAAAAGGGAGAATAATATAGCGAATGACTGTTCCTAGTAAAGCTGTTCCCAAGATGCCGATTAACGTCCAAATCTGGCCTTTCTGAGAGCCTTTTAATTCTTTTGTATCTTCTTTTACTCCTTCAATATCTTTTTCTAAACTATCGACTTTTTCCTCTAATCTCGCCTGTACTATTTTAATATCCATAACATCTTTTTGCAGATTATCCAACTTCTGATTAATTGAACCTAAAATTTCTTTGAGATCCTGTTCAATAGTAACTGACATCTAATGATTCTCCTAATAATGATAGTTAAGCTAAAACGCACTTAAACCACCTAAAATAGAAATAGTAATTTTAGAAAAATCCTACTTATGCCAGCAAAAGATTTCCTAGACTTAGAAGAAAAGAAAAACTTACAAAAAGCTCTTAAAGAAGAAGAAAGAGCAGAGGTTAGGGAAAGAATTTTAATGTTTCTCTTGCTAAACGACGGAAAAACTCAACGAGAAATAGCTGACTTTATTGGCTGTTCACTCAAAACGGTCGCCCCTTGGTGTGTTCACGGTGATCCTAACAATTTAGAAAGTCTAGAAGATGGGAGAAAAAATGGAAATCATAAAAAAGCCACAGAGGAATATATTAATTTACTATTAAAAATAGTTGATGAAGACCCGAAGGAATTTGGATATGAATTCGGGAGATGGACAGCGGCAAGATTAGCAGAGCATCTAGAAAAGGAAACAAGAATTAAACTGAGTGGCTCGCAAGTGAGAAGAATATTGAGAAGAAAAAAGTATGTGTATATCTGGGCGAAATATAGTCTAGAAGATAAGCAAGACAAGAAATTAAGAAAAGCATTTAAAGAAAAATTAGATGAATATTTAAGGTTGGCTAAAGAAAAGCCAGAGTCAATCCAGGTATGGTTTTGGGACGGGGCTTTCAAGGTGGCGACGCAGGTTCGCCACACAGCCCCTCATGAGTGTGGATTTAGTTTGAGAGTAATAAGAAGGAGAGCTTGGACAAAAAAAGGAAAGCGAAAAAAAGTGAATGGACAAAGAAAAAGAGGAAGGGTGAATGTGATGGGAGCCTTAAGATATAATGACAAAAAACGAGTCTGTTTTATGAGCAAAAAAGGAAATTCAGAAACTTTCCATGAACAATTAAAGAAACTTCATGAAGAGATTCGTCAAGAATGGATAAACTTGGGAAATCTGCCCGAAGATTTTCGAGAAAAAAGACCGAAAATTATCATCATATTAGACAATGCTAGTTATCACAAAAAGAAAGATGTTATTGAGCAGGTGGAAAAAGAGTTGCCCAATATTAGGCTAGAGTTTTTACCAGCTTATAGTCCAGATTACAACCTAATAGAATTAGTGTGGCATTCCGCTAAAGAGTACATAGCTAATCGAGAATTTGAAAATAAAGAAGAACTGGAAAAAGTAGTCAATCAGCTTTTAAATGAAGGGGGATTGATTATTAAATGGAGTAGAAAACTTAAAAATAAGGGTAATGCTGTCAATGTAACTTAAATGCGTAAAAGCTTATCAGCATTGTTGTCTATCTTATCTTAAGTGTTTGCCCAACCGAAGCGCCTCATTTTCCCTTGCTGCCTTCCCTCATTGTTGCCCTCCCCCTCCCATTATCTCCACTAATTTATGAGCCGATAATTCCTGATTAAGCCAATCCTTTCTCAGCCAACCATTGAGGATTATATAAACGAGATTGATAACGGGACCCACCATCACAAAGAACAGTAACGATGGTGTGGCCCGGTCCCATTTGTTTAGCCAAAGCCACGGCAGCACCGACATTAATACCCACAGAACCCCCCATAAATAAACCATCTTTTTGTAATAGTTGATAAACAACTTTAATGGCAGTGGGATCATCAATTTGAATGGCATCATCTATGGGTGCGCCTTCCATATTAGCCGTAATACGACTATTACCAATCCCTTCGGTAATTGAACTACCTTCCAGGGTAATTGTCCCGGTTTTCACATAACTATATAAACCGCTACCCATCGGATCCGCCACCAGGCAGCGCACCTGCGGATTTTGGTCTTTTAAAAACATCGCCACCCCCGCGTAGGTTCCCCCGGTTCCTGTGGCAGCCACCCAAGCATCAATTTTACCGTCGGTTTGTTCCCAGATTTCCCGGCCGGTGGTTTCGTAGTGAGCGCGACGATTAGCCAGATTATCGAATTGATTGGCCCAGATAGCATTTTCCATCTCACTGGCCAATCTCCCCGATAATTTAACGTAATTATTGGCATCTCGGTAGGGAACGGCGGGAACAGTACGCACTTCTGCGCCAAGGGTTCTCAATAGGTCGATTTTCTCTTGGGATTGGGTATCGGGAATGATAATCAGGCATTTATAACCTTTAGCATTGCAGATATGGGCCAAACCGATGCCAGTATTGCCGGCGGTTCCTTCGACAACGGTTCCCCCCGGTTGGAGAGTACCGGCTTTTTCCGCTTCTTGAATAATATATAAAGCGGCCCGATCCTTGACCGAACCACCGGGGTTAAGAAATTCGGCCTTACCGAGAATCTCGCAGCCGGTTTCCTCGCTAAAACTATTGAGACGAATTAGGGGAGTATTACCCACCGCATCGACGAAACCATGTTTAATATCCATAATCTGTTATTTTTCGTGCTGTTCCTAGGCTGAGACGATTTTTTGTACCAAGGGATGACGCACCACATCGGCCCGCGATAGGTAAGAAAAAGCGATCCCTTCTACTGATTTTAGGATTTTTTGAGCGGCAATTAACCCCGATTCTTGTTGTTGCGGTAAATCGGTTTGGGTGACATCTCCAGTTACTACCATGCGCGAACCGAATCCCAAGGGAGTTAAGACCATCAATGCGATCGCACTTTCTCCACTGGGGAATTGAATCGTTGGCCAAATTCTACCACTTTAGCAAAATTGTTGTCTTAGCTGGAAATATTGATTAAATTGGAAGTTTTTTAGCTGTGATTCGTTACCTAACCTAATATAGTGGTGGCATTCTGTAAGGAGTCCCACCGTGACTAACAATTCCATCGAGCCTTTAACTATTGGAAATACCATTAATACTGCCTTCCGTCTTTATCGTGATCGCTTCCCAACTTATGTATTCTTTGCTGTCCGCGCCTGTTTGTGGTCGCTTCTTCCCTTAGTTTTGCAATTAATTCTCAGTCAATTACTTTATCAAACAATTACCCCCGAAGAAGGCAGCGATATCGGTTTACGTTTATTTCTTTTCCCAGTACAAATTTTCTCGGCCGCTAAGTATCTTTTCAATAGTGCGGTTATCTCACGATTAGCTTTTCAAGACATCATTTATCAGCCGGAAACTGCCGGACAAGCGGAAAAAAAAGTTAAGCCGAAAATGTGGCGCTTGTGGTGGATGCAGGTTTTGCTTGGTTTGTTGGGAGCGGCAATAATCTTGGCGATAACGCTGTCTCTGGCGCTAGTAAGTTTGATCCCCATCCTTGGTGTATTGCTTATTTTACTGGCTTCTTTCTGTCTTCCTGTTTTCTTCCTTTGGTTATCTGCTCGCATTTGCATTGCCGAATTGCCCTTAGTAATTGAAGATAATTTAGGCAGTTGGCAAGCAATCAAGAGAGGTTGGCATTTAACTAAAAACTCGGCTTGGAGAATTGTGGGAGTGATATTTATTGCCAGTTTATTAATTATTCCAGTTTATATTCTGTCAGTAGCTTTGGCTTCAATTCCCTTTTGGGTTAATTTTTCCTCTTTTTATAGTAGTTTGGAATCGGTAGAGGACTGGCAAACGCTCACGGAAAATCCTCTTTTTTTACAACAAATGGCGATGTTTTCCTATGGTCTGACTACTATTTTCTTACTTCTGAGTACTTTATTAGTTCCTTTTTGGCAATCTCTCAAAAGTGTGATCTATAATCATCTTTTAGACCAGAAAAAAAATGATGGGGGAGAATACTAATAACTGAGCCGCTGTTGATGTAAACTAAGACGCATTTAAACCGCTTATTCTTAGATTAGTTGAACTTCCCCCAATCCCTTTACTGTTGCCTCTTGTCTCGTCTCAACAAGCAATTTATCCTAAATCCGTTGAGTAACCCACAGAAAACGGGTTTCTCGGAGAAACCCGTTTTCTACTCATGATAATTCTCTCAATCCTTTTATAGTACATATATAGTACATCTGCTCAAAAAAAATCGAAAAAGGGTAAAAAGAGAAAAAAGAGAAAAAGGGTTACAAAGTCCTCCCAGCACCGCACACCACCCGAAAACCGCAGGTGTTGAGGCTGACGGGGCGGAGGTCGTAGCTGCGGCAAGCGGAACGGCAGCCATCTGGATCGCTGTACCAAGAACCGCCCCGCAGAGCTTTATCTGCCTGATTTTGCTGTTTTTTGCTCTTTTTTATCTCCTCATAATTTTCGCGCCAATCATCTTGACACCACTCCCAGACATTTCCGGGCATATCATATAAACCAAAGTCGTTGGCGTAGAATTGCCCAACAGGGGTGGTTTTTTGGAGATTGCCATTATAGTTGGCTAAATCTGGGGTAAGAATTTCCCCAAAGTGATAGGGGGGGTAGGTTTCTCCTTTGTGGAGATTTAAGGGTTTGGTTTGCGCTCGACAAGCGTACTCCCACTCAGCTTCCGTTGGGAGCCTATATTTTCTTTTACTTAATTTAGAGAGCCTTTGGCAAAATTCGACGGCATCTAACCAAGATACATTTTCAACGGGGTTTGTGCTGCCTTTAAACTCCGATGGCTCTGGTTTTAAATCTTGCTCTACTTTTAAATCTTCTCTTTGGGCAATATATAACCATTGAGCTTGGGTAATGGGATAAATACCCATCAAGAAGTTTTTCAGGGTGACGTTGTGTTGCGGCTTTTCACTTGTATTACCACTTTCTTGTTCTGAAGAACCCATTGTAAAGGTTCCCGATGGTATTTTGACTAATTCTATTTCTAGGTCATCGGTGAGTTTTTCTCTATAGATTAAAAGACGTTTTTGGGTCTTTTGGATGATTATTGTAGGCATAAGTAGGGTTGGCTGAATAAATGTGAAATATAGACGAGGTAAGGGTTTTAGTGTCCTGTATCGGCCCGCGTCCCGTAGGGGCGAAGCATTCGGGTAATAACCTATCGGTGAAACCGTAGATTTTCTATCCGAATGCTTCGCCCGTACTTTTTCAGCAAGCCCTAAGTAAGTAATTATAATTAAATTAAAAATTGATTTTATACTCTATCCTTCACCAGCTAATTTTAACACAGAAGTACGAGTAGTGGCATCTAAGCGAAACTTCAGCAATTCTAGTTGATTAAGAATTGGCTCAATACGGTGTAGATAACCATTTTGTTTAGCCTTTAATAATATTCCCATTGTACCAGTGAGTTTTATTCCTAATAAATTTGCATATCGTCTCGCCAAGCCATCATCAAGTAAAGCGAGAAAATCGGTAATTTCTATTGCTAAAGCTAATACTTCTTTTTCTCCTTTTCCTAAATCAGTGACAAGGGGTAAAAGAGAAACTGATTTTGCTTGTTGAATAATTATCCAACTTAAGGAGGTTATATCAGGTAAAGAGATTCCAGAAGCTTTTCCAACGGCTAACTCTTGAGCTACTGAAAAAGGAATAATTATCTGTCCGTAAAAGTTCGGTAGTAAGTCAAGTAAGTTAGTCTGATAGAGGTATTGAATCGGTGATGTATCGGCAATGACGTTAGGCATTAGCCAGATCCTCGATTAATTCTGCTTCCTTGAGTCGGAAGGTATCAACTCCATAGTCTGCAAGTTTAGAGAGAAAAACAACTCGCGGAATACCTGCTAAGTTGGCAGCAGTGCCAGAGGAAAGTTTTCCCAATTCATAAAGTTTAATGGCAGCAAGAAGAGAGATTTCCTGTGCTAGTTGTTCTGGAGTGAGATGTAAAGCGAGAGCGGTTTCATCGGGTAGGGAAAGAGTGATTTGGTACATGATGAATACTAGGATTAATTGATTGTAGGGTTGATTCTAGGGTTGATAGGGTTGATTGTAGGGTTGATAGGTTTGATTCTAGGTTTGATTGTAGGGTTGATTCTAGGTTTGATTGTAGGGTTGATTCTAGGTTTGATTGTAGGGTTGATTCTAGGTTTGATTGTAGGGTTGATAGGTTTGATTGTAGGGTTGATTCTAGGTTTGATTGTAGGGTTGATTCATGAATCAACCCTACCTTGATAAGGGGAAAACCTAAAACCCGTCTTCAATTTAATTATAACCAGCTACTGATCAGCCAACCTCATATAGTACATTTGTTCAAAAAATCGAAAAAGAGAAAAAGGGTAAAAAGGAAAAAAAGAGAAAAAGGGTTACAAAGTCCTCCCAGCACCGCACACCACCCGAAAACCGTCGATGTCGATGTCGTCGCGGCGGAGGCTGATGTTGCGGTAAGCGGAACGGCAGAGATCCGGATTGCTGTACCAAGAACCGCCCCGCCGAGCTTTATATGCCTGATTTTGCTGTTTTTTGCTCTTTTTTTGCCAAGGACTACCATCCCTAGGTGCGCCTTGATAATTATTCCAGAAGTCATCCTGACACGACTCCCAGACATTTCCGTGCATATCATACAAACCAAAACCATTGGGGGGAAATTGCCCCACGGGGGTGGTTTCCTCGCGATATTCTCCTGCTGGTTCCCTAGCAAAGCGTTGCGTACCATTGTAGTTAGCTAAATTTGAGGTGAGGGTTGCTCCGAAGTGGAAGGGAGTGGTGGTTCCAGCACGACAAGCATACTCCCATTCCGCCTCACTGGGTAGCCGATACTGTTTCTTGGTCATTTTAGAGAGCCTTTGGCAAAATTCTACGGCATCTAACCAAGATACATTTTCAACGGGGTTTGTGCTGCCTTTAAACCGCGATGGCTCTGGGTTTAAATCTCGCTCTACTTTTAAATCTTCCCTTTGGGCAATATATAACCATTGAGCTTGGGTAATCGGAGTTTGACTTAGGTAAAACGGGGCGATTTTTACTAAATGTCTGGGGGATTCTGGTTGGAACCAATCCCTATTGTATTTTTTCACTAGCCGCGCTATTTCCTCCGCTTCGGTTCCCATCCAAAACTCCCCCGAAGGAATATAGAGCATTTTTAAGCTGGGGGGATTTTCTTTAAAGTAGAAGGCTCTCACGGGTTCTTTAGCGGTAATTTGTCCCGTCTCATCCACAAAAACGGTTTCAGACTTGAACAGGGTTAGGTTAAATTTCTCGGTGATGATTTCTTCTTCTGTGTTATCCAAGACTTCCCTAAACTGGACTGGGATTGTCTCGGCGGTTATTTCTTCGCTTGCCAAAATTTTAAGCTGCTCAGGGGTTAAACGAAGGCGCTGATACAGTTCCCCATCTTCTACGCTGAAATCCTTAAGTCTATCCTTGAGCAGTTGAAACAATATTTCCTCTCCTCCCGTAAGCTCTTTTACCTTAGCTATGGTTACGGTTTTATATTTCCTCAGCCACTTTTCCTCAACCGGTGGGGGTGGAGGTGAGTCAACCATAGATTGCAGCTTTTGGCTAATTTCTTGGTACTTTGCTTCCCCTAGCTTTTGGAAAACCTTAGCAGATACCTTGGCAAAGGCGCGAACTAGATTAGCTGCTTCTTTGCCGAGGAGAACTTGGGGATTGGTAAGAATAAGACCAAAAAAGGTGGTGGTACTCAGGTTGAGTTTTTGGGCGATGTATTCCGAGAGGACAAAAATTACCTCTAAGGCGCGGCTATTCCCTAGTTCAGTGAGCAGAAGCTCTCTGTCCTCATCATCCAATTCAAAATCTAGGCTGTTGGGGGGAGTATGAAAGTTAAATTTACCTCCTTTGTCCCACTTCACTGGTTCCCCTCCTAGATAGACTTTGAGAAAACCGCTAAGGATGACTTCTGCTATGTTTAGGGGGTTAGAGGCGCTTAAAAGTTTGCTTTGGATAAGACGGATGATGGGAAGATTTACCGGGGCTGCGGCTAATTTTTTCAGTAACTCCCAAGCTAGAGGTGAGGCGGTACTGGCGAATAGTTCTAGAGCTTGCTTCCTAGACATCTCCGGAGAAATAGTTGCGGGTATTTCTCTGTTTTGGGGAGATTTTTCTAGTAGTACCCCCGCACAGGTGGCGTTGCTGTCACCACTGAGAACAAGCGCCCAAGCTTTTAAGGATGAAGGGGTTAGGGAGATGGTGGGTAGGGGAAAGTAGGTTTTTTGGATTGTTTCTCTGAGAATATGTTGATTTTCCTCTTCCTTCTCAATTTGTAGCAGCAGGGGGATAGAGGTAAATCTCCAGTTTTGTGAAGGTTTCCGGGGGGTTTGGTTGACTAGGGAGACGAACCAACCTCGACTAAGGGCGGTTCTTTCCCACATTGCTTCCGGGAAGGGAGAAAGCAGGGTGACGATTTGGTGTTTTCCCCAGTCCTGAAGAGCTTGGTTATAGCGTCCTTGATACCAGTCTGGGGAAGTACAATCACTGTAGAAGAGGATAAGTCTTTCGCCGCGAGGATGGATGAGATCTTTTGGGTGAATTGAGCAAGTATCGTTAGAGTAGGTACGGATGGCTAAATTTTGCCTGTCTTCGTCCCATCCTATGCGGTAGAGTTTGACATCCCGAAAGGCCCCGATTTGTTCTAGCCAATCGCGGATTTCCCCGGCCATTTCTTTCCAAAAGACCATGGAGGCCCATTCTTCAATCAGTAAAACTACCTCTAGGGAACGGACTTTTTTGGCTTGGTAAACGGGTATTAGGGCTAAACTGCCATCTTTCTTGCCGATGCTATACTCGGCCGATTTCTGTACGGTGCTGTTTAGGTTTATTTGTCTTTGGGTGGCTGAGTCTATCTTTTGGATGAGGGGACGCACTGCCCGCCCTAATTTTAGGGTTTCTCGCCAGAATTTGGCACTGGGGAGGCTAATGGGTAGGGTATCTGCGCCTATCTTCTCCGGCTGTTTTTGTGCTTCTGTCTCGCGTATTAAGGGAACTTCATCGGATGGGGCCGCTGGCTCTTGGGTTTCGTTTTTACTCTCCTGGGGGGGGTTTTTAGCGGGAGGGGTTTCTTCCTTTTCTTCCCTAGGCTCTGGAGGGGGTTGGGGTTTTCCTTCCTCTTCTTGGGTGAGAACATACCACCATAAACTATCAGCTATCTGGTAACTGTCTAGGTCCCATCCCCTGCCCTTGACAAAGGTGATAAATTTATCAATCAGTTCTGGTGTGGGAAGGGTTTGGGTCATGTATTGCCTGTGTCGGTGAGATAGGTAAATAGTAGGTCGGTAAGGGACTTTAATTCTGCACCCGTGGGTTTATTTTCGCCCATGCTCATAAAGACGGCGTTTAAAAGCTGGTCCGTTGCTAGTTCCCCTTTTTCTCGTTTTTTAACATATTCTGCGATCGCGTCTTCTATTTTTTTACTTTCTGGACTGGCCTCTTTATAATCAAAATGGCTTTTTACTATCTTTTTTAGTTCCTCTGGGGTGGGGTCGGGAATTTCTAAGAGCAGACATCTACGTTTAAAGGGTAGGGGAAAATCCCTCTCGCCGTTGCTCGTCATAATCACTATGGGGAACTGTTGGCAGCTTACCTTACCTTGGGGGATGGATTCCCATTCACCGTCATGGGTTTGTACTGGTATTGGTTGGTTTTCGGTATCTTTAGCGAGTCGGGAAAGTTCGGTGATTTCAAATCTTCCCTCTTCAAAAAGGTTTAAGAGGTCGTTGGGTAAGTCGATGTCACTTTTATCTATCTCATCGATAAGCAGTACCCGGGGATAATTTCTCGGACAGAGGGCTGTCCCCAAGGGACCCAAGCGGATATACTGCCCTATGTCTTTTTTTTCTTCTAATTGGTAATCTTGCAAACGTGCGATCGCGTCGTAGTAGTATAATCCCTCTTGTAGGGTGGTGCGGGTATTAATTGGCCAGACTAATACTTCTTTTAAGTCTAATTCGTAGGCGATTGCGTAGGCTAGGGAGGTTTTCCCTGTACCCGGTTTCCCTGTGACTAAAATAGGCCGGCGTAGGTGAATGGCTGCGTTTACGGTTTCGATGGTTTTAGGGTTAACTATGAGTTGTTTTCCCCGCTCCTCGGATTTGTTGGTGGCGAAGCTTCGCCAAGGTGGGATTTCTGGCCAAGTAATCTTATCCCTTGAGCGTTTTTGATGATTGCCTTGAAAGATTTTCCATGAACTCATAGTTAGTTAACCTAGGTGCTGAGATGTTAAGTAGTGGAAGGGGGGCATCCGATTAGGGTCTTCTAAAAAGCATAATAGATGATGTCCTAGATGTTCTGGTTCATCTTCTAAATTATCTGGTGATTGTCGCCTCACCTCTTGAACTCTTGTGGACAATTGATTGATTTGAATACCCTGTAAGAGTGTATTAATTTCTGTTCTGTGAATTGCTTCCTGAGCATGACAGCGCGACGGGAGCATCTCACTTACGCGATAAGTAATTATACTTAGCCTAAAAGCCACTCTTAATCGTGTCTTGGAACGAAATAGAGGCTTTTAAAGACTGCGTACATGGAGAATTAAAACAAGAATTACCCTCGAAAAGCCTATTTTTCCACTAAGTATTTATGCTCATTGCAAAGGTGAGATGCTCCCCAGCGCGACCCAACGGCTAAAGGTATGCCATATTTTAAGCTTCTTTTAAAGAATTGCTCTAAATCCTCTTGAGTTGAAGCGCAAAGATTGCTCCATAGAGTTGTTTCTTGGCACAAATAGGACTCGCTGTTATTAACTGTTTGTGTATCTATAGAATTTGTCGTTAATCTCTCCCATCTACTTTTCCAATTTTTATAAACTGGTTGATTCCGATATCTATTCTCCAATCTCATAAGAGAGCGAACATTAACAAAATATACTCTCTTAAGTTGAGTTAGGCTATCAAAGTAATTGTATTCCCAAGATTCAAAGTTAGTATATAGTAGCTTACCATCGGTGAAAAATTCAATATTTAAGTTTGCACCTCCTCGCTCATGACAATCTTCAATAATTTTTGTTAAAATGTTCGTTATATCTTTTTGAGTATAAACATCTTTGCTAACGCTACTATCTACAGGAAGAGGTATATAATTATTTCCTTGACTTTGAGATGTATTTAACTGTAGAAAACACGCAGCAAATTTATATTCAGGGGAAGTATTTGCTTGACTTTTACTCTCCTCTATTTTGATAATTAGATAGTTGTTAATATTTTCTCGATTGTTAGGTTTTGGATCAATTTCTGTTATCTCTGCTGTCCAAGCATTGTAATCTGTGTCAGTAATATTTAATAGTTTCTTTAACTCCTGTATTGTTTGTTCAATGTATGAGCGATTGTAGCTATTAATTCTGCTATCTTGAGTAAGTCTAAAAAGTATTCTTAATAAATCTTTATCATCTGGAAGATTTATGATTTTATCGATGATTTCTTCAAAATTAGCATTGTCATTATCTAGCAAGTACGACTTTATGATCAGATTCAGTTCTGCTTGTTGTTGTCCAGACAATTTATTTTTAAGTTCTGTAAATATATCAATTTTTGTCTTGCTTTTAACAAAACTATTTTCTACAGAGATACCCTTGTTATCGATAGCATTCCAATGCTCAATTAATGTAATAAAATTGGTCTTTTGAACTTTTATAGGCGTTTTCATAGCTTCTGTGAGAGCTTTAGAAATCAAGGGAAATAATTTTTTATTTGCTTCTTTCCTAAGATTTTCTGAATTTAAGTAATTTTTCTCTGCTATCTCATCATAAGTTAAATCTTGACGAAATCCATTTACTAAGATTTTTTGTATATCAGATAATCCCTTATTATCTACTTTTATAACTAACTGCATTACAATGCCCAAAAAATCTGATTCATTCAGATCACTTGGTTTTTTAGACTTAGATTTTCTATCTCCCATTTGTACTTGTGGTTCTCCTTTTAAGAATACAATTCACAAAATGCTACTTTTAGCTACTTAATGATACTTTGGCAAATTGACTACTAAATGCTACAAAAACTACCTCGACAATTAAAAGGGCTAGAAATAAGCTAAAAGTGTAGTCTAATTCAGAGCTTATGTACATCTCAAACTACCAGATTAAATCACTAACCCAGAGGCTAACAAATCGCTTGGGGTATATACCCAAAGAAGCTTGGGTAATTAATCTCGCCATCGAGATAGAAATCTCTCCAAAGCCGTTTTTTAGTGATGGGCAATTAGTCCAGCACTACCGAGAAATCGAACAACTGCACAGCTAATAAAACCGCCTGAATTTGGTTATTTAACCATTTTCAGGACAGTACAACTTATTTTCTACTGTCATGATACTCAAAAAACCCACCCCAACACAAGCATCGGCTTTAAGGGATAATCCACGCCTAGGGATGCTCCAACTCAGCGATAATCGTCTCGTACAAGCTTTCTTTGACTGGCTAACAGGCTACTACCTTACCCCCCCTCTCTGGAAAAGCACGCCCTCCTTAGAGCTAATCTATGGCATACTCCAGTATATAGGCGGATTAGCGATCGCTCTTAGCCACTGGCAATTAATACCCCTAGGATGGGTGCTATCCGTAGCTGGAGCGGCTCAATTGCAGGAAATAGCCCACTTTTGCGCCCATAATGCTTTTTTCCCTCAATATCCCACTTATAACCATCTTTTAGGTTGTTTACTTACCTTAATTACCGGGAAAAAGCCCTTTCCATTGTTCAAAAAAGATCACCTATTAATTCACCACCCGCCGAAAAACCTAGCTACCATGAATGACAAGGGGAATACCCCCTACCTAGTAGAAGATTTAGGTTTTGAATTTGCCCAAGAAGAGGCCTTCTATTGGCAAAATTTGGGCAAGTTATTACTCTCTCCCAAGTTTTACGGAGAAACCTTCCTTGCTCGTCTGACTAATCTCCTTAAAGCCCCCATTAACTACCAAATAGCTACCCTGATTGTGCTTTTCTTGGCCTCTGTTTGTGCGGGTTTAACCCATTCTTGTTTAATCTGCTTACTCTGGGCGGTATTTACCCAACTCGGAACCTATGCGGCCGCACTCTTGCAACAGCTACCGGAGCATAATTGGGCCTATGAAGCCGATGAGAATGAGGGAGCTAAATCTCAGGTAATTGGTAAATCTTTTGCCCTATATTTGGGTGCTTATCCTCCGCGCTCAAATCACTGGTTAGAGTGGTTAAAATGGTACATAGAATTAGTAGGAGCAGTCTTTATTCGGCTGACCATCCTTCCAGTTAGCCTAGGGGCGCACTGTGTTCACCATGCTACACCAAACGATCACAACTGGGCTAATCAACTATACACCCTAAGAGCTTTTCAGACTGGCTCGGTGAAAGGATGGCAGCGTTATCAATTCCTTGAGGTTTGGGGATACCGAAACGCTTTAAACTACGTCTTTGTCGGTTTTAGTTTAAGGGGAAAAAGCTAAATTAAACTCGGTGTGCAACTATATTTTTAGTCTTGATTTACAACAAGGCTTTCAGAAATCAGCAGAGATAAAGTATCCTCTGGAACCCTGATTCTGTCGTTTTTAGTTGCACATCGCGTTAAATTAACCTAATTCTATAGTTACTAATTCTGTACGCAAATATTGCATCTAGAATTAGCTTTGTACGCTTTGACCCGTACTGGGTTAACTACGAACCTCTCTATCGGATTCCCGCTAAAGGCGGCCTCTCCGACTACCTTTCTTCCAATATTTAAGGAACCATTAATATCTGCTCCATAGAAATAACCCGACGAGCTTCTGAATAGTCCTCTTTTAATTCTCTTGCCTAAATAGCTTTTTTGCTTTTGAATAGACTCTAAGTCCAAGAAACTACATTTAGAGGTATAGCTTTCATTAGTTGTTTTGACCTCTATTCCTACTAAATTTGCTTTATAGGTAAGTTGTTCGATCAACCTTGAATGAGGAATATTTACGAATGACTGGTTATTTCTATCTCCAATATTAATGTTTTGTTTCCAGCCTTGATTATGACCAATAACTAAAAGGTTAATTTGATGAGCTAGTAATTTATCAATAATATATTTACTAGCGGTGTGGAGGTAATAATCCACCTGGCAATTACGCTTTAAAGTTAAACCTTGTATTCTTTTACTGGTCTTCTGTAGACTGGGTAATTCCGATTTGAGTTTAGCTAGTGTCTTGTTGTACTTTTGATTGCAGGATTTTAAGGCTTTTCCACATACTAAAGTTGGCTGAAATTCGGGAATATTAGAGGTAACAGCAGCTAGGTTATTTAAGCCTAAATCGATAAAAGCATATCTTTCTCCCTCTTGACTTGATGAGGATGGTTGTTCATAGACAATCTCTAAACAATAAGCACCCAATTTAGGAATAATCCTGACCTCTAAGACTTTCTTTAAATTAGTTTTAAATTCTCAATTAGTCCCTGATAGCTTGATTAAACCTTGCTTCAACGCTTTTTGAGAAATGGCTTGATAGTTATAAGTTAAAACGTTTCTACCTTTTTCCTTGTCTTTGTATCTTGGCAACTTAGGCTCTCCTGTAAATTTATCTGGCGATTTTTTGGATTGTTCTTTCGCTTTTTGGTAGGATTTAAAGGTTTTTTCTACTTGCTTTAATACTAACTGACTTACTTTGGCGGGTAAGGCTTGATAATCTGGACTCATTTTTAAGGCATGATGTAACTCAGTCATTGTTAAAAATGGTTGATGTGAAAAGAAAACTTGACGGTTTAAATAAACAGCACAATTATACAGATTCTTCGATAAAAATCCTAATTTATCAATTACTGAATAATTTTTGTGATTAAATTTAATTAGATGTTTTTGAACTAATTTCATCATTCTCCTCAAGGCATTTAATTAAACATTCTGTCTTTCTATTTCGTTGTCTTAATGAGTATAATCGAGCGCAAAATGAGGTAATTATGCTCACGAAGTCTTGCCTTAAATCGTCTTTTCTTTCTTCTGCTAGATTAACGACCTCTATATCTCTATTTGTTTGAGTTAAAAGAACTTTCAGATAATTAAACCCTACTCTGCTTAAACGATCTTTATGTTCTACGACAATCAAATTATAATCAGTTTGTTCTAGAAGTTTTAATAATAGCTTTCGATGATCATTGACTCCACTTCCTACTTCTTTAACTACTCGAACAATTTGATAGCCTTTCGCAATACAATAAGCTTCCAATCTTTTTGCCTGAGTCTCTAAGTCAGATTTATTTTCTGAACTAGAAACTCGCGCATAAATAGCTACTTTATTTTCACCGCAAGAACGGTCATCTTCAAAAATAATAATTGTTCCTGTAGGAAGACGTTCTCCTTGTAACTGCCCTCGATTCCACATTCTCCAAGCAGTGTCATAACTGATCCCTTTTTTCTTAGCATAATCTGATAGTTTCATGTGAACTGCAATGTAAACTTGTACTAACCATATTAGCAGTTGTTTGCAGTCATTTGCATATATTTTTTACAAAACTTTACAATACTCTCTCGCAAGAGTACAAGAGCGACTATCTCAACAATCTGTTATTTTTCGTGCTGTTCGTAAGCTGAGACAATTTTTTGTACTAAGGGATGACGCACCACATCGGCCCGGGATAGGTAACAAAAAGCGATCCCTTCTACTGATTTGAGGATTTTTTGAGCGGCAATTAACCCCGATTCCTGTTGTTGCGGTAAATCGGTTTGGGTGACATCTCCAGTTACTACCATGCGCGAACCGAATCCCAAGCGAGTTAAGACCATTTTTAACTGTGCTGGGGTGGTATTTTGGGCCTCATCAACGATCACAAAAGCATTAGCTAGGGTTCGTCCCCGCATATAAGCTAAGGGTGCGATTTCGATTTTACCCCGTTCCATCAGGTCGGGAATTTTGGCCGCTTCGATAAATTCGTATAAAGCATCGTAGAGGGGACGCAAAAAAGGATCGACTTTTTGCTGTAAATCCCCCGGGAGAAAGCCTAATTTTTCCCCCGCTTCCACGGCCGGTCGGGTGAGGATAATCCGTTCTACTTTATCTTCTAATAGAGCCTGTACGGCCAAAACGGCGGCTAAAAAAGTTTTACCCGTGCCGGCAGGTCCAATACAAAAGGTGATATCGTGACTTTGAATCGCTTGGATATATTGACGCTGACGGAAGGTTTTTGCCCGAATTAGCTCCCCGCGACGGGTACGAGCGAGAATATCCTGCTGTAGTTCTTTATACTCGCTAGAACGCCCCGTATCGAGGGCATGGATAGCGGTCATAATATCGGCTTCGGCGATTAACTTGGCCTCTTGCCATAAAATACTTAAGGAGCGCACAATCGCTGTGGCACGCTCCACCGGGGTCGGTTGCCCCGCAATCCGCAATTCCAGGCCTCTGAGGACTAAATTCGCCCCAGTTTGCCTGGCTATCAATTTGAGGTTAGCTTCTTGATGACCCGCTAAAGCGATCGCACTTTCTGAACTGGGGAATTGAATCGTTTGCCAAGTTTCCGTCATGCTTGGGGCTAAATTATCCTTTGGCTGTTTCTACCACTTTAGCAAAAGCGACGGGATCGAGGACAGCTAATTGGGCTAACATTTTCCGATTGAGGAGGATATTAGCTTTCTTTAATTGTCCAGTCAGTTGGCTGTAACTGATGCCCTGTTGACGGGCAGCCGCGTTAATGCGGGTAATCCAAAGACGACGAAAATCGCGTTTACGTTTGCGACGGTCTCTATAGGCATTCCGCAAGGCCTTCATTACCTGTTGGTTAGCGGTACGGAATAAGCGCGAGTGAGAACCGCGAAAACCTTTGGCTAATTTGAGAACTTTTTTGCGTCGCTTGCGGGCGACATTCCCCCGTTTTACTCTAGACATGATAATCCTTTAGACAATTTTTCTGGAAAATTTACAAATAGGGCAACATTAAGCGCACTTCCTTCTCGTCGCGCTCGTGTACCAGGGTAATCTGGGACAAACGACGGCGCTTGCGTTCGGCACTTTTATGATCGAGTAGATGATTTTTGAAGGCTTTGCGACGTTTGATTTTTTTGCCGCTTCCCGTGGCCTCGAATCGTTTGGCCGCCGCCTTTCGCGTTTTTAGCTTGGGCATAAACTCCCTTTTATTAAATCGACACAATCACTAATACTATCACAAACAAAGGACTTTGGGCAAGGAGTGGCCAAAAGATTCCCCGGCTTATCCCCACTTTGGCAAGGTCTGTGGGTGGGAATTAAATCAATCGGGAATTTTCCCTTTCCTCTCGATCGAATCGCTAAGATCCAGATAAAGTCTTGCGTTAACACGCATCTGGAGAAGTTATGGCTAAAACCCTACTAGAACAATTACGCCAATTTACAGTGGTTGTTGCTGATACTGGCGATATCCAAGCGATCGAAGCTTTTACACCCCAAGATACCACCACTAACCCCTCCCTGATTACGGCCGCGGCCCAAATGCCCCCATATCGGCCGATTGTCGATCAAACCCTGCAAGCGGCCAGAAAAGAATTGGGAAAGCAGGCCACCCCGGAAGATGTGGCCAAATTAGCTTTTGATCGCCTAGCGATCGGTTTTGGTCTGCAAATCCTGCAAATCGTCCCCGGCCGCGTCTCGACCGAAGTAGATGCTCGTCTTTCCTACGATACCCAAGCTACCATCCACAAGGCCCGTTATCTCATTTCCCAGTATGAAAAAGCGGGTATCTCTAGAGAAAGAGTCTTAATTAAAATTGCCTCGACTTGGGAAGGGATTAAAGCCGCAGAAGTCCTCGAAAAAGAGGGAATTCACTGTAATTTAACCCTATTATTCGGTTTCCATCAGGCGATCGCCTGTGCGGAAGCGGGAGTAACCTTAATTTCTCCCTTTGTCGGTCGGATTCTCGATTGGTATAAAAAAGAAACTGGTAAAGACTACGTTGGCGCTGAAGATCCCGGGGTCCAATCCGTTACCCAGATCTATAACTACTATAAAAAGTTTGGTTATAAAACCGAAGTTATGGGGGCAAGTTTCCGCAATATCGGTGAAATTTGCGAGTTAGCTGGTTGTGATCTTTTAACCATTTCCCCGAAACTTCTCGAACAATTGCAAGAGACAGAAGCCGATTTACCCCGTAAGCTCGATCCAGCACAGGCCGCAACCCTTGATATTGTCAAAATTGCCATGGATCAAGCGACTTTTGAGAAAATGCACGCCGAAGATGCCATGGCTTCCGAAAAACTAACGGAAGGTATTCAAGGTTTTACCAAAGCTTTAGAATTATTAGAACAATTGCTGATTCAACGTTTAACCCAGTTGGAAGGTCAGTCAACCCTAGAACACGCCGCCGAAGATATTTTTCGAGTCTATGATCATGATGGGGATGGTTTCATCACCCGGGAAGAATGGGCGGGAACCGATGCGGTATTTGATGCGATCGATATTAACCATGATGGCAGAATTTCTCCCGATGAGATCGCTGTCGGTTTGGGTGCGGCTTTTCGTTTAGTGGAAGCTTGACTCTCCCCCGCTAAACCGCTCGCGCGGTTTAGCGAGGGATTCTTGGTTCATCGGCTCTTGACTAGATCAAACAGGTTTAACTGAACGACCCCCAACCGACCGCCTCCGCAAGCGTTTTCTAACACGGTCAGTCCGACCGCGTTTTTTCCTCGGTTCTCGATTATCTTCGCTGATGCCGTATCTCTCGGTTCAATGTGGCCGCAAGAATCACACCGGTGGACTCTTTCCGATAACGCTTTTTTGCCGGTAATCGCACCACAATTAGGACAATCCTGGGAAGTTCCGTTTTTATCGACTTTAAGATAATAAGTAGGTAGGCGTTAAAAGTTATCAGATCCCCCCACCTATCGGCACCCCCCTTATCAAGGGGGGCAGGGGGGATCGAACCTAAAATTCATTTTTAATTTAATTATAACCAGCTACTTATTTTCCCCGTTTCCAAACAACAAACGGTAGTATCTCGTTAATAAAACTACCGATGCCCGAATCTAGAGATTGTTTTCTAACGATCCCTCTAGACCAGGAAACGAAGTTAATATCTTCAACGAAGATATTATCGGCAATATCACAAAGATAATGAGCTAGTTTAAAGTGCCAATCTCTACGAGTATTAGACACCTTTTCATGTAATCTTGCTATCTTCTCTTGGAGTTTTAACCAATTGTTTGAGCCTTTGACTTGATGTTTCAAGCGTCTTTGTAAGTAGGGAGGCACAATTATTTGTAGGATGGGTTAGCGGTAGCGTAACCCATGCGGGCGTTGGGTTTCATACTTCAACCCAACCTACGTTCATCTTATATTTAATTCCACCCACCTACTTAGCAATTTAAGCTTACTCTGTACTTTCAACAAAAATCGAGGGGCTTTGATTAAATCTCCTCGTGAAGTAGCGACAAAACTCTCAATCCCCGCGTCAATTCCTAAACAGGTCTTCCCTACTGTCATATCGGGAACTAATTCCGTAGATTGGAAGGAAACCGAAACGTAAAATCCCGACGCTTTTTGGATAATTCGAGCTTGTTTAGGCTCGAACCCAGACGGGTATTCTCTAGATGGCCGGATTCTAATTTTTCCTAATTGTGGAAAATTTAAGTATTCGTCACCTAAGAAGTTTATTGTAGGGGGTCTAAGTGGGTTTTAGCCTAACTGCCCAATCAAACAACAATCTTAAGCTTTATCTCCTCAGTCCTCAACAGTGGTACAATTGCCGTCATAGCTAGGGGTGTCTGAGGCAATCAGGCTGAGAAAGACCCTTAGAACCTGAGACTGGGTAATTCCAGCGTAGGGAAGCTGTTTACAGAGGAAATAAAATTATGAGACAAGAATGGGTTGCCCCCCGGCGCGGACAAGCAAATGTATCGCAAATGCACTACGCCCGTCAGGGGATAATTACCGAAGAGATGACGTATGTGGCAAAACGGGAAAATCTCTCTCCCGAATTGATTCGCAGCGAAATCGCCCGAGGAAGACTGATTATTCCCGCTAATATCAATCACCTCAACCTCGAACCTATGGCGATCGGTATTGCTTCTAAGTGTAAAGTTAATGCTAATATCGGGGCTTCACCCAACTCCTCGAATATTAACGAAGAACTGGAAAAATTACACCTAGCGGTCAAATACGGCGCCGATACGGTGATGGATCTCTCCACCGGTGGCGGTAATTTGGACGAAATTCGCACTGCGATTATCAATGCTTCTCCTGTCCCCATCGGTACTGTACCCATCTATCAAGCGGTGGAAAGCGTTCACGGCAATATTGAAAAACTCACCCCCGAAGATTTCCTCCATATTATCGAAAAACACGCCGGGCAAGGGGTAGATTATATGACGATTCACGCGGGAATCCTCATCGAACACCTGCCTTTAGTCAAAACCCGTCTGACCGGGATTGTCTCCCGGGGTGGTGGTATTATTGCTAAGTGGATGCTGCACCACCACAAGCAAAATCCTCTCTACACCCATTTCGATGAAATTATCGAGATTTTCAAGCGTTATGACGTTTCTTTTAGTCTCGGTGACTCCCTGCGTCCCGGTTGTACCCACGATGCTTCCGATGCGGCCCAATTAGCGGAATTAAAAACCCTCGGCCAACTGACGCGCCGCGCTTGGGAACACGATGTACAGGTGATGGTGGAAGGGCCTGGCCATGTTCCCATGGATCAAATTGAATTTAATGTGAAAAAACAAATGGAGGAGTGTAGCGAAGCACCTTTCTATGTTCTTGGTCCCCTTGTCACCGATATTGCTCCAGGGTACGATCATATCACTTCGGCGATCGGGGCGGCTCTGGCGGGTTGGTACGGGACGGCGATGTTATGTTATGTCACCCCGAAAGAACATCTCGGTTTACCCAACGCTGAAGATGTGCGAAATGGCTTAATTGCCTACAAAATAGCGGCTCATGCGGCAGATATCGCCCGTCATCGTCCCGGAGCGCGGGATCGTGACGATGAACTCTCCATTGCTCGTTATAATTTCGATTGGAATCGTCAATTTCAGTTATCCTTGGATCCCGATCGCGCTAAGGAATACCACGATGAGACTTTACCCGCAGATATCTATAAGACGGCGGAGTTTTGTTCGATGTGTGGACCGAAATTCTGTCCCATGCAAACTAAAGTCGATGCCGATGCGATTACGGAATTAGAGAAGTTTCTCGCTAGTCAGAATCAAGACAATTTAACCCCGGTTTAAAGGGGAGTTATGGGAAGGGCTGCTTGATTTCAGCCCTATTCCTAACATAGAAGTCAAAATTCTGGGAATAGCCGCCGATTTTTTGACTAATTGACCCGTTTTTCTAGATATTGACCGATCATCAATTCTTGACCGGCGCGAGAGATAATAGTTTGTCGGGTGCGATATTGTTGACCGATGAGTTTAATTTCTTCTTCAAAGACAGAACCGGCGTATTCTGTTCTCAGACAGAGAGTAGAGGGGTTAGGAAAGGTATAAATAGCACTAACGGGTTTATCCGTCGCAAATCCCCGATCGCGATAGAGAATATTATCTAAAATACCGAATATAGTCGAACCGTTGGAGGGTTTTTTACTCTGGGGACGCAGATAATTACTTTGCCAAGTGACTTCCGTACCACCTAATAAGGCTGTATCTTCCAGATTATGTAAACGGGCAAGTTGAATTAATGGTTCGCTGCCTTGGGGTAAATATTTAATCTCGATGGCGCTGATAACTTCTTGGGGTTCCGTTTCTTGGGTGAGGGTGTAATAACGTCTCTGGGATTGCCAGCGTCCTTCTGTCTGCTTAAAAAAGGCTAAAGCCGAGGTTTCCAGCGATAATTGGGCGGTTTGAATTAATGTCATAGAAATAAAACCTTTCCTGTTTTTTGGGAGAGCAGATTTGTTATCCTTTGTCAAGAGTTTGCCAGAGAACTGTTACACATCTTAATACAATTATAAGCTGTTAAGTATTTAAATTGCCAGTTGAGATGAGGCACTCTTGCAAGAGGCAAGAGGCAGGAGATAGGGTGGTCACTGCGTGCGCGTTGCGGGGGGTTTTGGGGTTTTGGGGTTTTAGGGTTTTAGTTGAAATTCCCCCACTTCCCCATCCCCCAACCCCCTTTTTAGCTGTTACTTTTCACCCGATCTGCCCAGTCTTGCTATTGTTAAAAATATAGAACCTCCGAACAAGGTCTCAACTCCGTGCAGTTAAAACAAGTAATCATCGCCCACAAGGCCAACCATCCCCAAAGTAAAGCATGGGCGGAAAAATGCGCTAAACAGTTAGAAGCCCGTCAGTGTAAAGTTTTAATGGGACCCAGTGGCTTTAAAGATAATCCCTATCCAGTATTTTTAGCCTCAGCATCGGAAAAAATCGACCTCGCCATTGTTTTGGGCGGAGATGGAACCATTTTAGCCGCCGCTCGCTATTTAGCTCAGCAAGACATTCCAATTTTAGCGGTGAATGTCGGCGGCCATCTGGGATTTTTAACGGAACCTTTTGAGATTTTCCAAGATACGGAGACGGTCTGGGAGCGTTTACAATCCGATCACTACGCGGTACAACAACGAATGATGTTAACGGCCAGAATCTATGAAGGGGATAAAATAAACCCCCAGGCAGTGAGCGAGGCATTTTATGCCCTGAATGAGATGTGTGTGAAACCCGCTAGTATCGATAGGATGCCCACCTCGATCCTGGAAATCGAAGTGGACGGGGAAGTAGTAGATCAGTACCAAGGGGACGGCCTATTAGTGGCTACTCCCACGGGGTCCACCTGTTACACCGCTTCCGCTAATGGCCCGATTATACACCCCGGCATGGAAGCGATCGCTGTCACCCCGATTTGTCCCTTGAGTCTCTCCAGTCGGCCGATTGTCATTCCCCCGGCATCTCTGGTCAGTATTTGGCCTCTGGGAGACTACGAATTGAACACTAAACTCTGGATGGATGGCGCTTTAGCCACTTCTATTTGGCCTGGGCAATGGGTGGGAGTTACCAAAGCTGAAAAATTCGCCCAATTTATTATCCTGCGGGAAAGCTATTCTTTTTATCAGACTCTACAGGAAAAATTACAATGGGCCGGGGCGAGAATTCATTATGATGGCAATCGTCATAATTAGGGTTTGCGGCAAAAAGTTTTTCGTGGGTGTAGGGTGTAGGGTGTAGGGTTTTACCGATTTTCAGGGGGTCAATTACCTAATTTTCAGGGAAAAAGTGCCTAAATTTCCCCCCCGATCACTCCCATGGCTGGCACTTTTTGATTTACAAAAACTCTAAAAGTCTTAACCAACAAGGGTTTTACCATTATTCAGCCAGCCCTACTTATAATTACCGAGATGCCAGTAGGGATCGTTAAAGGTTGAGCGGGGTCGAAGGAGCAAAAGGCCCCTTGCACCCCAGCGAATAGAGGGTCAAAAGTTGTCAAAATATTTGACAAAATTGCCACTTTATGGTAAGGAATTGGGTTATTCTTGTCCCGTAAATTTTAAATTTCATCCCATCCAGTTAAGCCAGAAGACATAACATAACTGGTAACGGTTGCTTCAAAAAAGTTAGCTTTGGTGTGGCCTTCTTTTTTGGTATCGGAGAAGCGTTCCAGATGATTATAGGGACTTTTGTTATACTTTTCTTCCCTGTATAAAGGCTCAAGTCCGATCGCTTTCAGTCGAATATTAGCGAGGTATTTGGTGTACTGTTCGGTACTGTATTCGGTAATACCTAAAATGTCGTTGCCAACAATGTGATTTGTCCAGCGACATTCGTGTTTAACGGCCGTATCGAACATCTCATAAATCTGTTCAACGGAATGGGAAAAAGTTGCCATGGCTTCGGGAATAAGTTTCTGATACAAACGGACGTGACTTAATTCGTCCCGGTTGATCATTTTGAAAACGTCAGCACTACCGGACATTAGCTGTCGAGAAGCGAGATTATAGAAAAAGATAAAGCCGTTGTAAAAATACAAACTCTCTAGCAAATAATCGGCGACAAGGGCGATAAAATAGCTTTCAGTAGTTTGTTTATCGATGTATTGCTGGTAGAGACTAGCGATAAATTGACAGCGATCCTTGAGAACTTTATCGGTGCGCCAAAAGTCATAAACTTCGCCTCGGCGCTCGGAGGGAATAATGGTTTCAATTAAGTATTGATAACTTTGATTGTGCATGGCTTCTTGGGAAATTTGTTCCGCCATACAAAGACTAATTTCTGGCGCAGTGACGCTACCTTTTAGGTGGGGAATATTACAGGTTTGTACGGAATCAAGAAAAGTTAGATAGGACAAAATACCATCATAAGCATATCTTTCTTCATCGGTAAGATGCCCGTATTCAGTCACGTCTTGAGTGATATCTAAGCGTTGTGGTCATTTATGTTCAATTAGGTTCGCTACCCCTAACCCGCTTTATTCAAGCTGCCATCTGTCACCAAATGGATCGGACTATATCATCATCCTTTGCTTATGCAAAGGAGTCCCCCGCTTCGACAGTCAATCGCTTACTGCCTACTTTACTTAGTCAGATATGATCTGCTGTTCATTAGTCTCTACACCTTCTGCTTTTTTTCTAGCAGCTTGGCACGGTATTGTCTGTGGTGCAAAATCCTGTGACAGTTGGAACACAAGAGAATACACTTATCTAATTCCTTGAACACCTTTTCTTTCTTCAACATCAACATATCTGATGGGGTATATTCCTTCTCAGAGGGTTCGATGTGATGAAAATCAAAGGCCGCAATAGTGTCTTCCGTTGCAGCAAATCCACATTCGGAACAGTACCCTCCTTTATAGAGGCAAAACTCAAGTTTTTTTTGGTTTTTAAACTGAGCATCTCTGTACTTCTGAGAATACTGTTTACTGTAAGTGGATCTTTTTTCTTTATTTCGCTCAATGTAGGCTTTTATTTTTGCGTTTCCTTCGCTTGATGCGTAATACTGTCGCTTGTATTCACAAGTACAGCTTTTACACCTTGCTACTGTCCCGCTTTTTAGCCTTTTATCTTTGTGAAATTCAGAAATCGGTTTTGTGGTATGACACTTAGCGCAAGTCTTGCTTTCCATTTGTTTTGTTGTGCGATACATATTACGCACTATAACAAATTTTCTTGCAAGATAGATCACAGAGTTTCACCGTTTTCAGGGGATTTAGTCTGGACTACCTTATTTAATCCAGAAATTTTCGCGCATTTGTTGATATAAACCCACCGCCCAGGTGTAGCGGACATCGTTTAACTGCATCAGGTTGGTGGTGTTACCAAACCAGATCGAACGGTTTTCGATCGCATCATCTCCCGCTGGATTGAAGATCGGGGAAATGGGCATCGAATGGCAAGAATTAACTAAATGTAAGGACATGATTACTTGGATATTATGGCACTTTTAGGTTATAGTAGGTTTTCGGTAAAAAGTCAAATGTTTTGATTTTGATTAGGAATAAATGCAAAATCTAGGGCTTCTGCCAAAGTAAATGGGCAATCCTTCGGGAATTTCTCTAGGTTTATCCCTGTTTCAATAGCGGCTTTTTTTCTGGCCTTATTATAGCATTTTTTTAAATTGTCTTCTGTTAAAAAACTCTTAAGACTAGGGCTATTTTCTAAATCTTCTTCGATTCTTTCTCGCTGCTCAAAAAGGGTTAATGCCCAGCTTCTGGTTTGTTTTTCTGGCTCTTGTAAGTATTTTAGTAAATGCCATAAAATCACGATCAGATTGCTTTTAAGGGCTTTCTGTTGACTGATAGACATAGATTTTATTTCGTCAATTAAATTCTCTAAATCTAAATCAGAAAATTGATGATTTTCTAGTAAATATATGGTTTTCTCTAGCCAGAGATAGTAGTCCTTTTCGTATAATTTCTTTTCCATAATTACCCCCATTATTTTGATATTTCAGGAAACCAATCCTCATTTAAAGCCTGTTCTATAGTGCAAATTGGAGCTAAACCGACCAAATTTTCAGCCATTCCAGATAATTCGATCAAAGAAATACGAGCTTCTTGAAAAGAGTTGTTAAAAATTTCAATTAGATAAGGCTGTAGACTAGGACTATCGGCAATAATTCTTTTTATGGCACGACGGAAATTCCTAATTTCATTTTTCCATCCTCTTTGATTATATTCTAATTCCGATTCCCAGTAAGCTAGTTTCAGCAAATGTTCTAATAACCGAGTTAAATAACTTTCTAAACTTCGTTTCTCACTTTTACCCATGCTACTAATTTCGTCAATTAAATTCTCTAAATCTAAATCAGAAAACCGATGATTTTCTAGTAAAGATATGGTTTTTTCTAACCAGAGATAGTAGTCTTTTTCGTATAAGTTCTTTTCCATAATTATCCCCCATTATTTTGATATTTCAGGAAACCAATCCTCATTTAAAGCCTGTTCTATAGTGCAAATTGGAGCTAAACCGACCAAATTTTCAGCCATTCCAGATAAATCCAGAAACAATTTACGGGCATTTTGATAACAGGACGAGAAAATTTCCGATAGATAGGGCTTTAAACTGGGACTGTCTTCAATAATTTGTTGAATTCCTAGGCGAAAGTTACGAATTTCATTTTTCCATCCTCTTTGATTATATTCTAATTCCGACTGCCAGTAAACCAGTTTTAGCAAATGTTCTAATAACCGAGTCAAATAACTCTTTAAACTTTGTCGTTGGCTTTTGCCCATGTCGCTAATCTCCTCGATGAGATTATCCAAATCTAAATCGGAAAATTGATGATTTTCTAGTAAAGATATGGTTTTCTCTATCCAGAGATAATAATCTTTTTCGTATAAATCACTCTTCATTGCTTAATCCTCTCCGAGAAACTCAGGAAACCAATTTTCATCTAAAATTTGGTCGATTGCTCCCATAGGTGTAGCACTTAAAAGTCTTTTATCGATGCCATAACCTTCGACAAATAGATGGCAAGCATCCTCATAACATTGCTCAAGAATCTCGGTGAGGTAAGATGCTAAGTTTGTATTATAAGTTCCATCCTTTTTGTTGCTAATAATTCTTTTTATTTGAATGCGAAAATTTAAAATCTCACGTCGCCACTTGTTTTTATTGTAATCGCGCTTAGATTGCCAATAAGTTAATTTAAGTAAATGTTCCAAGAGTTTAGTTAGTAAACTCTCTAACTTCTGACGTTCTCTTCTGGACATATCTTTGATTTCTTCAATTAAATTTTCTAAATCCAACTCAGAAAACTGGCGATTTTCTAGTAAAGATATGGTTTTCTCTAACCAAAGATAGTAATCCTGTTCGTATAAGTTCGTTTCCATAGTCCCTCACCTTAATTAACTATAATCCAACCAAATCATCAGTTATTATTATCCTCATATTCAGGAAACCAATCATCATCCAAAGCTTGGGCAAGAGTGAGAATTTTTTCCCTGGGCAAAGTATTGATTTTTACTCCCATTTTTCTAGCTAGGATACGAAGGGCTGACTGATAACATTTATCAAAACTATTCTCTAGATAGGACTTTAAACTTGGATTATCATCAAGAACTTCCCATAAATCAATTCTAAAAATAGTAATTTCTCCTTTCCAGTGATTAGCATTATATTGGCTTTCCGATTGCCAATAAGCGAGTTGCAGCAAATGTTGGATTATTCTAGTCAATAAACTTGTTAAGGTATGTTTTTCCTTGATACCCATACTTTTAATCTCCTCGATGAGATTATCTAAATCTAAATCGGAAAATTGATGATTTTCTAGTAAAGATATGGTTTTCTCTATCCAGAGATAGTAATCCTGTTCGTATAAAGTCTTATCCATAGCTGTGATTAGGTGATCAATAAAACTCATTTTATCAGTCCTAATCTTTGATGTAAAAAAATTAAGGTGGGCATTGCCCACCGAAGTTAACCTTAATTAGCGCAACTAGAACAACTATCGTCAGACTCTCGAAAATTGTCCTTTTGTACGGTACGGATATAATAAATCGCTTTACACCCCAATTCCCAGGCCATAACTAGGGTATCAAAGATATCTTTGGCAGTGAGACAACGGTTGGGTTCTTCGGGGAAATAAACCCCTTCATTGAGGTTGAATAATAACTCCATAGAAATCCCCGTATCGATCCATTCTTGCATAGTAGCGATCGCTTTCACCACTTGCTGCTGTTCGAGATTTTTGTTCTCTGAATAAAACCAGAAAGCTTCTTCAATAAAAGGTGGTGCGATGGGAACGGTTCCCTTTGCCCATTTATCGTAGAAAAAGCGACTATAAACCGGCAAAACACTAGCGGTACATCCCTGTACCAAACTAGAGGAAGTATTAGGAGCAATGGCGGTAATATGGGAATTACGGATGCCAAATCGTTGAATATCTGTTGCTAATTGTTGCCATCTTTGCGGTTGCACCGCATTATTTAAAAACCATGCCACTGGTTTTGCTCCGATTAATTTACCTTGACTCCATTCACTACCCAAGAAAGCTTGATAAGCACCGCGTTCTTTGGCTAATTCCATCGAGGAATAGGTACACCAATAGCCAATTTCTTCAAATAAATTACTAATTTCTGACAGGTTATTGTAGGATAATTTCCGTTTAGCTAACCAGTCAGCCAATCCCATCGCCCCTACCCCAATAGTGCGATATTTATCGTTGTGGTTTTTAGCATTATCAAAGGGAGGATTAGTGATATCGATAGTATTGTCGAGAATCCTGACAGCGATTTGACAATTAGACTCGATTTCTTCCCTGTCGATATTGGCTAAATTAAGGCTAACTAAATTACAGCAATGGGCAGTTTTATCGGGGGTGACATTCGAGAAACTCTCCGTGCATAAATTTACACCGGGGATATAGCCATCGTGCTTATTAGGATTAGCGCGATTGATGGTATCTTTGAAGGCAATGTAGGGCATTCCTGTTTCTACTTGGGAACGCATGATACTTTTAAATAAGTCTCGGGCATTGATTTTTTTATAGAGGAGAATCTCTTGATCTAAATTAGCTTCTACTAAACGATAGGCCTCTTCAAATTCTTCCCCCCATAGTTCCGCTAATTCTATACCTAATTTATTGCGAACTTCGTAGGGATCTACTAATGTCCACTCGGCTTTATTTATCACCCGACGCATGAATTCATCGGTGATAACTAATTGGGGAAAAACATCATAAGCTTTACGTCTTTGATCACCGTTTTCTGTCTGCATTTCCAGAAATTCTGGCACATCTAAATGCCAGATGTCAACACCGATAGTTACTGCCCCGGCGCGTCTTCCCCCCTGATTTACTGCAATAGCTGTATCGTTGAGTAATTTAATCCAAGGAATAATCCCCCCGGAAGCATTAGCTTTCCCCATTACCCAGCTACCAGTGGCGCGAATTCTACTCACATTCACCCCGACACCGCCACCATTTTTTGAGATGCGGGCAGCATTAGTAATCTCGTCGAAAATGCTTTCTAAACTGTCGTCAATGGAGAGGATAAAACAACTGGTTAAGGAACCTTTGGGAGTGCGTAAATTGGCTAAAATTGGGGTGGCGAGAGAGATTTTTCTTTGAGCAATCGCTTGATAAAATTTCTTCGCCCAGGGGAGTCTATTAGCTGGTTCTTCCACAGTGGCAAGCAGCAAGGAACAGGTTAATAATGCCTCTTGGGGTAACTCATTTTTGAGTAAATAACGGCTAGTGATTAACAATGCCCCTGCGTAATCATAATCGATGTCCCAATCGGAATTAATCCAAGAACCAGCTTCTTTTAATTCTGCCTCGGAATAGATGAGAATCCTTTCGTCGTATAGCAACTTTTTAACTTGAGTTTTGACAGTTTTCTCGTAATTTCCGTACTGATAACCCCGGGCTACTAAGGTATCTTTCCAAAGACTCCAAATATGCAATCTTCCCGCCACATAGCGCCAATCCGGTTCCTCTGGACTACACATTTCTAGAGCGCAATTAATTAAATTATCCTGTATTTCCCTAGTGGTAATCCCATCCCGCAGGCGTGTGGTTAAACCCGCTTCTAAGGCGATTGAATTGACTTTTTTGCCCTCACAAGCCCACTCTACCACGTCGCGAATTTTGCCGATATTTAAGCTTGTGGTGGAACCATCGCGCCGAATCACTCTAATTCCATGGCTGCCCATATTAGCTAAAGGGGTAGAACGAAAGGGTATTACTTCGTTATTTTTGTGAATGGAAACGGCAGTAGTCAAGGGCTTCGATTGCATAATTGGAAAATTGCGGCGTTAAAAAACTTGACAAATTAATCTATTTGTACTAGAATATTCTATCAGATTTTCTGGGAAAACACAACATCTAGCGTGTTAAATAATCCTATCACTCTATATATGGTATAGCCAGGATTATTTTGTTCCCTAAAAACAGTCTTTTGGATGACATTTTCTGGAAAAAATTCTTGATTTTTCCCAGAAAACAGTTCTTTTGTATGCTTGACAAAAGAACTATTCTTTGATAGGAAAAACAGATTGACAAAATCCTTTTGATCCGATTCTGCTTGACTGCTGAGGAGGTTGTGGTCAGACTTTAGCTAATGGCTGATAGCTTATGGGTATAGTTTTGTTCTTAAGTACCTAAGCAAAATTAATTACACATCTAAACCGTCAGCCTTTTGCTGTGATCAGTACACAGTAATCACTGCTCAGTGAAAAGATAGTAGGAAACTTCTATTTATACTAAATCCAGTTATTAAAAACTGATTATGTATTCCCCCTTTTGCCTTTTGCCTCTTGCATGAGTGCCTGTCCTGATATGTAGCCTATGCTCAACGGATTTAGTATTAATACTGCACACTTAAAACTCAAATCTGATAACTGATAGCTGTCTGCTGTCTGCTGTCTCCCGTCTCCTGTCTCCTTTTGCACGACTACTTAACTTTTCGATAATTTAAGACAAGAGTGGATTAAAAGTCAAATTTCCTCTGAGAACCTCTGAGAGAGGAAATTTTCTCTTTTCGCTATTTAGTGGCTTACCGCTAGAATAATAGGACAAAAACGCTATATATAGCGTCTAGCGAGTAGAGGACAAGGATGAAATATTTAGAAGAATGGCGTGGTAGCGGGGTGGACGCGGAGTTAATCCATCTCAATGTCACCAGTTTAGCGGGGTTATCTCCCAGTGAATACCTACTCTACTCCCAAGAATTACCGCGACGCAATGATGGCAGGGTTAGGGATAGTATTCTCAAGCGTTATGAACATACCAGTCAAGGCGGTTGGTGGTGTTCAGGAATTGACTTATTAACTGGTAATTATGACCTTTGGGGCTGTTTTAAGCCCGATTTTCCCCGTTTAAGCTTCGATAAGGCTAAACCGATTAAGTACGAACATCCCCCCCAAACCCCTACGGGAGTCTTTGCTTTGCGGGTTCCCCTGAAAATTTGGCAAAGGATAGCCCAGTCTATCAGTATTAATATTTTAACTGAAGAAGTGGATAATAAGCAAGAGGATCTCGGTTTTTGGTCTTGGGTAATCAAACATCCAGAGATACCTATTTGTCTTACGGAAGGAGCGAAAAAAGCGGGGGCATTACTAACAGCAGGTTATGTGACAATTGCCTTACCAGGGATTCACAATGGTTATCGTACTCCCAAGGACGAACTAGGTAGGAGAATCGGCAAATCTCATCTAATTCCGCAGCTGGAAAAATTAGCTAATTCCGGACGAAAGATTTATCTAGTTTTTGATCAAGAAACGCCAATTCAAAAATGAAACGCATCAACCTCAAGAGTTGACAAAGAAAGGCTCATCAGGTACTGTCTGATCATTAACAAAAACAAATCAGACCCAAAAATGAGCCACCAACATCTTAACATAGAACAAAGAAACTTGCTCTACCAACTTAGTCAGGAGGGAAATTTATCTCAACGGCAAATGGCCGTCTGGCTCGGATGTCATCAAAGCACAATATCACGGGAATTAAAAAGGAATCAAAGTTCCCTTGGCTGCTATCTACCTGACACAGCACAAGCTCAAAGCGAGACAAGGCGAAAAAATGCCAAACAACCCTTTAAAAATGTCAGCGAGTCAGCCTTAGAGTTGGTCAAAGAAGGATTGAAAGATTATCATAGTCCCGAACAAATAGCAGGTCGTCTGAAAAGAGCCAGTCAAGAATCTCTCAGTCACGAAACCATCTATCAAATGATCTATCAGAACTATCACGGATGTGGAGAGTACCAGAAATATTTACGCCGGGGGCTTTGTCAAAGAAAGAGTCGAGGCGGAGCAAAAAGTAAGCGTGGAGGGATTCCAGGGCGTGTAGATATCAGCGAGCGACCAGTAATTGCTGACCAGAAAACTGAAATCGGTCATTGGGAAAGTGACACAATGATTGGAGGCAATCATCTAGGAGTTCTCGTTACTCATGTAGACAAGGCCTCGAAATTTCTAGTAGCAGGATTAGCCAAAAACAAAACCGCATCGGAAATCAATAGAGTCACAGAAAAACTTTTTCAAGAGATTCACCCTGACAAAAGAAAAACCTTTACTTGTGACAACGGCAAAGAATTTTGTGGACATCAAGAGTTGAGTCAGAAATTGGGAGCAGATTTTTATTTTGCTACTCCTTATCATTCTTGGGAGAGGGGATTAAACGAGCATACTAATGGACTATTAAGACAATTTTTTCCCAAGGGAACGAATTTTAAAATTGTTAAGCCAGAGCAGGTGGAAATAGCCGTAAACTTGATTAACAATCGTCCTCGAAAATGTCTTGACTATCGTACCCCGAATGAGGTATTCTATAAAGGTAGATCAGACAGTGATGCAATTCAGACTTGAATTGGCCAAACTAAACCAAAAACCCAACAAGCGGTTAATTTAGCTTTACAGAGAATGGGTTATCTATTCAGTCAGGCTAACTGTGAGGTAAAGGTGGTTACTTGGGATGCTGCTGACGGTAAAGGGGTGGATGATTTACTAATCAATCGAGGGGAAGATTACTTCCAACAAGTCTATCAAAAAGCTACCTCTTGGGAAATTTGGAAGGCAGCGAGTTTAAATAGTTTAACTCTCCCACCTCATCTAGAGTTAAATAGCCGTTACTTGCCAGATATTGCCATCCCTACATCAGCGCAGTTAATGGCGATTAAATCGGCTAAAGGTACGGGGAAAACTGAGTTTTTAGCCAAGATAGTTAAACAGGCTATTGCCAATCAACAAAAAGTTTTAGTTATCGGTCATCGGGTGAAACTGGTGGAGGAGTTATGTCAACGCTTTGGTTTAAACTATATCAGTCAAGTTAGGGACAATCCTGCGGCACAAATTTACGGTTATGGTTTATGTATTGACTCTCTCCATCCCCAATCACAAGCTAAATTTCAAGCGGAAGATTGGCGAGAAGCTATCATTATTATCGATGAGATCGAACAGGTTCTATGGCATGGGTTAAATGGGGATACTTGTAAAACTAATCGTGTGGCAATTTTAAGATCCCTAAAGTCCCTGCTGCAAACTGTGGTCAGCAGTGGGGGCAAAGTCCTAGTTGCCGATGCTGATTTAAGTGATATTTCCCTAGAATACTTAACTTCTCTAGCGGCTATTAAACTAGAAACTTTCTTGATTAGTAACGAGTGGAAACCTAATTATCAGCAAGCTTGGCAAGTTTATAACTACTCTGATAATACTCCCCAACAGCTAGTTAAGGATTTAGTTGAACATATTAAAGAGGGAGGAAAACCTTTTGTTTGTCTATCGGCACAAAAATTAACCAGCAAATGGGGGACAATTACCCTAGAATCTTATCTAAGAAAGCAATTCCCTCAGAAGAAAATTCTGCGGATAGATTCAGAGTCATTGCCAGATTATGGTCACGCTGCCTATCAAGCGATTGGCAATTTAAATCAGTTGTTGCTTAACTATGATATAGTTCTAGCTAGTCCTGCGATCGAAACGGGAATTAGTATTGATATTCAGCAACACTTTACCTCGGTTTGGTGTTTAGCACAGGGAATTCAAACTCCCACTTCTATCGCTCAATTTTTAGGGAGAATTAGAGAGAATATTCCTCGTTATATTTGGTCAGCAGTGTACGGATTTAATCAGGTGGGCAATGGTTCCACTTCTATCCCCAAACTTCTCACCTCTGGACACCGACTAACGGAGGTTAATATTCGCTTATTACACCAGTCAGATTTAGAATCTCTGGAGGATTTAGATACAACTTTTCAAGCGGAATCTCTCCTCTGCTGGGCAAAAATGGCTGTGCGAGTAAATGCTTATATGCTTAATTATCGTCAGTCAATTCTAGGTATTTTACAAGCAGAAGGTCATAGAATTAAAGAACGGAATCAGGAAGAAGAACTAGAAATAAATAATCAGTTAACGGCAGCAATTGAAGAAATTAGGGAACATAATTATCGTTCTGAATGCAAGGCCATTGCCAGCGCTTCTGAGATCACGGAATCAGAATATCGTTGGCTAAAAAAACAGTTAATTAAGTCAGTGAAAGAAAGGAGAATTATCAGGAAATATGACCTATACAAACGCTATGGAATCCCCGTCACACCGCAATTAGTGATTAAAGATGATCAAGGATGGTATCAAGAACTACGCCTACATTACTTTTTGACAATTGGGCGACAATTTTTGTGCGATCGAGATGCTTTAATTGCGCGTAAACTGATAGAATCAGGTCACGGAAGTTTGTTTATTCCCGATTTTAATGGTAGTCAATTAGGAGTGATCATCGGGACGTTAGAAGTGTTAGGAATTCCCGTATTATTAGCTAACCCTGAAAGAGAATTAACTAATCATGATGCCGATTTACAAAAAATGGCCGAAATCGCCATTAAAAACCGCAACGAGATTAAAACTATCACCAAGATTAACCTCTCTAATACTTCCCGTCCTCTGACGATTATTCGTAATTGTTTGAACTTGTTAGGTTATGAATTAACCAGCAAGGGCAGCCAGAGAATTGCTAAAAAATCTCTAAAAGTTTATCAGATTGTTGCCCCTCATGATGGTAGAGAACAAGTGTTTAAACAATGGTTATTTAGAGATGAAAAATGTGCGGGAAGTTCTGAGATTTGGTATGAGGACTATCTCTTTTCTCTCACCCAGAAACCATCTCTAGGCGAACCAGAAAATGCTTATATTCAATTAAGTCTAGAATTTAGTCTAGCTATGGGGAAAATTGTCTATTTAAGCGACTTTTTTGCCTAAAATGACCACATCAGCCAGAAAATTGTCTAGATCGGCAATTTGAGGTAAATAACCCCATCGTTGAAAGCCGAATTTTTCAAAGAGACGAATACTGGCTTGATTGTGGGCAAAAATAATACAGATAAGATTAGATATACCCAATTTGGGACAGCGATTCAGGGCATATTCTACTAATAATTTACCGATTCCACGACCTTGATAATCGGGGGCAATATATAAACTAACCTCTGCCGTTTTTTGGTAAGCGACACGACCATAAAACATCTGTAAACTCAGCCAACCCACCACCCGACCTTCGATCGCTATTACCCAGATGGGATACTGTTCAGGATTGTGCTTTTTAAACCATTCTCGCCGACTTTCGAGGGAAATAGGCTTTAAATCTGCGGTTGCCTTGCGAGTGGGAACAGCAGCATTATAAATCTCGATAATTGTTGGTAAATCTGTTTCTTTGGCCTCGCGAATAATCATAGAATATCAAGTAAAAAGTCAAAAGTCAAAAGTCAAAAGATAATATTTCTTATTTTCTATCTACCTATCCGGTTGATTCTCAGGATAAAGTATAACCTAATTTTGCCTTGTCTCCTAACTTCTGAATTCTGCTATATCTCTCAATCTTACTTTAAAATTGAGTTTGATAGCGGACGGTAAACTCATTCAAATTGTAATCGTAGGAAAAGCGGATAAAAGACTGGGAATTGACTCGATAGACGGTTTCCAAATTGGGAAGAATATTAAAATCCGTTGCCCTGATCGCATTACTAACCGCATTCTCCACATCATACACGACTCCTTGAGCTAAGAGGGGAATCGCCAACTGAACCACTCCAAATTGAATTAATTGTTCTGTATTTTTCCCCTGTAAACCATTAAAAACCGACAGCAATTGTTCCCCCAAAAGTCGAACGATTTCCCCTTGGCTGCGGGGGGGAGTGCTGGTTAATTTAACTAGGGGAGTATTAAGCAATCCCTCATCTTCACCTCTAGCAAAAGCCACTGCTTGTAAACAATTAGCAGCTTTTTGTAATTCTGTATCTGTATAGTTTTCCTCTAGGGGAAAAGGTGGACTATCGGGACGAATTTGGCACACTTCATTGATATTACGTCCTAAATTTGGTAGCAAGCGGTTTAATTCCCCTTCGACGCTGAGGGTGACATCGATCCTTTGAATGCGATTGAGGCTATCATCGGGAATTTCATTGCTAGGAAAATCCCCCCCCGGACGGGAGATAGCAAAATCGCGAGATTGAGAAAATTCGCTGAGAATTGTTCGCAGTTGAATATCAACAAAGGGATTAAAAAGTCCCAACCCGCGACTAGAATCGAAAACAATAACATTTTGATTGCGTCGGTTAAGAAGAAAACGAGTATCGATGTAACTAACCCGTCCTCGCTCGAGATTAATCACTCCATTAGTTTGTAATTTCTCCAGTGGAGTGAGCGGACCGTTCAAGGTTAAAGCACCACTAAAATCAAATTGATACAAAGGTTCTTGCTCGATTGATAATCCTGCTAAAGACACTTGGAAATTATTTAAAACTGGAGTAATATTTGTCGTCTGAGGAATGTTGAGAGGCTGCAGCCAGCGACTCACTGGTTTATCCGTTTCTTGATTAATTTCTGCGGTGCGAGGAAGAAAAACTTTACCCCTAGAAAGACGCACATTCCCCCCGATAATTGGTTGCTGAATTGTTCCCGTTACCATGGCATTCCCAGCAATTAATCCCCGATAAAGACCATTAATTGCTATATCTCCCTCTTGAATATTAACTGTTAAGGGATTAGGATTATTTTTGATGGCTTTAAAGAAAGGTAAAACTCCCACCACAGAAATTTGTCTGTCAGCGATCGAGCCTTGTAATTCCTCTACTGTTAAGCTTTCAGGGGTTAAACCAATGCGGCCATTTACGGTTAAAATCTCTGGAAAAGCAACACTGCGGATAGCGGCATTATCGAGAGTAACTATACCATTTGCTTCTAAATCTTTGATTTTTAAGCCCTCTTTTATATCTAATCTTCCCGTCGCTGAAAGAACTACCTCTCCCTCACCGTTAACCCATTCGATGGTGTTTTGACTGATAGCTTCGATTAATTTGATTGCATCGGTTCCCAATTTTGCTTGGATTTTTAATTGATCATTACCCGGTAAGGGAGGATAGGGAATGCTGGCATAGATTTGGATTGATTCGGAGGAGGTTGTCCGCAAATCAAAACGATACTGATTATAGGTAAATAAACCAATTATATCCTGATTAATATTTTGGGCATTAATTGCACCGTCAATAAAGGCAAAATTACCCTGAATACGAGGATTTAATAAGGTTCCTGCAATTTGTCCTTGAGTTTTTAGACTACCAGATACATCCAAGGGAAACTGCACAAAATTTCTCAAGAGATCCAGAGAAAGATTTTCCACGGCAAAAGTTCCCTCTACTTTGTTTAGGGAAAAATCACCCGCTAAAAATACGGAAGAATCTCGTGACTTTAATCTAATCGGTTCTATCCTGAGCAACTGACGATTTAAGTTAAGATTAATTGTTACTTCATCAATCGGAATTAATTGGGTATCGGTGGTGACAATTCCCAGAGAGTTAACAATATTTACCGTCGGTCTTTGGGGTCGCCATTCCCATCTATTGCCCTGAAATTGTACGGTAAGATCGGGATTTTTTAAAGTCCCAGTTAAGGCTATATTTGCTTGATAACGGCCGCGAAAATCTAGTTCAGAAGGTATCCCGACTACCCCTCTTTCCCTTGCTAATTGCTGGATTATTTCTTCAATTTTTGCCCGCAAATTTACCTGTTGTGCTAGGGAAGCTTCGGAGTCACCTACTCCTAGGGGACTAAGTTGAATAGCCTGGTTACTCTCGGAGGAGAAAAGGTTGATTAAACTGGTTAAATCATAGATACTAGCAACTGATAATAAATCTTGAATATAACCTTGATCTACCCTGAGTTTAGCTTCTATTGCTTGGGTTTGCCAATTAAATAAACCTTGCAGATTATATTGACTTGCACCCGCTTGTAAACTACCTTCTTGCAGTTGAACTATAGAATCCCGATAAACCAAATTTGCCGTTAATTTTTCCCCGATTAAGTTACCTAAACTAGGTCGGTTAATCTCTAGTTGTCCCTGTCCCTGTAAGTTAAATAAATTGATGTCTAGATTAGCATTCACTTGTCCAGCAATAATCCCTGGAACATTGTAGGCTGCCGTGGGAGATATTTTCAGGATTTCTAGGGGAAAATCGGCAATCTGAACATTTAAATTTTCGCCGCTTCGTTTAGCTGTTGCTAAAAAAGGAGTTTTATTTCCAAAAGCTTGGCGAATATTTATCCCTAAGGGAAGATAGGGCAGCAGACAATTATTTTGTTGACAAGGATCGAAAGTTAGGTCAATAATGTCCTGATTTCCTCGCAGATTTAAACTAATATTTTGACCGATTCCTGCTTGCATACTTCCTTTTAAGATAGGTTCAAAGGGTCGATCATTAATGCTAAAATTCGCTAAATTTATATCTCCTTTGATTTGTATATTTCCCACTTTTTGCCAAGCAGTTAAGAGATTTTTTCCTGTGATTTGTCCTTGAAATTCTCCGCTCCCTGTCAGTGTCGATTCTCTGGGTTTCAAACGAGGATCGATCGGTAAAAGCGATATAATCTGAGTTAGCGGTACAGTAGCAAGGTCGGTTTTTGCCTGTAGATTTAAGTTAACCTCAGCGATATCGGGTTGACTGATAAGATTAGCTAAAAGAATATTTCCTCGCACATCAAAGCTATTTTCTCCCCACTGTGCCGAAAGATTATTAACCTGAATCGGTGTTACTCCCTGCCAAATTTCTTTAATGTTTCCCGCTAAATTGGCACTAAAATCTAATTTTGGAATCGAGATTGATTTTATTGCTGGTAATTGTCTTAGTACGGCAGCGGGATCGAGATTAGCGGCAATAATATCACTTTGCCAGAAATTATTATTCAGTTGTGCCTTAGCTTTAATTTCTCCTTTAGCTAGATTAATACGAGAGTTAAAAACTGCTTTGATACTGCTTAAGTTGAGTCGTTTTTCTTGCAGGGAATCGAAAATAGTTTGGGCATTTCCTGCTGCTTGAAACCTGGTTTGGGAAATATGCAACGGTATGGGAATATTAGTCTGAAAATTCTCTAAGCTACCGAGAATATTAAAAATACCGTTGTTTAACTGAATATCAGTATTAATCGGATTATTATCCACTAACAACCGAGTATTTACCCTAGCATTGACGGTGGACAAATTAGGGATTTTTCCCGCTAACAATTCCTTGATTGCACCAGTGAAATTGACTTGGGTTTTTCCTAAACTAACAGGAATATTTATATTGGGTAAAAACGGATTTAAGTTAATGCCAGCCGTATTAACTATACCGCTTAAAATACCTTGTTCCAGTTGGGTTGTCGTTCTTAGGGATTGATTATTGACAAATAACTGTATATCTCCCTCTCCGCGCCAAGTTTGTAAATCCGTTAAAGTACCGCTAATCAGAGCATTTATTCTGCCAGCAAAGCTGATTTTTGCCCTGCCTAAACTAACGGGAACTGTTAAATTTTCCACTAGAGGATTGAGACTAATTCCCCCAGTGTTGACTGTTCCTGTCAGAAAACCTCGATTCAGTCTGGCTGTGGCAATTAAAGGATTATTATCTACTAATAACTCCATATTCCCTTGACCTTGCCAACTGCTGAAAATATTATTTTTATTATTTAGTAATTCTCCTAAATAACCTTGTAAATTAATTTGCGATCGCAGTAACTCAACCTGAGTTGGTAAGTTAGGCAATAGGGAATTAATCGGCAATCCCGCTAGGACAGCTTTAGCCTGAAGATTTCCTTGCAATACTTGACTATTGACTGAAATTGTGCCTTGTTTACCGCTAATTCTTAAGTTAGTAATTCCGTTTAAGGTATTAACATTGATTTGGTCAATTTTGCCACTAATTTGAATATTAGCTGTCTCTAAATTTAAGGGTTCTAAGGTTTTTAGGTAGGGGCAAATACTATCCAAATATTGACAAACGATAGGCACAAAAGGAGTCAATAAAAAGTTATTACCCGTGATTTTTGCTTGGACTAATTTGCTAGTAAAATCACCATTACCATTAACCTGTAGTTTGCCGCCATTTGTTTTAATGACCGTATCGGTTAAATTTATTTTGTTGCCCCCTAAAAATACTTTACCCTCCCCAGCAACATTGATTAATCCTGACTGATTAACCCTGGGTATTTGCCAATTAATTAATAATTGTGGCAGTCCTAAACTACCCCTAGCTTTAATATTAGCTTGCAGATCGTTTATATTAATTTTAGCGGGAATTGTTGCCAGTTGAGATAAAATTTTTCTCGTGGGAAAATTAGCTTGTAAATTCAAATTAATTGGCATTTTTGTCCCGTCAAGAGGTTGATTTTTTTGCAGGGATTGCAGAATATTTAACTGCAATTTTCCTTCTCCTTTAATTTCTCCACCTGCGACGGGTTTAATTTGAATTTTATCTAAATTAAGACGATTGAGATTTGTTTGAAAATTACTGGTTATTGATTGAATAGGAATTTGCTCAAAAATAATCGGTTTGCTGTTGCTAACGGTTCCTTTAATTAGAGGTTGATCTAGTTTTCCCGTCACTTGAAAAGTAGATCGTGCTTCTCCCCGTAAATCTAGAGGTGATTGCAGATAAATAATTCTTAAAAGTTGTTGTAAATCCACCGATTCTAGAGCGACCTTGAGATGATAACCAGTTTGCCAATTTACTTCTCCTCTCACCTCAGTTTTAATCTTGCCAATAGTTGCGGTCGCTTGTTCAACTAATACTTTGTCTCCCTGTAAATTTAACTTAGTTGTTAGCTTAATTGGATACTGGAAAGGTTGGAATTTTCCCGCTACTTCCGTCACCTGAAAATTGCCATTACCTTGACTTTGATTTAGCTTTGCCCAACTGGGAATATTGAGAGCAATATTAGCATTTACTTGTCCTTGATTTAATTGAAAATTGCGATTAGGAATTAAAGTTAATAGTTCACTTAAGTTTAAACGGTCGATCTGAAGATTAGTTAGGCTTTCACCCGTTTTTAACGCCGTTTCTCCTTGAATTTTTACTTGACTTTTGAGGATTTCTGCGCTGAAATCGTAGGTGAGATTTTGCTTTTGATTATCAATAAATCTTCCTTGACCATCGGCCTTAATTTCTATCGGTTTTTTCAGGGCATAGGGTTGGATATTAATAGCTGCCTTCTCCACCTGAAAACCCAGATTTAACCTAATGGGTGCCTCCCGATCAAAGTTACTAGATATTTTATCTAAATTATCGAGCCATTGACCATTTTTATCCTGATCGAGATAAATACTGGGATTAATTAACTTGACATCAACCGGCAGCGGCAGACCTAAAAGTAAGGGCAGTGGATTTAATCCCAATTCGATCGCATCAATAGATAAACTATCAGCAGAATTGGCCGTAGCTGGAATTTCCGATTTACCGATACGAATGCGATTAAAATAAAAGCCCTCTATCTTACCTACCCTGACAGGTCTGTGCAGCATTTCACTGAAGATATTGTCTAAAATTGGGGTTAGACGTTCATAAACTAAATAACGAGTCGTAAAATAGCCAAGGGAGGTAATTCCTAGGAGAGTAATTCCCCCGACAATTAAAGTAGAAGGCCGGCGGACAAATCGACCGATACTCAGAAAAAGATTAGGACGAGGAGAAGGATCGCCAGGGGAGTTACTCATAATTGTTTACCTCACACACACCAAAGAAAGGGCAATGGCTCACCAGAGCTAATGAACTATGATAATTCACCGCGGCACTGATAGCCCTCAATCGATTAATTGCCATTTTTTAGGCAATTATTGGGCTTAAATCCTGTGAGGAAGTCAAGGGCTGCGGCCAATTAAAAGCCTCTCTCCCCATCTTAGCCTAAGACTCGAATGGCTGGCTAAAATTTTCAACAATTCGCCAAAATCTCCCCAGTTTCAACAGCTAACCGAATTAATATTGATCAACCCACCAGTTCCATCAGAATATTGCCAGGATAAATAGGTTCGGAAATTGAAGATTGAGAGAAAACTTGTGCGGACAGACAACAATCCGGCGCAGTCTGGAACAACGACCGGAAGCATTCAGTCATAGAATATTGGGATTAGCACGTCTATTTTTACTGCAAAAATCGTCTTATAGATTAAAGATTATGAAAGCCAGATTATCGATCGCCCTAACCGCCCTAATGACCTTGGGCATAACTGCCACACCAGCGGCCAACTTTGACGAACAGGACATCGAGCAGACCCAGGTAGTAGCGATCGCTCGTCCCTACGGAGGTAATAAATTTGACCTGCTAGTCTTGGAACAAATCCAGGGAAAACAGAAGTGTTGGAGCGAAAGCGGCTCAAATCCCGTCATGATCGACCCTCTACTCCTCAACTTTGACTTTACCGGCATTTGTCGCCGCGCCACCGATAGTAATGGTTATTCTATCCGTCTGGATGGCCGGGATTTTGGGCTAGATTACATCCTGCGTATTGTGGAACGCAATGGCGAATTATACTTAGTGGGAACCCCCCGGGATGCCCGCCGACCGGAATTAGTGGTGGGAAGAACCCGAGGAATGCAAACAGGATTTATGAAAATTATCCTCGAACCGGGTTGGAGATTTAGCCGTCGTACTTTCCAAGGCAAAAGTTTAGGCCACTTCTACTTTAGCGGCAAAGAAGCGGAAGTTCTCGCAGCCACCGGGAGACCGCCCATCAACGAAACCACTCCTCCCCCCAGTTCTGGGGCTAGTTTTCAGGATATTAGCGGCGATATCTATAAAACTGAGATTGAAAAAGCGATCGCACTTGGGGTAGTGGCCGGTTTTAAAGAAGATAACACCTTCCGCCCCGAAAATCCCGTCACCAGGGAACAATTCGTCTCGATGATTATTGAAGGGATGGGAACTGTCACCAAAATTAACCTAGAAGATATTCCCCCCGGCAGCGGCAGTTTTAACGACGTAGAAGCGACGCGCTGGAGTGCCAAAAAAATCCAATGGGCCCGGGCCAATGGTATTGTTGCCGGCAAAGCTAACGGCGAATTCCGTCCCACCGACCCCATCACCCGGGCCGAATTGATGGCGATTCTCAAACAGGCCGCCACCTACCTGAAAACTCAGCAAAAACAAGCCCCCGATTTAGCCCAAACTAAAACCCCCACCAATTTTTCCGATACTTCTGGTCATTGGGCCGCCAGTTTAATTACCCAGATGTCGGGATTTTGCGGTGTGGCCTCTCCCTTGAACGAGCAGGGTAGTGCTTTTGTACCAAATGATCCCGCCCGTCGTAACTACGCAGCAGCCGCCATCGTCCGTACCCTCGATTGTGTTAAAACCGCCAAAAAATAACGGCCTCTCCTCCATCAGAGTTTGCGGCAAAAAGTTTTTCCTAGGGGTAGGATGTGGGGTGTGGGGTTTTATCCATTTTTAGGAAGTCAATTACCTAATTTTCAGGGAAAAAGTCCCCCCAATTTTCCCCCCGCTCACTCCCAGGCCCGGCACTGTTTGATCTCAAAAAGGCCTAAAGATATTATCCAATTACCGATGACTGATGACTGATTACTGATCACTGATTACTGATTACTGATTACTGATTACTGATTACTGATTACTGATTGTGGTTGTTAATTTTTACCTTAAATGTCGGTTTGAAGGAACCCTCGGTTTCACTGACGAGATGAAAAACCGACCAGCATAAAACAGCGAAGCACAGCTAATATTCATGGGAGTCTTGATTCTCGACATATTTCTTAAGTTGGTCTATTGTGACACCGCCACAACTAGCCACAAAATATACCCCTGTCCACAAAATTCTCTTATCTTGACCATATATCTCTTTCAAGTGGTCTGAAAAGTTATCCCACATCAGCTGGCAAGAAGTTGATTTTAAGTTAGCGATTAGACTACTTAACAGCTTATGGGGTGGGTAAGTTAAAAGAATGTGAACATGGTCTGATTCTCCGTTAATCTCTATTACCTTCGCCTCCCATTTCTCAGCTATGTTTTGAAAAACTATTCTCAAAAACTCTAAATGCTTTTTCTGGAATACTTTCCGATGATATTTTGTCACAAGAACTATATGTACGGTGAGATTAAAAGTGGCTCTACAAGTCTTAAAATAATTAGTTTTTATGCTCTTGAAATTTTGTACTACGAATTGCTATAATCATGGTATAACACATTGAGATGAACGTAGGTTGGGTTGAAGCATGAAACCCAACGCCTGCTCATGTTACGCTACCGCTAACCCATCCTACAAATAATTGTGCCTCCCTACTTAACACATTGAGAGGTCGAATCGATGCGAGTCATAGAGTTTAAGTTAAAAGTCAATCCTTCCCAAAAGATAGCCATTCAAGAGGCTATCAGGGTGGGACAGTTTATTCGGAACAAATGTCTAAGATTTTGGATGGACTCTACTAAAGAAGATCAGGTTAACTATGCTACTTTGTGTAGGCTAACTACCGAATTATCTAATATTCCTGAATTTTCTTTTGTTGGTAAACTCAACTCTATGGCTCGTCAAGCAAGTGCCGAAAGAGCTTGGTTTTCTATATCCCGTTTCTACGACAATTGTCAAAGGGGTTTGGCAAAAAAAGGCTATCCTAAATTCAAAAAATTTTCAAGGTCTGTCGAGTACAAAACTTCTGGTTGGAAACTAACAGAAGACAAAAAGTTTATCCACATCACGGATAAAACAGGGATAGGAAAATTAAACCTAATCGGTACTTTTAACCGTGAGATTCTCGATAAATCCACTATCAAAAGAATCAGGCTTATTAAACGAGCCGATGGCTTTTATTGTCAATTTGTCTTAGACATTGAGAGAGTAGAAACCTTTGACTCTACAGGAAAAGAAGTAGGGATTGATTTAGGTTTAAACCATTTCTTAACTGACTCTAATGGGGATAAAATTGATAACCCACGGTTTCTTCGTAAGTCGGAAAAAAGACTAAAAAAGGCTCAACGTAAACTCTCAAAGAAGAAAAAGGGAAGCCAAAAAAGATTAAAACAGAAATCTAAAGTAGCTCGCCTTCATCTAAAAGTTTCTAGACAGCGTAAAGATTTTGCCGTTAAGACAGCAAAAGCGTTAATCCAATCTAACGATTTGGTAGTCTATGAGGACTTGAAGGTATCTAATATGGTGAAAAATCCTAAGCTTGCTAAATCTATTCAAGATGCGAGTTGGTCAATGTTCACCGATTGGTTAGACTACTTTGGGAAAATACACGGGAAGTTTGTGGTAGCGGTGAACCCACAATATACTAGCCAACAATGTTCTAGTTGTGGTAATATTGTCAAGAAAACATTATCTGTAAGAACTCATGTTTGTTCTTGTGGGTGTGTCTTGGATAGAGACGAAAACGCCGCTATAAACATTCTCGCACGGGCAAATACTGTCGGGCGGACAGAAATTCAAGCCCTCGGACAGACTACCCACTGTCTATTAGGTGAAAGCTTAGTAGATAAGGTAACTGGATGAACAGGGAATCCCGAAGCGCTTAGTGCGATGGGAGCGTCAATTTAGGTATCCCGTCGAGTATTTTCGCTAGACTGGAAAATAATGCACCTCGGCTAGACAAAATCCTATGGTAAAGCTGCTCGAAAATCCTCTCCGAGTGGGATTGCGACAAGAAAGAACCCCAGAACCCCTAATTTTAGTCATTTTTGGGGCATCGGGAGACTTAACCCAAAGAAAACTGGTTCCTGCTCTCTATCAACTGAAACGGGAAAGACGACTACCGGCCGAATTAACCATCGTCGGTACAGCGCGCCGAGAGTGGAGTCATGATTATTTTCGCCAACAGATGCGCCAAGGCATCGAAGAATTTTCCGACGGGATTGGCAGTGAGGAATATTGGCAAGACTTCGCCCAAGGGTTGTACTATTTCCCCGGCAACATGGACGATCCGGAAAGTTACGCCAAAATGAAAGTCTTTCTGGAAGAATTAGACGGAATCCGGGGAACCCGCGGCAATCGAGTCTTTTATCTAGCGGTTTCTCCTAATTTCTTCCCCCCCGGTCTTAAAAACCTCGGCGCGGCGGGAATGCTGAAAGACCCAATTAAACACCGCTTAGTGATCGAAAAACCCTTTGGCAAAGACCTCAGTTCTGCCCAAGTTCTCAATCGAGTCGTACAAGAGGTTTGTCAGGAGAACCAAGTTTATCGCATTGACCACTATTTAGGCAAGGAAACCGTCCAAAACTTATTGGTGTTCCGATTTGCTAACGCTATCTTTGAACCCCTCTGGAATCGTCAATTTATCGATCACGTCCAGATTACCGTGGCCGAAACCGTGGGAGTGGAGGAGCGGGCCGGATATTACGAAAAATCGGGAGCTTTGCGCGATATGGTGCAAAATCACCTGATGCAGTTATTCTGCTTGACGGCGATGGAAGCACCCAACGCTATTAACGCCGATAGTGTCCGTGGCGAAAAAGTCAAAGTCCTGCAAGCGACTCACCTGGCCGATATTAATAACCTGGAAAAATCCGCCATCCGCGGCCAGTATAAAGCCGGTTGGATGAAAGGAAAACCCATTCTGGGCTATCGGCAAGAACCGGGGGTTAATCCCGAATCGACCACCCCCACCTACGTGGCCATGAAATTAATGGTAGATAACTGGCGTTGGCAGGGTGTCCCCTTCTATCTGCGTACGGGTAAACGTCTGCCGAAAAAAGTTTCCGAGATTGCCATCCAATTCCGCAATGTGCCGTTATTAATCTTCCAATCGGCAGCCCAACAAACTAATGCAAATGTACTGAGTCTCCGGATTCAGCCTAACGAAGGTATTGCCCTCCGTTTTGAGGCGAAAATGCCGGGGTCAGAATTACGCACGCGCACGGTAGAAATGGACTTTAGTTATGGTTCCTCCTTCGGTGTTGCCAGCGCTGATGCCTATAATCGGCTACTTTTAGACGCTATGCTAGGAGATCAAACCCTATTTACCCGTTCTGACGAGGTAGAAGAAGCATGGCGCATCGTTACTCCCGCTCTCGCCGCTTGGGACGCTCCCGCCGATCCCGCCTCCGTACCCCAATACGAAGCGGGTACCTGGGAACCCACAGAAGCAGAATTTCTCCTTAACCGCGATGGCCGTCGTTGGCGACGACTCTAAAACAGTGAACAGTGACCAGTAATCAGTGAGCAGTAAACTAAAAACTCACATCTGATAACTGATAACTGATAACTGATAACTGATAACTGATAACTGATAACTGATAACTGACATGACTACCCAAAGCCCCCCCATTGTCTCCCTGCAAGCACCGAAAGATGTTTCCATCGATGTGATCGAGCAGGAACTGCGCGATATCTGGCAATCCTATAATGATAATGAGGATGGTATGGCCGCCACCCGGGCCACCACCTTTAGCTTTATTGTCTATGAACCCGATGCGGTACAGGAATTGTTAACCCTTCTCGGCTATTACACCGGCCCGATTGATGGTATTGCCGGTCCGCGGACTCACGCCGCCATCAAAGTCGCCCAGAAGGACCTAGAACTAGAAGTAACTGGGCTTTCTAGCGATGAATTTGTCGCTCGGTTAAGGGCGGCCTGGGAAGCGGAAAAAAACGCCGAGGATGGGGCTAATCATCGTCAATACGCCGCCGATTTGGATGCGATTGGGGTCGCAGATGCGATCGCTGCTTCCAATCCCTGTCGCATTATTACCCTCTGTCCCACCGCCGAGGCCGATGAAGGGGTAAAAGCCTCTGTTTCTGCCTATTGTCCCGTCAACAAACGTAGTCAGAACACTTTAGTTTGCTGTGAATACGTCACTTTAAGCGGCACAGCGGAAGCCTTGGAACGAATTGGCGGCATTATTTCCGAGTTAACTATTCCCAGTTTGCCCAAATTTCTCTGGTGGAAAGCCAGTCCGGATGCGGAATATGGACTATTTAAGCGTCTGGCCAGTCAATGTGATACGATTATCGTCGATTCCAGCACTTTTCGGGAACCGGAAACGGAACTGCTGCAAGTGGGGGATTTATTAGCAACAGATGTACCATTAGCTGACCTGAACTGGAGTCGTCTCGCTCCTTGGCAAGAACTAACCGCCGAGGCTTTTGATCCACCGGAGCGCCGGGATGCTATTCTGGAAGTCGATCGCATCACTATTGATTACGAAAAGGGCAATCCTTGCCAAGCTTTTATGTTCCTCGGTTGGATGGCCAGCCGGTTACAATGGCGACCGGTGGGATATAGTCACCGGTCGGGAGATTACGCTATTCATCGGATTAGCTTCCTCGGTCAGGACCAGCGTTTAATTGAGGCGGAATTAGCCGGTGTTCCCGTGGCCGATTGGGGTGAGGTACAAGGGGATCTGATTAGTATTAAACTCAGTTCTACTAATCTTCAGGCCGATTGTTGTACGGTAATTTGTTCGGGAACTACTGGCTGTATGCGGATGGAAGCTTCGGGAGGGGCCCAATCTTGCCGCGTTGAACAAGTGTCCCATCTGGAAGACCAAAAAACAGAAACTCTGCTAGGTAAACAGTTACAGCGTTGGGGCCAGGACGTGCTTTATCAAGAAAGCATGAAAGTCACTAGCGCTATCCTCAAATTATCCCAACCGGATTAGCAAATTAGCAACAATAATCCCACCCACTTTCGAGAGACCTTGTTAACAAGGTCTCTCGATATTTATCCGGCAGTCAGCACCTGATTAAAACCGATAATTATAAGTAGGTAGGCGTTAAAAATTATCAGACACCCCCCTTATCAAGGGGGGCAGGGGGGATCGAACCTAAAATCCATTTTTAATTTAATTATAACCAGCTACTTACCTTTTCAGAAAACAGGTTATCATAAAAACAGAGCTTTGCTTTCAAGGGGGCAATATGGTCGCAACCACTGAGAAACGCTACACAGTCGCAGAATACTTTCAACTAGAGGAAACTGCCACCGACAGACACGAGTATCGAGATGGAGAAATTATTATTATGACTGGGGGAACTCCTAACCATAATCGCATTGCGGGAAATTTTTATAGAAGATTTCCCTTAACTATCCAGAATCAAGCCTATGATATATTTATCACCGATCTACGCTTGGCAATACCCGCCTATAATATGTACACCTATCCCGATATTATGATCGTTAAGGGAGAACCAATTCTTGAAAGAGGACGCACCGATACGATTACCAATCCACAGGTGATTATCGAGGTTTTATCAAAATCTACTCAAGACTATAATCGGGGTGATAAGTTTAAATTTTATCGCTCTCTTAATAGTTTTGAAGAATATATTTTAATCGATCAATATGGTTATTATATAGAACAGTTTCATAAAAGAGGCGATCATTGGGCATTTCGGGATTATCACGCTCAAGAAGCGATTTTAACTTTGTTTTCTCTAGATTTTCAAATATCCCTGACAGATTTATATCAGCGGGTGGATTTTACCGCAATTGAAGTATCCTAGTGGCTCAACTATTTAGGGTTTGCCGCAAAAGTCCTGGTATGATTAACTCCCAATCCAACTTTAAAAACCCACTCCCTAATTCATAAAAAAAGGTGGGGCAACACCCACCTTGTTTAAACCTGAGATATTAGCGATAATTAGGCCTCATCGAGAGCGGCAATACCGGGTAAAACCTTCCCTTCGAGTAATTCCAAACTAGCGCCACCACCGGTGGAAATATGGCTCATTTTTTCCGCCACTCCCACTTTTTCTACCGCCGCTACCGAGTCACCACCACCGATAATGGTAGTTGTACCCGTAGCAGTTAAATCGGCTAAAGTGTGAGCGATCGCATCTGTACCCGCCGCAAATTTATCGAACTCGAACACCCCCATGGGGCCATTCCAGAGGACAGATTTACAGTTAGATAAAGCTTCTTGGAAAACTTTAACTGATTCAGGTCCAATATCCAATCCCATCCAACCATCGGGAATATTTTCGACCTTGACGATTTGGGACTCGGCATCTTTATCGAATTTATCCGCTAACACCACATCGGTAGGAAGGAGGAATTCCACTCCTTTTTCTTTAGCTTTCGCTTCCAGGGATTTGGCTAATTCCAGTTTGTCCTCTTCCACCAAAGACTTACCAACACTTAAACCGCGGGCCTTGTAGAAAGTAAAGATCATACCGCCACCGATGAGCAGTTTATCGCACTTTTCCAATAAAGTTTCGATCACGCCAATTTTACTAGAAACCTTAGAACCGCCGATAATCGCCGCTAGGGGACGTTGGGGAGTTTCAATAGCTGCTTGTAGGTAGTTTAATTCTTTTTCAATCAAATAACCCGCCACCGAGGGGCTGAGATAGTGGGTAACGCCTTCCGTAGAAGCGTGGGCGCGGTGGGCGGTACCAAAAGCATCATTAACGTATAAATCGGCGTTAGCGGCTAATTTTTTGGCAAAATCGGGATCATTTGCCTCCTCTTCACCGTGGAAACGCAGATTTTCTAAAAGGGCCACTTGACCGTTAGACATTTGACTAATCGCTGCCGTCACTCCCTCACCAATACAATCGGGACACATGATTACTTCTTGGCCCAATAATTCCGAGAGACGTTTAGCTACAGGGGTCAGACGCAAATTTTCTTTAACTTGACCGTCGGGGCGACCCATGTGGCTGCATAAAATAACCTTAGCCCCTTTTTTGATTAAATCCTCAATCGTTGGTAGTGCCGCCCGAATGCGGGTATCATCGCTGATTGCCCCGGTGGCTTTGTCCATGGGAACGTTAAAATCGACCCGGACTAAGACCCGTTTGCCCGCTAAATCAGCTTCTGTTAAATTCGCTACTGTTTTTTTTGGCACAGCCCATAACCTCCTAGATTGCTTACCGTACAATAAAGATTAAATCAGGGTATCGCTACTTGCGGCAATTACTTTGACAAAGATTATTTCAGATTTGGGGATCAGTTTTGCAGTTCTAAGACTGATTTGCCCAGAAAAATTTGATTGGAGAGACTTGCTAATTATGTTTGAGACGATTTTATTTCCCATCGACCACAGCCGCGAAAGTCGTGACGCGACCAGTAGTGTGATCGAATTAGTCAAAATCTTTGACAGTCGTTTGATCCTGTTGTCGGTGGTGGAAACGACACCCACCGGAGAAATTGCCCCCGACGATAAGATGAGTTCGATCGAAGCGGTGGATCGATTGTTACAATCGGCGCGGGCGATTTTCGCCCAAGCTGGCATCAATGCGGAAATGATTGAAAGGGAGGGAATGCCTTCTTTTGTCATCTGTGATGTGGCCGATGAAATTAATGCCGACCTGATCGTTATGGGTTGTCGCGGTTTAGGATTAACCAGCGAAGGCGTGTCCGAAAGCGTCACCACTAAAGTTATTAACCTTGCCCCCTGTCCAGTGTTGATTATCCCTTAATCAGTGAGCAGTGAGCAGTGAGCAGTGAGCAGATGTGAGTTTTCAGTTCACTGTTTACTGTTTACTGCTCACTGAAAAAAAGCTCCCCACTCCCTTCTCCCGAGAGAAATGTAACGAATTGTGAGAGTTTCAGCCGTCAACCCTTGAAAACTCGATCGATGGGGTTGCTTGAAGTAATTCTTAGGCCTAAAGTGTAATCTTAAAGTTTTATGATCAATTTTCCTGTTGATCGGAAAAAGGAGAACTCAAACACAATGGCTGAAACTGGATACAAACAGGTGGTGACACCCTACAATGATGATCCGTTCATTGGTCATCTAGCTACCCCCATTTCCGCTTCTGGTTTTACCAAAGCTTTTATTGGTAACTTACCTGCCTATCGTCCCGGTCTAGCTCCGATTCTGCGCGGTCTAGAAGTGGGTATGGCCCACGGTTATTTCCTCGGTGGTCCCTGGGTTGTCCTGGGCCCCTTGAGAGACTCCGAATATGCCAATATCGGCGGCTTAATCCCCGCTTTAGCCATGGTTCTTTTGGCTACGGGTTGTTTAGCTAGTTATGGTCTTGTCTCTTTCCAAGGTAAGGCCGCTAGTAATGATCCGCTGAAATCGGCGGAGGGTTGGAGTCAATTCGCCGCCGGTTTCTTTATTGGTGGTATGGGTGGCGCTTTTGTGGCCTATTTCCTCCTAGAAAATCTTGGTGTCGTTGATGGCATCATGCGCGGGGTTTTTAATCAATAATTAACCCTTTTTCTACCTGTTATCATTTCCTTATTTTTTTACTAGGAGCGTTTGACATGACTGGTGACTACGCAGCTTCTTATCTGCCTTGGATTTTAATCCCGATCGTCTGTTGGTTAATGCCAGCCGTGGTTATGGGTTTGTTATTTATCTATATCGAGAGTGAATCCTAATTTAGCTCTAGGATTCCTACAATTAAGAGCTTGAAAATTAGCTATTTGATAGTTAGTTTTCAAGCTCTATTTTCTGAGGAAAAAAGAAAAATATTGACCAGATGAAAATGGGTAAAACACTACACCCCACACCCTGGGGCCAGGGTGCATCCCACATTTGCAGAAATACCGACAATCAGCAATTATACTAAATCCGTTGAGTATAGGCTACTTATGAAGATAGGCAAAAGGCACTCATGCAAAAGGCAAAAAGGGGGATAAATAATCAGTCTTTAATAACCGGATTTAGAATTATCAGTGACTCTTAAATTAGTACAAAAATATGAACAATCGCGTGTAAGCATCTCACAGTTAACCTAATGCGCTCCGGGGTTTGGGGGGGTAGAACCCCCCAAAAGCTTGGATTGAGTGATAAAACCGAAAGTAACGCCCAATTTTAGGAGAAAGTTTCCCCTGAAAAATCCCAAATTAGTAGATTTACAAAAATGATACCAAATCCCTTTTTAATAGTGTGATTAACTCTCAAGTTATGAATTGTTTCTCCCCACACCCCACACCCCACTATCCTATACTTTTTAAACAGGATTTAGTATGAGATGCACCCCTACCCCCACAAAAAACTTTTTGCCGCAAACCCCACTTATAAAGCGGTTAGATAGCGGATTTTTTCCAACAATAGGGAGGGTTGAATGGGTTTGAGGAGATAGTCGTCAATGCCATGACGACCGAGAAAATTAACGCTGATTTCAGGGGTATCATTCAAGATTAGCACTTTACTGGCTTGAGTTTGGCGGGATTTTTTTAAAAGATGACAGAGATGATATATATCTGGCATTTTTCGATCGACAATTATAATACCTGGCTGCACGATCTCAATTTTTTTGATAGCGGAGACACTATCGATTAACCAAATAACTTGATAATGTGCCACCATCAATAACTCACAAATAAGATTGGCGATTTCTTCGTCACTTTCAATCAAAACTATAGTGGGATGGTGGTGATTAAAATGGGGATTATTATCCGAGGGTTGGGGTTTGGGGGGCTTTTGTTGAGGTAAACGGACGGTAAAGATGGAACCTTTATCTAAGCAAGATTCTACCTCGATCGTGCCGCGATGGAGTTCCACTAATTGTTTAGTTAAAGCCAATCCTAATCCTACACCACCATAACGACGTTTGCGGGAGCCATCCAACTGGGTAAATTTTTCAAACAGAAGCGGTATTTTTTGAGCAGGAATGCCGATGCCCGTGTCCTCTACCTGAAAAATGACCTGACTGCCTTCTTTCCACAGTCTCAGCGTGACAGCACCCTGTTCGGGGGTAAATTTTAGGGCATTTTTTAACAAGTATAAAAGTATCTGCTGAACTCGATCATAATCGGCGTAAAAATAATGCTCTTTTTCGGTAATTTTCATTTCTAAAATCAGATTAATTTCTTTAGTTTCTGCCTCTGTTTTAATAATTTCTAAAACATGATTACAGAGATATTTTAGCGAAAATTGTTTAATATCTAAAACAGCTTTCCCCGCCGAAACTTGCGAGAAATTAAGCAAGTCATTGATTAATTCTAATAGTTTATTGCCGTTATCCTGAATAACTTTTAGATAGTGTTTTTGTTTGTCGGGGGGTAAAAAATTATTGGCTGCCGAGCATTTTTGCAGGGTACTGGACAAACCGATAATACAAGTTAGGGGAGTTAATAACTCATGACTAATATTATTTAAAAATTCACTTTTGCAGAGGTTAGCGGCTTCTGCGGCCATTAAAGTATCTTGTAATTCTTGGGTTCTTTCTATTACCCGGCGTTCAAAAATATCTTTTTGTTCCTGTACTTGAGAATATAATTGCGCTTGATAGATAGCGATGGCGAGATGTTCACCAATCTGACCTAAAAATTTCTTTTCTTGCGGCAACCATTGGCGTTTTTCTTGACATTGATGGGCAATTAATAAACCCCACAATTCTTCTTGTACCACAATCGGGGCGATTAATTTTGATTGCACTTGGTGTTGTCGCAAAAATTCCGACAAACAGAAGGAAGAAGAATAGTTAGCATCCACATCATCTACGGCCAGAATTAATCCTTGACGGTACTTTTCTTTGTATTGGGGAATATAGGAAAAACAATCGTCTTCGGGGGTTAAATTTAACACCGAATTTATCTGTTCAGAAATGCGCGACTCGGAAGTTATTTTTCCCTTTACCTCACTGGTACTGGGAAAAAATTGATAAATTAACAATCGGTCCACTTGCAGAAACTCTCGCGCTTCCCTGACTACGGTTTCCAGAATCACCGGTAACTCCAGACTCTGACGCATTTGGGTGATGACTTGGTTTAATAATCTTTCCTGTTGGATTTGTTGGGATAGGGCAGCTTCTACTGGTTGACAAACGGAGAAGATGCGGGAACAATCTCTATCAGCAGACGGAGAAGAAATTATCGAGAGAATTTTGACTAAAATTTTATTTTGAAAACTGCTGACATTAATGGATAGAGGCAGATTTAAAATTTGATAACCCTGCTGAATTTTTGGGTTGTGGAGAGACTTGACGGACAGTCCTTGCAGAAAATTTTTAATCGTGTTCGCTTCAAAACTAATGCGGACTTCGTACTGAAAATTATGCCCTTGGGGACTGGCTAACAATAAAGCTTGTAGGTCAGTGGAAAGCAAGAGTTGATAGATTTCTCCTGTCTGTGGGGGAAGCTCTCTTTCACTGAGACTAATCCTCGGTGCTGTCACCTGTATTGCCAACTGTCCCCACCAAGAACGAATTTGTTCGAGGTGAGTAGATGACAACACTTGACAGCAAACATAAGCGGGAGAAGCATTCATTTATCAGTTATCAGTTATTAGTTATTAGTTATCAGTTATCAGTTATCAGAAGGCAGGAGGCTGCGAGGCTGCGAGGCTGCGAGGCAGGAGATAGGTTGGTCACTGCGTGCGCGTTGCGGGGGGTTTTGGGGGGTTGGGGTTTTGGGGTGTTAGGGTTTTGGGGTGTTAGGGTGTTAGGGTGTTAGGGTTTTAGTTGAAATTCCCCCACTTCCCACTTCCCACTTCCCACTTCCCCAGTCATCAGTAAGGGGACTGGGGTTTGGTTTTTAGTGAAGTTTTCTTAATCCCTATCCCCTACTATTCCCTAATCCCTATTGCCTGTTCTTTAAATTGCCGCAGACAGATATAATCATCTCTATCTACCTAAGAATGATCCCTCGATCGAGACCCTGATTCTCAAAACCTAATCATTATTTAACCTGACTCTCAAAACTTATGCACCGAATTGCTCCCCAAGCGGGTGGTTGGACAGCAGATACCGAAGGGGTGATTATTATTGACCAAAATCCGGCCCCGATTGTTCTCCTCACCATGGCCGATACCGATATTCAAACTCTAGCGGCAGCTATCGACCATCTACCCGATAATTTTCCCGCAATTCGCGCCCTGAATTTATCGCAGTTACAGCAGCAATACAGTATCGATAACTATGGGGACAAGGTACTATCCCAAGCAAGAGTGATTATTCTTCGCTTATTGGGGGGACGGGGGAGTTGGTCCTACGGATTGGAAGTAGTTAAGGAAATTGTCGAGGACACCGGTGCGACTTTATTTGTCCTCCCGGGAGAGGATAAACCGGATTTAGAGTTGATGAGTCATTCCACTGCTTCCCTGACTACTGTTAACCAGTTATGGTGCTATTTCACGGAAGCAGGGATAGATAACTGGATTAATGCTGCTAAATTTATCGCGCATACCTGTCTCCATCTCGACTATCCTCCCTCTCCTCCTCAGGTTGTCCCTCGGTTGGGAATCTATTCCCAGATAACCCTATCCCAACCCCAAGCACGGACTTGGATACTTTTCTATCGTTCCCATTATCTCGCGGGTAATACCAAAGCTATCGATGCTTTAATCAGCGCTTTCACCCAAAGAAATATTGAAACTGTCCCTATCTTTCTCTCCTCTCTGCGGGAAATTGAAGTGCAAGAGGAACTATTAACCCTCTTTTCCCACCATCCCCCAGACCTAATTCTCGATACCACTAGCTTCTCTATCCAGCGACCGGAAGACAAACAAAATCATCACTTCTGGCAGTCCCTCAATAAACCCATCTTCCAAGTTATCCTCAGCAGCAGCAGTTTAGAAGCTTATCAACAGGGTTATCAAGGTCTTTCCCCCCGGGATGTGGCCATGAATATCGCTTTACCGGAAATGGATGGCAAAATTATCACCCGCGCTATTTCCTTTAAATCTGTCCTCACCCGACATCCCAAACTAGAAACGGAAATAGTTATCTATCAACCCCTCCCCCACCGGGTTGATTTTGTCGCTGATTTAACCGCAAACTATTGTCAACTCTCCTCCCTTCCCAACTCCCAGAAAAAAATTGCTCTCATTTTCCCCAACTATCCCAATAAGGATGGTCGTATCGCTAACGGAGTCGGTTTAGATACTCCCGCTAGTGGTCTGGAAATTCTTCGCGCATTACAAACCCAAGGTTATACCCTCACCGACCTCCCCGACCATAGCGACGAATTAATGCGATTGCTTATTTCCAGTATCACTAATGACCTGGAGACAAGGGAATTAAAACCTATCTATCAATCTCTCTCCCTAGAAGCATATCTAGATTATTTCTCCTCCCTTCCCCCCGATAATCAAAGCGCTATGCTTGACCGTTGGGGACATCCGGACGGGGATTTTCCTATCCCCGGCATCCAGTTAGGTAATGTCTTTATCGGTATTCAACCTTCTCGCGGTTATGACCTTGACCCGACTCTTAATTATCATTCCCCCGACCTGGAACCTACCCACAGCTATCTCGCTTTTTACCATTGGTTACGACAGGAATTCCAAGTCACTGCCGTGATTAATCTCGGTAAACACGGCAATTTAGAATGGCTACCAGGGAAAAGTCTCGCTCTTTCTCCCCATTGTTATCCCGAAATTGCTTTCTCGTCGCTGCCGAATTTCTATCCGTTTATTGTCAATGACCCCGGAGAAGGTTCCAGCGCTAAAAGACGTTCCCAAGCTGTTATCATCGACCATCTCACTCCCCCGATGACGCGAGCGGAATTGTATGGGGATTGGGAAAAGTTAGAGTCCCTCATCGATGAATATTATCAAGCAGAATCTCTTGATCCTTCTCGTTTAGCTCTGATTCGCGAGCGGATTAACGATCTGGTGGCGAAAACTAATCTCGATCGAGAGCTAGGCACGATCTCGCGTAGCGAGCGCGTTGCGACCAGCGCTTCCTTTAGTCAATTTCTCACCCTCGTGGATGGTTATCTCTGTGAACTCAAGGAAGCACAAATCCGCGACGGTTTACATATCTTCGGTCAATGTCCCCAGGGTCAGCAGTTAATTGATTTAATCCAATCGATCGCTCGTTCTCCTAGTCCCGACCGCCCCGGTTTAACCCGTTCGATCGCCCTTGACCTCCATCTCGACTGCGACCCCCTGACGGAATATAACGATACTACTACCTATCTGGAAAGTCTCGCTCAGGATTTAATTAGCCAGAAAATTGAACCTCTAGGCGAAAATACGGCAAAAGAATTGGTTTGGCTAGAAAATCAGTTAATTCCTGCTTTAAAACAAACCCCCGATGAACTTACCTATCTCTTAAAAGGTCTCACTGGCCAATACGTCCCCAGTGGTGCTTCCGGCGCTCCCACCCGCGGCCGTCCCGATGTTCTCCCCACCGGCAGAAATTTCTATTCTGTCGATACCCGCGCAATCCCCACAGAAACCGCGTGGGAAGTGGGAAGAAAGGCCGCAGAGGCACTAATTGAACGTTATACCCAAGAAAATGGCGAATATCCCCGCACTTTGGCGATTTCTATCTGGGGAACCTCGACGATGAGAAATAGTGGCGAAGATGTGGCCGAAGCCATGGCTTTACTGGGAATTCGTCCCCTTTGGGATGGTTTTTTCCGTCGGGTAGTCGGGTTTGAAATCCTTACCCCGTCTAGCTTAGGCCGTCCTCGAATTGATGTGACCGTTCGGGTATCGGGCTTTTTTAGGGACAGTTTCCCCAGCATACTACATCTTCTTAATTCTTGCATAAATGCGGTAGCTTGTCAAGAGGAAGAGGAAAAAATTAATCCTTTAGCGGCGAAAGTGAAGACAGAGAGGGAGTTTTGGCTAAATCAGGGCTTAGGAGAAAAGGAGGCGAAACTGAGAGCTACTGCCAGAATCTTTGGCTGCAAACCGGGTGCTTACGGGGCCGGTTTACAGGGGTTAATCGAGTCACAAAACTGGCAAAATGATCAAGACTTAGCTAATGCTTATATTAACTGGAGTTGTTATGCCTATGATAGTCAAGGAACTGCCCATTCTTTACCGGAAGTATTGAGAAATAGACTGCAAGAATTAGAGATAGTGCTGCACAATCAGGACAATCGAGAACACGATATTTTCGACTCCGATGACTACTATCAATTTCAAGGCGGCTTAACTGCCAGTGTCCGGGCTTTAACCGGCAAAAATCCCGTCACCTATTTTGGTGATCATTCCCGACCGGAAAATCCCCGCATCAGAAGCCTAGAGGAAGAAATTCGCCGGGTTTACCGTTCGCGAGTGGTTAATCCCAAATGGATAGCGGGAGTGATGCGACACGGCTATAAAGGCGCTTTCGAGATGGCTGCAACCGTAGATTATATTTTTGCCTACTCTGCCACTACTCATCTAGTGGAGGATTTTATCTATCAGGGAGTAGCCGAAGCTTATTTATTTGACGACAAGGTACAACAATTTATTCAGGAGAAAAACCCCTGGGCATTGCGAGATATGGCCGAAAGATTGTTAGAGGCTCAACAACGGGGATTATGGACCCAGGTGGACCAGAAAACTTTAGATCGATTGAGGGCAATTGTCCATGAGGCCGAAGGAGCGATCGAATCGGGTCAGTAATTAGACCTCTTGTAAAAATCAAAAATCTGACCTTAGGTGAGGAGTCAGTAGCCAGTAGTCAGTAGTCAGGAGAATTAAGAATGAGCATTAATCAATTAAATGCTCTATCTAAGGATTTTATGCAATTTTATGCCTATTTTTCTCATTTTTGAACTCTCAAAAATTAATTAGGGTTTGCTGAAAAAGCTTTTCCTGGGGGCAGGGTGTGGGGTGTGGGGTGTGGGGTGTGGGGTTTTACCCATTTTCAGGGGGTCAATTACCTAATTTTCAGGGAAAAAGTACCTGAATTTTCCCCCCAATCACTCCAAAGGTCGGCACTTTTTGAGGGAAAACAAGTCTAAAAACCCTATCCAACAAGGTTTTTAGATTTATTCAGCAAACCCTAATTAGGCAAGAACTCTATTAATAACTGGTCTAGAATCAATCTATCAAGAAATTGCTCAAATTACTTTAGTAATGAGAAACGGGACTAAATAATGGCCGGAATTGAGGGATTGAGGATTAAAAATTATCGAGCGCTCAAGGATATAACTCTGGGCAAGTTATGGAATACTCAAAATCGAGATTCTCTGACACCGATGACGGCCGTTATCGGCAAAAATGGTGTGGGAAAAAGCACAGTTTTTGATGCGTTCGGTTTTTTATCTGATTGTCTTAAAGGAGGAGTAGAAGAAGCTTGTGATGCGCGAGGTCGGGGCGGGTTTGAGCGTCTTCGTTCCCAGGGTCAGGAAGGAAGCATTGAATTTCAGATTTACCTAAAATGTCGGATGAATGCCCCCGCTAAATTTTTCGACAAGATACTCACCTTTGCGGGGGATGAAATCCGACCAGGATATTAACTGCAAAGCACGATTTTAATTCTACCATCTATGGGTAAACTGTGTTATAATTAAACTATCCAATGGTCGAGGATTGTTAAATGCTAGTCGTAGAAGCAAAGCTAAAAAACGGAACACCAGAGCAATATCAGAAACTTGATGTAGTCCCTAAGTACCTAAGCAAAATTAATTACACATTTCGATAAAGCTTTTGCCTTTTGCCTATTGCCTTTTGCCTATCCTAACCAAGAAATTAATTTTGCACGACTACTTAATAATCCTAGCAGGGGAGAAAGGGCGATGACTGCCTCCAGGATTTTATCGCCCCGTTTCATTAAGGATAATTGTTCATCGGCAGCCGACTCGAGGGCAAAGTGAAAAACCTCTGGATCTGGATTTTCTAAGCGCAGGGGAGCATAAAGATAGCTACCGATGGGGTGATTGCGGGAATCTCTGGCGACTTTTGCCGCCACATCCCAATTACGGATGGCCGATTCCATAATCCGGTTTAAAATCTGGCCTTCACTGAGGAGGGTGCGACTCCAAAACCAAATTCGTTCGATAATAGTGCTAAGAGCTAAAATAGACAGAAAAAGCAGCGGCCACATAGCCACTCCGCCTTTTTGGATTAAATCAGTTATACTCACGAGTTGTTTTGTCCCTCCTGGGCGATCGGGTAATGATTATAGTTTAAGGATTATAGTTTAAGATTTAGCTTAATCGATTGACATTTATAGTTCTCACGCTGACTTAGAATACAGGATGAGATGGGGCTTTTCAAGAGGCCTGAAGATGTGAATGGTGAACCTCAGTCCAGTCAAAAAATTCCTCGAAAAATAACCTCTAGACGACTCTGATCGGGGGTTTTTACAAAAATTTAGGGTTTAGCGGGTTTATACAAAGTTTCCCTCAGCAAACTATCCCTAACCCCTTTTCTAGATAGGAAAAGAGATTAGGGAATAACTGAACTTCCCCCGTATAAATATACTAGCTATGGCTCAAAGTCTTACAGAGCCTGAGTTAAAGCAATGTAATACTAATAAACTACTGGGTACAAACTCCTGAAATCCTTACGCAGACAGGGTTTGAGGCAAAATTTTTCAAATTTGACCCTTCGACCATTATAGCTTGTTTCCAGGCAGAAAACCATCAAAAACATGGCTACCGAGGGAATCGCTGACTCTAGAGATTAATGACACCATCTGTTACAATAAGGTTAGCGATCACTATACAGCCAACTCTACGGAATCGCTCTACTCTAGATACAGTCAACGGTACAGCCATTTTCAAAGGGAAAATGTACCCAGTAGCGTCTTTTCAATTTTTTCTGAGAAGCTCCAGGCAGTAAGGGTTTTGTTAATTTTTTAGTATTTCTGTATGGGGGAAGTCCAGGAATAACTGTCCTTAGTCAGTTTCAGGATTAATTTCTAATCCTTAATCTAGATGACAACGATACCAGTATTAACGAGAGTCGGCGCACCGGTGAGAGTGGCGATTTGAAGAGCGACGGAAGTAGCACCGCTACCGTCAGCATCAAAGAACAAAGCGCCATTAGTGGTGTTATAAATAAATCGTTGCGTGGCTGTGGTCGCTGCCGTGATTCCTGCACCAGAGATAAATTGAGCGGCAGCCAGGGCGCCGACGGCGAGTCCACCACCAAAACCAGTTCTAGAGACGGCAATCTGATCGTTTTGAGCGCTGACAAAATCAATCGAGTCAATGCCTTCATTAGGATTGTTGAAAATGAATTGATCGGCATTACCACCGCCGGTGAGGGTATCATTTCCTAGACCACCGGTGAGGGTATCGTTGCCAGCACCGCCATTGAGGAGATCTGCCGATACTCCTCCCAACAAACGGTCATTACCGCTACCCGCAGTCACTTGAAACCGCTCGATGCCTGTGTAAGCAACTTGATGACCAGTAGTGGAGATGACAGTAGCGGTTTGGCTGATATTAGTGGTGAGGCTAGAGTAGTCAACGATCAGAAGGTCGATGCTACCGCCACCGTCAGCAAAGTCAGTACCTAGACCTGTGCTGAGGGTGTCATTACCGTCACCACCGATCAGGCTGTCATTCCCAGCCCCCCCATTGATACTATCATTGCCGTTATCACCGATCAGGGTATCGTTGCCGGCGTTACCGATTAGAGTATCATCTAGAATCGCACCAAATAAGCTATCGTTGCCGCTACCCCCAGTCAAGTTAAAGCGCTCGATACTGGTGTAATTAACCTGATTGCTAGTGGTAGATATCTGATTGATTGTCTGAGTGATATCCGTAGTCAGAGTGGAGTAGTTAACGATCAGTAAATCACCGAGGTTTCCTCCTCCGTTTACTGTGTCAATCCCTAAGCCGGAGCTAATAGTGTCATTACCGTTGCCCCCAAGAAGAGAATCGTTACCATCACCACCACTAATGCTGTCATCCCCGTCATTACCGTTGAGGGTATCATTACCGGCATTACCGATTAGGGTGTCATTTAAGCTACCACCGAACAGGTTATCGTTGCCGCTACCCCCAGTCAAGTTAAATCTTTCAATATTTCTGTAGGAAATACTGTTACCACTGGTGGAAAAAGAGGTGGTAAATTGACGGATATCGGTGGTTAAACCTGAGTAATCGACTTCTAAGACATCAATACCGCTACCACCATCCACGTCATCAGAGCCGCGACCGGGATTAAGGGTATCATTGCCCGCTCCCCCTTGTAGGTTGTTATTAGCCGAGATGAGGCTTGTGAAGCGAATGCGATCGCTGCCGACACCGCCGGTGACATTGGTGAAAAACTCGATACCTCTGATACTGGTGCCGTCGGGTAGGTTTAGGTCTGCTAAAGTAGTGCCGTCAATGGTGAGATTGAGAGCAGTAGCAACAACGGAGAAATCGGCATCAACAAGAGTATCAATCCCCGCACCACCATCGACCGTATCGACACCGCCACCCTTGGTAATTAGGTCGTTGTTATCACCACCATTAATGTTGTCATCCCCGTCATTACCGTTGAGGGTATCATTACCGGCATTACCGATTAGGGTGTCATTTAAGCTACTACCGAACAGGTTATCGTTGCCATTACCCCCAGTCAGGTTAAATCTTTCGATATTTCTGTAGGAAATACTGTTACCACTGGTGGAAAAAGAGGTGGTAAATTGACGGATATCGGTGGTTAAACCTGAGTAATCGACTTCTAAGACATCAATACCGCTACCACCATCCACGTCATCAGAGCCGCGACCGGGATTAAGGGTATCATTGCCCGCTCCCCCTTGTAGGTTGTTATTAGCCGAGATGAGGCTTGTGAAGCGAATGCGATCGCTGCCGACACCGCCGGTGACATTGGTGAAAAACTCGATACCTCTGATACTGGTGCCGTCGGGTAGGTTTAGGTCTGCTAAAGTAGTGCCGTCAATGGTGAGATTGAGAGCAGTAGCAACAACGGAGAAATCGGCATCAACAAGAGTATCAATCCCCGCACCACCATCGACCGTATCGACACCGCCACCCTTGGTAATTAGGTCGTTGTTATCACCACCATTAATGTTGTCATCCCCGTCATTACCGTTGAGGGTATCATTACCGGCATTACCGATTAGGGTGTCATTTAAGCTACTACCGAACAGGTTATCGTTGCCATTACCCCCAGTCAGGTTAAATCTTTCGATATTTCTGTAGGAAATACTGTTACCACTGGTGGAAAAAGAGGTGGTAAATTGACGGATATCGGTGGTTAAACCTGAGTAATCGACTTCTAAGACATCAATACCGCTACCACCATCCACGTCATCAGAGCCGCGGCCAGGGTTAAGGGTATCGTTACCCGCTCCCCCTTGTAGGTTGTTATTAGCCGGGATGAGGCTTGTAAAGCGGATGCGATCGCTGCCAAGAACACCAGTAATGTTGGTGAAAAACTCAAAACCTTTAATGTTAGTGCCGTTTGGCAGGTTGAGGTCCGCTAGGGTTGTGCCATCAATGGTGAGATTGAGAGCAGTAGTAGCAACGGAAAAATCGGCATCAACAAGAGTATCAATCCCCGCACCACCATCGACCGTATCGACACCGCCACCCTTGGTAATTAGGTCGTTGTTATCACCACCATTAATGTTGTCATCCCCGTCGCCACCGTTGAGGGTATCATTACCGGCATTACCGATTAGGGTGTCATTTAAGCTACTACCGAACAGGTTATCGTTGCCATTACCCCCAGTCAGGTTAAATCTTTCGATATTTCTGTAGGAAATACTGTTACCACTGGTGGAAAAAGAGGTGGTAAATTGACGGATATCGGTGGTTAAACCTGAGTAATCGACTTCTAAGACATCAATACCGCTACCACCATCCACGTCATCGAAGCCGCGACCGGGGTTAAGGGTATCATTGCCCGCTCCCCCTTGTAGGTTGTTATTGGCTGGGGTTGTGCTGGTCAAACGAAGGCGATCATTCCCAAGACCCCCAGTGACATTGGTGAAAAACTCAAAACCTCTGATTCTCGTACCATCGGGTAGGTTGATATCGGCTAGGGTCGTGCCATCAATGGTGAGATTGAGAGCAGTAGTAGCAACGGAAAAATCGGCATCAACAAGAGTATCAATCCCCGCACCACCATCGACCGTATCGACACCGCCACCCTTGGTAATTAGGTCGTTGTTATCACCACCATTAATGTTGTCATCCCCGTCATTACCGTTGAGGGTATCATTACCGGCATTACCGATTAGGGTGTCATTTAAGCTACTACCGAACAGGTTATCGTTGCCGCTACCCCCAGTCAAGTTAAATCTTTCGATATTTCTGTAGGAAATACTGTTACCACTGGTGGAAAAAGAGGTGGTAAATTGACGGATATCGGTGGTTAAACCTGAGTAATCGACTTCTAAGACATCAATACCGCTACCACCATCCACGTCATCAGAGCCGCGGCCAGGGTTCAGGGTATCGTTACCATCTAAACCTTGCAGTGTGTCCCGGTCTATAGTGCCAATGAGCAGGTCATCGTTTGGTGTTCCGACAAACAAGGGCATAATTCCACCTCATCTTGTGCAAAAATGTTAAGTTACGCGATGTGCAACTAATTTTTAGTCCTTGATTTATAAGGGTTTCAGAAACCAGAAAAATCGGTGAGTAGTCTGAAATCCTGATTTGATCGTTGTAAGTTGCACATCGCGTTAAGTTACCTTAGGGAACAATTGCCCGTTTAATTTCTGAGCCACTTGTGGGTACATCCTATCATAAGTTTGCGACGAAAAAACAGTATTTTATTTTAGTCCCACATTCCGCACCCTAGTAGTTGAAATCAAAAGTTGCTCTAGCCCTTGTATCCCACATTCCGCACCCTCAACTGTCACATAAGCTGTCCCCCTCCAGAGACTTGAGTAAAAATACTTAGCTGGTGAAGGTTTTCTCGGTGGCCGCTAGGGGGGTCTTGAGACCCCTAATTATGAAAAAATAGGAATTGTTGCAAAACCTAGGCGAGTGGACTGTTCGACCATGAATCAATCAACAGAAATTGAAGTCAAAAATCTAGACCATCTGGGATTAGTAGCTGGAATTATCGATGAAATAGGAATCGTTGAAATTATCAACGAACAAGTCTCAATTGAGCGAGGAGAAATTGTCACAGCGGGGCAAGTAGTGAAAGCAATTATCCTGAACGGATTGGGATTTGTCTCCGGGGCCTTGTATTTATTTCCTCAATTTTTTGAAGATAAAGCAACCGAACATCTGCTGGGAGAGGGCATCGAACCCAAGCACTTGAATGATGATAAAATTGGTCGAGTAATGGACAAACTTTATCAACTTAATGTTTCGGTCATTTTCCTACTCATCAGTTTAGCCGCCGTGAAAAAATTTGGTGTAGCAACCGAGAATTGCCATTTAGATTCGACTTCTCTATCAGATTATGTTACGCTACCGCTAACCCATCCTACAAATAATTGTGTCTCCCTACTTAGAATCAGTCTATACTATATATTCTCCGGGGAGAAATTGCTTAGATTGCTTTAGTAATGAGAAACGGGACTAAATAATGTCCGGAATTGAGGGATTGAGGATTAAAAATTATCGAGCGCTCAAGGATATAACCCTGGGCAAGTTATGGAATACTCAAAATCGAGATTCTCTGACACCGATGACGGCCGTTATCGGCAAAAATGGTGTGGGAAAAAGCACACTTTTTGATGCGTTCGGTTTTTTATCTGATTGTCTTAAAGGAGGAGTAGAAGAAGCTTGTGATGCGCGAGGTCGGGGCGGGTTTGAGCGTCTTCGTTCCCAGGGTCAGGAAGGAAGCATTGAATTTCAGATTTATTACAAAGAAGATTACAATTCCCGACCAATTACCTATGAATTAGCTATTGATCTAGATACCGATAATAGACCTTATGTAAAAAAAGAAAGACTCAGACAGAGAAGAAAAGGTCAAAAGACCGGATGGCCTTTTTCATTTTTACTCCTCGATGAGGGGAAAGGAATCGTCTGGAAAGGAGAAGAAGAAGGGAAACAAGTAGAAGAAGGTCAAGACCATTTTGATTTACTTAAGTTAATAGAAAAAATTAAACGAGGAGATTATGAGGATGGGGGGGAGTTAGTGGAACTGAATGATAAGCGCAAACTAGGAATTGCTACGTTAGGTTCTCTCAAACAGCATCCGAGAATTTCCCTATTTCGGAGATTTATTGAGGGATGGTATCTCAGCTATTTTACTCCCGATGCGGCCAGAAGTTTGCCCCTAGCCGGACCCCAGAAACATCTGAATATTCATGGAGATAATCTCGGTAATGTGGTGCAGTTTATGGAAAGAGAGCATTCCAAGAAATTTCAGAATATACTTAATAGTATTTCTCGTAAGATACCGGGTATAGAAAAAATTAGCACCGAAAAAAGTCCCGATAATCGACTACTATTAAAATTTAATGATCGGGGATTCCAAGACCCATTTTATGTACAGCAAATGTCCGATGGTACTTTAAAAGTATTCGCCTATCTCTTACTGTTAGAAGACCCTTCCCCACCGCCATTTATCTGTATTGAAGAGCCAGAAAACGGCTTATACCATAAACTATTAGAAACCTTGGCTCAAGAATTTAGAAAACACGCCACAGGACAGAGAGGACGTTCTCAAATTTTTATCACCACCCATCAACCTTATTTTGTTGATGCTCTCCAGCCGGAAGAAGTTTGGATTCTGGAAAAAGGTGATGACGGGTTTTCTCGGATTAAACGGGCCAGTGACAATCCCTTAATCAAGAATCTCGTCTCAGAAGGATTGCCCCTTGGTAGTCTTTGGTATAGTGATTACTTAGATGAGAGATAAGGTCATGTACTTTGAAATTTTGGTTGAGGATTTGTCGGGAAAAAAAGCACTTGATATTCTAATTCCTAAGATTATTGACATGAATGCAGGTCATACATTTAGGGTTCATTCCTATAAAGGCAGTGGTCATATTCCCAGAGACTTACAGTCTGTTTCCGATCCTAGTAAGCGGATTCTTCTTGAGCGACTACCTAAACTGATTCAAGGATATGATAAAACTTTTTCCAGTTGCGCTGATAATTATGCTGCTGTGCTGATTGTGGTTTGCGATCTGGATAATCGATGTTTTCGGGAATTTCGACAGGAATTAAGCAATTGTCTGGAAAAATCTGCTATCAAATCCCAAATTTACTTCTGTATTGCTATTGAAGAAGGAGAAGCTTGGTATTTAGGTGATATTAATGCCATAAAAATTGCTTATCCCCATGCCAAAAGTGCTATCTTGGATTCCTATATTAATGATAGTATCTGTGGTACTTGGGAAAAACTGGCAGATGCTATATACAGAGGTGGAGCGAAACAATTATCTAAGTTAGGTGGCGCTTCTGTGGGTCAAGAGAAAACAGTCTGGGCAGAAAATATTTCTCCTCAGATGAATGTGGATATTAATCGATCGCCCAGCTTTGGCTATTTTCGGGATAAACTACGTCATCTCAGTCAGGAAGAATCAAGATAAGTAATATTTTTTCAGGCTAAACTTTTAGGCATTTAAAATAATCGTCGAGAGCGGGGAATAGGCGATAGTGAGCAGTAAGCAGTGAGCCTAAATCCAGTTATTAAAGACCGATTATTTATACTCAATCCAGTTATTAAAAACTGATTATTTATTCCCTCTTTTGCCTATTGCCTATTGCCCATTGCCTGTCCTGATATGTAGCCTATACTCAACGGATTTAGTATTAAGCTAAACGGCTTTTACTTCGGATCACTGATATAGACTCCAAAAGGGTTATAGCTATTGGATCATGCAGGTTAAATGCCGTTTAGCTTATTCCCCCTTTTGCCTCTTGCATGAGTGCCTGTCCTGATAAGTAGGGTCTGCTGAAAAAGTTTTTCGGTGGGGGCAGGGTGTGGGGTGTGGGGTGTGGGGTTTTACCGGTTTTGAGGTGGCCAATTACCTAATTTTTAGGGAAAAAGTCCAGGAATTTTCCCCCTGATCACTCCCATACTTGGTACTTTTTGATTGACAAAAAGTCTAAAAGTCTTACCCAACAAGTTTTTTAGATTTATTCAGCAAACCCTAAGTAGCCTATACTCAAGGGATTCAGTCTTAAATGCGATCGCCCTGCTCGTTCCTTCCCAGGGCTTGACATAAATCCCGCAATAATGTTATGATGAGGGACTGGCTTAAGCCAAAGACAGCAGGTGCGAAACAGCTTAAATACCCTGCCGAGGTCAAAGCGAGAAAACAGCAGCCAAAAAGACTAAAGAGAGATATTTTCTGTCTTGGTCGTGCCTGAACTGGATTCTCTCCACTCAACCCCGGCGCTACAAGGGGTTATTTTTGTGCCTGTGGAACCGGTCCCCCGCATACAGGAGGTGAACAAGGGATGGGGAGAAGCAGAGAAAGCAAGGGAGTGATTCTAGAAGAATTAAAAACCTCCCTGAGCGAAGCTCAATTAACGATGGTCATCGACTATCAAGGTTTAACCGTCGCCGAAATCAGCAATCTACGCCGCAAATTGCGCCCCACGGGAACGATTTGTAAAGTCACCAAAAATACTTTGATGGGATTGGCGATCGCTGAAGATAGTGGCTGGGAACCGATGAAAAGCCTTTTATCGGGAACATCCGCCTTTCTGCTCGTAAAAGAGGACATCGGTGGAGCTTTCAAGGCCTATCAAGAGTTCAAAAAAGAAAGCAAAAAAACCGAACTGCGCGGCGGTGTCCTCAAAGAAGGGACAAAAGGTCAACTGTTGACGGAAGAGCAGCTCAAAGCGATCGCTGATTTACCGTCGAAAGAACAGTTAATCGCTCAGGTCGCCGGAGCAATCAACGCCATTGCTACCAAACTGGCCCGCAGCATCAACGAAGTTCCCGCATCTTTGGCCCGCGCCGTCGATGCCGTGGCCCGTCAAGAAGAAAAAGAAGCGGCTTAATACCGCGCCAATCAATCACTTAAAACAATTAGGAGTCTAACCCATGTCTGCTGTAGCTGAAATCTTAGAAAAACTCAAAACCCTGACCCTCTTAGAGGCTGCGGAATTAGTCAAAGGTATCGAAGAAACCTTCGGAGTTAGTGCCGCCGCTCCAACTGGTGGCATAATTATGGCGGCCCCTGGGGCCGCTCCCGCGGCGGCTGCTGAAGCTGTGGAAGAACAAACCGAATTTAACGTCGTTCTCGAAGAAGTTCCCGCCGACAAGAAAATTGCTATCCTTAAGGTAGTGCGCGAATTGACCGGTTTAGGACTCAAAGAAGCGAAAGACCTAGTAGAAGCCGCTCCCAAAGCGGTTAAAGAAGGCACTAACAAAGATGATGCCGCCGCCATCAAGAAAAAACTGGAAGATGCCGGGGCAAAAGTTAGCGTTAAATAGATTGCCACTGATTCTGGGGATGTAGATTATATCCCCAGACAAGCTGAAAAGCTCATTTCCTGATACTATAGGATTGTTATAGCAGTCTTGTAGGATGTCCAACCATGGAAAGCGTCGCTTACATTTTAGTTTTAACTATGGCTTTGTCGGTAATTTTCTTCGCCATCGCCTTCCGGGAACCTCCCCGGATTCAAAAGTAAATTTCTTAACTCCGTTTAGGTTAATAATTTTCTTCCCTGAGCCGCCCGCTTGTCAAAAGCAGGTTAGCGGCTCTGGTTTTCGTATTTAAAGGCTTAAATTAAAGGTTCCCCTCACCGAGCGCCTCCTATGCAGTGTCCTCATTGTCAGCATACCGATAGTCGCGTTTTAGAGTCCCGTTCCTCCGAAAACGGTCAGAGCATTCGTCGTCGTCGTGAATGCTTACAGTGTAAATATCGCTTCACCACCTACGAGCGCATCGAATTCGTGCCGATCACGGTGATTAAAAAAGATGGTAAACGGGAATCTTTTGATCGCTGCAAACTGCTGCGCGGTATCGTCCGCGCCTGCGAAAAAACCGGCATTCCCCCCTCAAGATTAGAGGCGATCGTCAATGATATCGAATCCCGTCTGCAGCAAGACTCAAAACGGGAGGTAACCAGTCAGGAGATCGGTCAATTAGTCCTAGAATATCTCCGACAAGAATCGGAAGTGGCCTATGTGCGCTTTGCTTCGGTTTACGGCAATTTTCAGGGAATTAGAGACTTTATCGCCGCTTTAGCGCTGCTGCAATCCTCCGAAATCGAACGCGCTCATCCTTCTTGGTCTCAAGTGGAAGAAGCCAGCGTGATCACCTCGTCTTAAATAGGCTTTGCGGCAAAAAGTTTTTCCTGGGGGCAGGGTGTGGGGTGTAGGGTGTAGGGTGTAGGGTTTTACCCATTTTCAGGGGGTCAATTACCTAATTTTCAGGGAAAAAGTCCTGAAATTTTCCCCCCGATCACTCCAATAGGCGGTACTTTTGGATTTCAAAAAGGTCTAAAAGTCTTATCGAACAATGTTTTTAGATTTATTCAGCAAACCCTAAATAGTTCCCGATTCAGTTATAATTAGGATCCCTTGTGCTATTTAAAGCCCAAGCTCTGGTTAGATTCTTAAGAGTCATTCTTGAGGCGGATTGCCTGCAAGAAAGCCGGATGCGGCAGTTCATCCCCTAGGCCCTGCCTAGGAACTAAATTGGGAGGCATCTCCTTTATTTAGAAACTGTACATCACATAGGAGGAAAAACCTACGGAAATTCCGAGGCCCAAACAACGTACATGACCACCCAAAAAACCGCAAACAAAAACATAGGCTTTACCCATGAAGATTTTGCCGCCCTTCTAGACAAATACGATTATCATTTCAGTCCGGGAGATGTTGTCGCCGGGACTGTTTTCAGCATGGAACCCCGGGGAGCGCTCATCGATATCGGTGCTAAAACCGCCGCTTTTATCCCCGTGCAGGAGATGTCGATCAACCGCGTCGATAATCCCGAAGAAGTTTTACAACCTAACGAAACCAGGGAATTTTTCATCCTTACCGACGAGAATGAAGATGGACAGCTAACCCTGTCGATCCGTCGCATTGAATATATGCGCGCTTGGGAACGGGTGCGTCAATTGCAAAAAGAAGATGCTACCGTGCGATCCAATGTTTTTGCCACTAACCGTGGTGGGGCATTAGTCAGGATTGAAGGTCTCCGCGGCTTTATCCCCGGTTCTCACATTAGCACCAGAGAGGCGAAAGAGGATTTAGTTGGTCAGGAATTGCCCTTAAAGTTTTTAGAAGTGGATGAGGATCGCAACCGTCTGGTTTTAAGTCATCGTCGCGCTTTAGTGGAACGCAAGATGAACGGTTTAGCCGTGGGACAGGTGGTAATCGGTTCCGTGCGCGGAATCAAGCCCTACGGTGCTTTCATCGATATCGGTGGAGTCAGTGGTTTACTGCATATTTCCGAAATCTCTCACGATCACATTGACACCCCCCACACGGTTTTCAATGTCAATGATGAGTTAAAAGTGATGATTATCGATCTTGATGCCGAAAGAGGTCGCATTTCCCTCTCGACTAAACAATTAGAACCAGAACCGGGAGATATGCTCAAAAATCGCCCGTTAGTGTTTGAAAAAGCCGAAGAAATGGCGATTAAATACCGAGAAAAACGTCTAGCGGAAGCGGAAGGCCGGACCGTCTCGGAAGTAGTGGAAGAAATCGAAGTTCCCCCCGCCTTGGAGGAGGAAGATTTAGTTCTCGCCGCTACCGAAGAGTAAGTCAGTTATCAGTTATCAGTTATCAGTTATCAGTTATCAGATTTTAGTTTTAAGTGTACAGTATTAAATAAAAGTTTCCTACTGTCTTTTCACTGATTACTGTTTACCGATCACTAAAACGTCTCCCAACCCCCCGTTTAATTTCAATCTTCAGACACTGCCGATAAATCCTGTAATTCCAGTCATCTCCTCATTAATATTGGCATCGAGGAAACGATCCAAGTCATCAAAAGTGGTTCCGTAGGCAATAGTGCTATCGTGGTATCCTTTCAGGCTGACGGTATGTTGAGTAAAAACTTGCTGGAGATGGGGTAAACCGATGAGATAACTGTAGGTAGTGGCTCCGATGGCTAAATCCTTGCCCATTTCTTTGGTAGCCGACTCTAAACGAAAAGCGGCGTTGACTGTATCCCCGATCGCCGTATAATCTGGATGTTCACCGCTGCCAGTATTGCCGACCATAGCATAACCAGTATTCACTCCCGCACCGATGCGTAATTTAAAAGGTAAGGGATATTGTTCGCTTAAGGCGCAAGTCATGTTATTTAGTTGTATAATTGCTTGGAAAATTTGCAGGATATCGTCTTGATCGACTTCCTGTTGGCCGTGAAACCAGATGGCCATGATCGCATCACCAATATATTTATCTACCCAACTGCCGGAACTGCGGATAATACCCCCGGCATGGCGAAACCAACTGCCAATCAGAGAAGAAAGCACTTTTTCGTCTAATTGCCTCGTTAAAGCCGTAAAATTCCGCATATCTACCACCATCACCGATGTTAAGCGCCGTTCATGGACGGCGGAGGTGAGGGTATCCCATTCTAAATTGCGCGGTTGCTTGCCCACATTGGTGGGAGCAGGACGATAGAACTGCACCTCGGTTTTGCCAAAGGTGATCTGCTCTTGGCTATGGATAGTCACTGGAATGGCCACCCTTCTGCCATTGACAAAAGTTCCATTGCGACTACCGAGATCGATCAGATAAAAATCCCCTGTTTCCGTGGATTGTAGAATAGCGTGATTACGAGAGATACAGTGATCTTTAATCACGATATCGTTATCTTTGCTCCGTCCGATTGTCCAGTAAGATTTCCCCACGAGAGGGAAAAAACGCTGGCCTCTCTCGGTATGGAGTAGTAAATAGGGATTTTGTCCTAGTAGTATATCCACGGGTGCATAAGCGGCAATAGATAGACTGCGTTAATTATATAGCCTATTGTCTTAGGCCAGAGAGGCGGTAATCCAAAATAAACCATCGACTAAAATTGTACTCAATACAGCCCCGCTAAATGCCCACCAATGACATCCCCTTTTTTGCAAAGGATAAATACCGATCGCTAAGAGCAGGTTGAGCAGCACGATCGCCCAACTGATGCCCCAGGGGGTCTCAATTTGGGCTAAGGCGTTATGAAATATCGGCGATACTAGGTTGGGAGCTAGTTCCACGGTCATTAATTGTCGCCAGTAGGGAATTAGTCCCGTTAGATAGAAATATACATCGGTGATGGCCGTTCCTAACAAAGAACCCAGATAGAAAAGATTGCCCACTTTGCCACGACCTTTGTATAGTCCCCAGAGAACAAAGGGCAGCCCGATCGCTTCCATGGGAATATGGATCAACGGTTCCCAACGCCACCAACCCCAGTACAGAGAACCTGCTAACCAACTCCAACTAAAGCCCAAAAGTAAATCCCCCCAAAGACTGATTTTTTCTTGTTTGAGCAGCCAAACCCCTAACCCCACCCAGAAAAAGGTTAAACCTAGGCTAACTTCGGGATAGTAGCGCACTAGGGGCGCTTGTATGAATACGGGGACTGATACCAGAAATGCTGCTGTCCAAAAGACGGATTGACATTTTTCCCAGTTAGGGACTAGGGGTTTCAGGCGATCGGGATTGCTGGAAACTAGGGTAGAGTTGAGCAAAGGATTTCAGAATTGTTACGAAACTTTACTCACATTAATATACATCATTCTCTCTCTACTATATCCCCCCTAGGGGGATTTGGGGAAATTTAAAAATTGTTTTTGGCAATGCGCTATCCTGTTAAAATCGAAACGACAGCAGCGATCGAGGAGTGCAAAAAATATGGCAGCGGGCCATGAAGAAAATCCGAGAATGCCCCTAGATAAAGTTATTTTTGTCATTGCTTGCGTCTATCTAGGTTGGGTGGTGGCATGGCTAATCAGTCAAAAAAATGCCCCTGTCTCTCAAAATGGCACGATTTCCCAGGAAGAGCAAAAATTTATCGCCTATCTGCAATCATCCCTGGCTATTATCGATCGCCAAGGTCAAACTTCATCCCCCGATCCTGATCCTGATCCCCAAAATAACCCTTCTCCGGTAGCCACGGTTCCACCACCACCCCCCGCTAATTTACCGGTTAATAATACTCCCCAGATCATAGAAAGAATTTACGTTCCCGTTTATCCCCAAACCCCTGAAACTGCTGCCAAAATTGCCCCGGTTACACCCGCAAATCCCGACATTTCCGCGCCACCATTACCGGCTGCCCCCCAAGTGAATCGGCCGTTGGCAGCGGTTATTCCCACTAATAATCAGGTGAAAAATACCCTGGTGGGGGTGATGGATTTAGGCGATCGATCTTCAGCTTTATTTGATAATAAGGGGATAACTATGCGTATTTCTCCGGGGGAATTTATCAACGGTTGGACTTTAGTGGAAGTTGGTAGTCAACAGGTTATTTTGTCTCGCAACGGGCAAACGAAAGTCTTAGAAGTGGGACAATCTTTTTAGGGTGAACTACCCGCTGGGCGAGATTGTCGGGGCTTCTGAACTCACGGGGGAATGCCTGAAGATAGACTTACGCCCACCTGGCGGATTTGGTATGATAGAGACAATTAGAACAGGTTTGAGAACTAGGGAAAAATCTATCAATCTCCATCAATAAAACACCTGATTGACAAACATTTTGTTAACGAAGAAAATAAACTGTAGCGGTAATAATACTCAGAATTACCACAGTCCAGCGCAGATAACTAGGAGAGATAATTCTAGCTAGTTTTCCCCCCAATAAACCCCCAATTAAAGAACCAATTGCTACCACTATCGCCGCCGACCAATATACCTGATTAGAAAAGAGAAAAAACCAAGATGCCGCCACGTTAACCACCAAAGAAAGCAACTGTTTTAAAGCATTTAATCTCGTGAGATTATCCTTGAGAAATAAGCCCAAAATTGCCAACTCGATCACACCTAAACCCGCTCCAAAATAACCACCATAAATTGAAGCGAGAGCGATGGGTAAAAACGCCCAAATTTCCGGTATATTGCCCTTTTTGTCCCCCTGTCGCCGCTGCAAACAAGAGCGTAAAGTATCTTGAAAAGCCAATAAAGCCGCCGCTAAAAGAATCAGAAAAGGAATCAGTCGGTCAAACACTTGATCGCTGCTATTTAACAGCAAAATACCACCGATAATGCCGCCAATAACTGCCGATGGTAGCAATAACTGAATCCGTTTTTGTTGCCCGTGCAGGTCTTTTTTTTGGGCGAGAGTTGCCCCCAGATAACCCGGGCATAAAGCGACGGTATTAGTCACATTTGCCATTACCGGTGGGATACCCACCGCCATCAGCGTCGGAAAAGTAATCAGACTACCGCCACCGGCAAGAGCATTAATTAAGCCGGCAGCCACGGCAGCGATTACTAGGAAGCCATACTGAATAGGCGTGAGCATTTAGGCGTTAGGGATAGTAATTAGGGCTAAATCAATTTTTTCCTCGTCAACTTGCTTAATTTCGGCTCTAATTCCTGGTCCAAAGTATCTTTCGATTTTTTCTTGTTTTGCCAGCCACTTTTCTAGGGGTAAAAGGGGCGATTCAAATTCTAGGGTGAGACAATAGGCGGAATCAACAGCAGTTTCACGAATTGCCACTAAAGTCGGTCTTTCCTCGTCCGTGGGGCTTAATCCCAGCTTTTCTAGGGCTTCATCCAGATGCACTTCCTGTCCGTAGCGATAGCGGGTGACATCGTTGCGAAGTTTGGTTTGGGTGACAGTAGCCTGTTGTTGGCGCAATTGCAAGATTTCGGGGCTAGTGGGTTGACTGAAGGGTATAGGTTTGATTTCTGAAGCTTTTAGGGCTAAACCTCCCAATAATAACGGTAATCCGTAGAAAAACCCCGCTAAATTGACCGTGGCGTTACCTTGGGCATAACCGATAATCCCGATAACCGTTAAAATACTGCCTAAAATTAAGCCAAAGTATGATAGTCTAATTTTCCTGAGCATGAAATAATTTTTTTCTTGAGTACGCTAATCCTTTAGAGATTATACAACTCCAAAGAATCTTTTTTGCAGATGGGCAGTGGGGAGATTTTTCAGTTATTAGCGACTGAAGGCAATTAGTGTCTATTGCCTATTGCCGATGTACTCGCAATTTCTCAATTAATTGAGATAATTTCTGGTCAGAAGCGGCAGTAATAAAGTCTAATTTAAACTTTTGTCCCTGACTGAGATATTCTGCATAACTAGACCGAAGAAAAGGACGAAACTTTTCATTATCAGCAATATAAACTTCAAAAAAAGAGACCAATAAAGCCCCCGCATAATCCTCGATTAAATTTTGATCGGGTAAAGTGATATCGACCACAGACTCCAGGGTTTTTTGCATTCCTGCATCCAATTCTGTAAAATTTACATGAGCTTGTCCCTCCACCATGGCCAGATATTTATCCGGCGTTTTTAACCAAGTAAAAGGAATGGCCTGTTCAAAAATCGGATTAGCTGCTGGGTCATAACTTCCGGAACCTAAGAGGACAGGAATCGAGATTTTACTTAAACCTTTTTCCCCAAAAATACTGCGGTTAACGGGATTAGCTGCAAAGACAGCCGTGACTCGTTCATCGCGAAAATTATAGACCTGTCTAGGCAATTCTAGGGCGCGACATTCCAGTAAAATAGCGATATTAATCCCAGAGTAAGGACGGTTACAATCTTGGGCGAGATTATCAAAATCAATTTGTGCGCCGGCAACAGCTAGAGATGTATAACCTCCGAAGGAATGACCCGCTACTCCCACATTAGTGAGGTTAAGTTTACCTTGAAATTGACTAGCATTTCGTCTGGCTAATTCATCGATGACAAAGCTAATATCTTTGGGTCGATTAATAAACTCATTGCCATCAAAAATATTGCGATAATACCCCCCTAACATTCCTTGTAGGTATTGGGTATCACTGCCGGGGTGTTGCGGTGCCGCTACTAAAAATCCGTAGGAAGCTAGATGTTCAATTGCTTGGGCATAATCTTCCGGTCGCGAGGCTAATCCGTGGGAAAAAATAATTACAGGTGTTTTGCCTTCTCGGAAAGTTTGCGGGATATAAACATTCACATATAAACTGCGATTGCGACTGCTATCGGTTAGGTTCCAAACTTCTTTTTTTACCTGAAAGCTACCGCGCTGACGCAAATCGGGTAAACTGGCATAATTAATCGCTGGTTTAACGGCAGCGGCTTCCTCGGCTGTCCAGAGGCGCATATCTTTGATAAATATTTCCGCCACATAAACCGCATAATCGATGGTTTTAGCTAATCCGAGGATTTCTTCCCCCTGTAACTGTATATTATTGGGGAATTTTTTCAGGACATTTAAAAGGGTTAATCCCCCCGGATCGAAAGCGGCACTAACAATGGCACCCCGCAGGGCATATTTACCATTAATTCCCCCTTCAATGGTGATGCCTTTGCCCAAACGAGAGAGCATATCAGCACCCATCACACTATTAAAAAAACGAGATAGTAAAATAGGATCGATGTCAATTTTTGTTAATAAAGCTTCACGAAACTGCTCTCTTGCTTCGGGAGTTGCTCTGGCAAGAAATCTTTTTAAATTAGCATCAATCTTTCCTCCTTTAGCAAAATTTTCTAGGGATGCTACCGATACAGAAAAGACGAGGGGAGTATAGACAAATTCAATTTCTTCAGCGGCTTTTAGGGGTAAAGCGGTCATACCCACAGCGAAAAGACCTAGGAGGAAAGCTCGCAGCCGACGGGTGGAATTATTTCTGGGAAAACGATTTTGTAAACGGGGGATAATCATGGGATTTTTAGTTAGGGTAGATGACAACAATTAAAAGGGAAAAGTAGCATACGGTCGGTTGAAAAACGTTCTTGGTTACTTGGTTTCCTTGACCACCGATTAAAGGTATCGGAACGCGGGTTTCTGAGGTACTAAGGAGCCAATTTAAGACTAGGGCAAGCGATAAAGTGCCAAGCAAAGTAGAACCAAAAAGCATGAGCAAAACCTCGATAGATTAATCTGGGAGATTTTGATTCTAGATTATTGAGTATTTCTGAGTATAACATCTAAGGTAGATATTATATTAAAGTTGTTTTTATGTCAAGACATGAGTCATTAATAAAAAAACAATAAATACATAAATTTAATAAGTGAAAGTGATATATTTTGAGATGAAAATAATCCGATAGGGTTTTTGACTGGGATAAATTGCTAATTATTGCGAATGTGAATATCTTGCTGCGGGAAGGGAATCTCGATACCCTGTTGAGTAAACCTATCAAGAATAGCACAATTAATATCACTAATGACTCGCTTTTTTCTATTAACATCATCCAACCAGAACTTTAATTCAAAGTTTAAACTAGAATGATCAAAATTAAGAAAAAAAGCTACTGGTTGCGGGTTTTTAAGTATATGAGGATGTTGGTCAGCAATGTCTAGCAATAAATTCATCACCTGTTGGGCGTTAGAATTATAACCAACTCCGATAACAATTGAACAATAAATCAAGTTATCACTACCCGTGTAGGTGGTGACATCCTCAGTAAAAAACTTTTGATTGGGAATAATTTTTTCGGAATTGTCTGTAAGAATTTGCACTGTTGTCGCTCGAATACCTAGCTTTTTTACCTGAGAAGTCTGTCCTTCAATATTAATGATATCACCGGGTTTGAGAACTTTTTCAAATAATAGTAAAATACCGCTAATGAAATTACTTACCACTTGCTGCATACCGAAACCAATACCCACCGATAAACCGCCAGTAATTGCCGCTATTGCCGTTGCATTAACTCCCACATAACCCAAGATGAGAATAAAACCTAAGACAATGAAAAAATAACGTCCTAACAGTAAAGTTGCTTCAATTTCACCGCGACTCGCTTGCTGATTTAAATTAGTAATGCTCAGAATTATACTCTCTATAAGAACAACAATAATTACCAGAAAATAGGGAGCTATTATCAAAATAAATATGCTTCTCAATGTGATCGGACTATTGAATAAATTGAAGGGAGATACTTGGGCAATTTCTTGAATATTATTGTAAACACCAATAATATTTCTCAGGAGGAATAATACCAATAAAGGTGCTAAAAGCCGACCATGATAATATTTAATTGTTTTGACGGAAAACTTGGCGTATAATCCAGCTAATAAACAACGATAAATCAAATAAAAAAATATTAATTGTATGGATAAATTAATCATTCCTCTTGTCCAGTTTTGACTGAAAAAAATTAGATACTTTAAGTTAAGTAAAATTAGACTAATAACTGGGAAATTAAGAAACTGTATCAGGATAGCAAAATATTGACGGAGGGTTAATTTTTTATCACTATGGATAAAACTGGTGACGGGAGGAAATCTTTTTTCCAAGTAAGACCATAACCATTTTGATAATAACCAAGCAAGAATTAAAGAAAGAAAAATGATCGTTAATTGACTTTGAACATTTCTGCGTCCTAAAAATAATAATTGGTTAGCAATTATTTCCGAAAGAGAGGGAATATTGTTGTTCATAATTAATTTATTTTCCTGACTTCCTGATCGAGACCTGATTGAATATAAAGTGTCAGTTTTTGGGCTGCTGCTGAGGAAGATATTTCACCAGCGATCGCTCTTTCATACCAAAATTCTCCTTCTTCTAAAATTTTATTCAACTTTTCCCAATCATCCAGAGGAACTGCCACGGCATTTTGAGATTGTTGTAATAATACCGATTCAATCGGTAGTAAATTTCCTTCGATCTGCACCCGTCGATTAGTGGGAATAAAACTTTCTGTTTGGATGATTGCTTGTAATTGTTGTTCGGGATTGGTGAGAAATTTTCCTAAAGCTAATCCCAAACTATTTTCATTATCACTATTATTGCGATTAAATACCATCACCCGTGTATAGAGAATTGGTGCTGCTTTACCTTGAGTTTCTTGGGGAAGTAAAGCGACTCTGAGATCATCTTGTAGGCTGTTTTTTAAATCGGCAATTTCAACAGAATTACACACATAATAGGTTAAGCGGCCTCTAGCAAAAGCATCATGAAGTAATTCCCGTTGACGATTGAGGATAAAATTAGGCTGTGACGAGGCAAATTTTAGCCATTCTAGCCATTTTGCCCAACCATCTAGGCGAGGTTGCAGCCGACCCTGATCATCCCACAAATAGCCGCCAAAAATTGCCATTCCCCAAAAAGTATCTTCAAAAGAGGACACCATCCCCACAGAATAGCCTTTGCGCGCACGTTCCACTAATCCCCCTAAACTGGTGGGAGGTTGCTTCAGTAGCGGATCGGGACTAACTTGTAATTTTTTTTGATTATAACACAGTACATTGGTACGAGAACCTAAGGGAATACCATAGATTTTTCCTTGATAGCTAACTTGTTTCAGCGTCGGGGGATAATAAATAGATAAATCTAGATTGTTCTGGTCAATTTCCTCCAGTACTCCTTGGGATACTAATCTGGGTATATTTCTCGAAAAAATTAGAATAACACTCGCACCCAATCCGCTTTGAGATTGTTTAAAAAAACGTTCGGGTATCTCATCGATAGTAATAGCTTGTTCAAGAATTGTCACTTGCGGATTTAATTTTTCAAACTCTTGCAAACCGAGACCTACTACTTCAGTTAAATTGCCCTCTTCTGGATACCAAACCAAAAGGGTTCCTTGCCGTTGCTCCGATGATTGGTTAGGAAGATCACTAAAACAAGCATAAAGAAAAATTGGCATCAGGATAAAAAGCAATAGGAGCGATATAATTCCCCTTATTTTTTTACTTCTCCAAACAGTTTTAACTCTGAGCCTTAGAAATTGCATCGCTCGTGATCCTTCAACAATCTTGCCATATATTCATAGTACATGAAAAGGTGAATAATATTATCGCGCCAATGGTAGGGGCGCACCGTGGTCAGTGAGTTTATCGAACTGCGTGCGCCCAAATCTAATATAGATATTTCTACAAAAGCGAGTTTCCTAGTTTATTTTCTAACACTATAATACCCAGTTTAAATGGGCAACAGCTTCAGGAAACTGTGCTTAGTATGAGATGAGTAAAATTCCTGTTATTAATAATTATGTCATGACGAGGGGGTGATACCCGCCTTAACTTTACTGTATCAACCAAGACCCCGCCGAAGCAATTTTTACTGTATGATTAGAGTTTAAAATGCGAGGTACTTTATGAAACTATTTACAGCAATTATCGAAAGAGATCTAGAGACTAATCTCTATGTTGGTTATGTTCCTGGATTTGTGGGAGCGCATTCCCAAGGAGAAACCTTAGATGAGTTGCGAGAAAATTTACAAGAGGTGATTGAAATGTTATTAGAGGATGAAGATATTTCTCTGGAAACTGAGTTTATTGGTACACAACAAATTGCCGTTGCTTAGTATGAGTAAAATTCCAGTCCTGAAAGCATCAGAGGTGATTCGCCTGTTGGAAAAGCGGAGATTTGTCCAAGTCCGTCAGCGTGGTTCCCACAAACAATTTCGCCATGAAGATGGTCGCAGTACGACGGTTCCCTTTCATAAAGGACGGGATATTTCACCGACTTTATTAAGGGTCATTGCTGGTGATATTGGGTTAACAGTAGAGCAATTATTACAAGGGAGAGAGTAACAATGTAAACGCTTATCGCCTTCCTCTCAGTCAGAACCGATAACCCCGAAATAAATGATGAAAACGTCAGCCAAGAAGCAATTTTTGCTTTATGATCAGAGTAATCCCCCAAACCTTTAGAGGCGTAAGCCTTACGCCTAAAACTTACATTTACGACCAAAACTTACGGACAAAATATCTATGTCAGCTGCAGAACTCAAAAATCTAGATAAAAATATCGCCCGTTTAAAAGAGCAATTAGCCAATAAACGCGATACCTTAGTGACCATTGCTCCTGAAGAAAAGATGCGACTAAAACAGCAAATAGAAGATTTACGCAAACAAATTCGCGATTTGGAACGGGAGCAATGGCAAGGTTCTTCGTTACTTGGTATGGTTCAATAGGGTGGCATAAATCGACTAAATCCTTATCTGGCAAGAGTTCTATTGATTAGTTCGTTCTAGATCGAAAACAATTGACAAAAATCGCATCAATGTCCTTCTCTATAAAGGTTTCATCCCTTATAACTCCGTCCATCGCATAGCACCAACCGAAGAACCAATGGCAATTAATCAGCCAAATAACAGAAGATTTGACGATTAGCAATGAAGAAGCGGAACCGATTGTGGCCCAATTGGTAACAGAGGTTGAGACGGTTCAACAACAACCTGATCAACTTTCTTCAGAAATTTTAGCATTATTGCAGCAAATTCTCGCCAAGTTAAATGCACCGAATACGCCTGCGGCGGCTAAGTTAAAAGCGGTGATCTCGACTCTACCGCCTTTTGTTTCATTAACCTATGAAGCGGAACTGGATACCGAAAGTACTTTTCGACGTTATTTTCCGACTTTTAATCGTTATTTAATGGGGTTGAAAGAGCGTCTAAAAAAGTAGTGGTTAGTGAGGAGCAACCGATTAATAATTTTTGACCACAGCCGCCTGTAGGGGAGCAGGTTAAACAAAACCCTGCTAACTTAGATACAATGAGTGAGAGTCCTAAGTCTATTTCGACTTCTCTTTCTAATCTTGATTACGGCATTGAAAGTCTATGTAAATTGAAAGCAATTTTCTACAAACTTAAGGGAAATGCTCGTCAACAGGAGGGCAAAGTTAATATAACAGTTAAAGAATTATCAGAATGGATTCAGGCAATTCAATCCGCAGAATCAGAATTTGAGCAATTTTTAAATTTATTGGAGGCTAATGATGATTCAGATTCATAAAAATCAAACTAATTCGGCTCAGGCTAGTAATTATGAAACAGAGTTAAATCTTGAGAACTTTGATCAGATTACGCCCAAAAAACATAATCCTAAAATCTATCAAAAGCTCTTAAAAAAAGCTCAGTATATTGGTGATAAACAATCTGAGGTTTTTGCTCTTGGCCGGTTAGCAATGATTTATCAATCTTGGGGTCAATATAGAGAAGCAGTACAATATCTTCAGCAACAATTAGTAATTATTAGAGAAACTAATGATCGGTATTCGCTGGCGAATACTTTAGGTAATTTGGGAGCGGCTTATCAGTCTTTAGGGCAGTATCAAGAAGCAATTTCACATCTTCAAGAACAATTAGCAATTGCTCAGGAGATCGGCGATATTCTTGCCCTAGCAAATGCTTTCGGAAATCTGGGGATTACTTATCAATCCTTAGGAAAATATCAGCAAGCAATTGAATATTTTCAAAAACAATTAGAAATTGCCCAGCAAATTGGTGATAAAACATCAGAAGCAAATGCTTCGAGCAATTTAGGTATTTCTTATCAATATCAAGGCGATTTTGCTCAAGCAGAATCTCTATTTTTACAAGGATTAAAAATCCATGAAGAGTTATTTGGTTGCAATAATCCTAGTGTTGCTTCTAATCTCAACAATCTGGCGAGTCTTTATCAAGATCAAGGGAGATACACAGAAGCAGAACCTCTCTTTTTACGCTCGCTGGCGATTCGGGAAAAGCTATTAGGAAAAGAGCATCCTTATGTGGCGACCAGTCTCAACAATCTGGCGAGTCTTTATTGCGCTCAAGGGAAATACGCAGAAGCAGAACCTCTCTTTTTGCACTCGCTGGAGATTACGGAAAAGCAATTAGGCTCCGACCATCCTGATGTGGCGACCAGTCTCAACAATTTGGCGTTACTTTATGATTCTCAAGGGAAATACGCAGAAGCAGAACCTCTCTTTTTGCGAGCGCTGGCGATTACAGAAAAGCAATTAGGAGAAGAGCATCCTGATGTGGCCAACAGTTTCAACAATCTGGCTGGTCTTTATTATGATCAAGGGAAATACGCAGAAGCAGAACCTCTCTTTTTGCGCTCGCTGGCGATTACAGAAAAGCAATTAAGTACCTAGGCAAAATTAATTACATACTCGCCTCCAAAATTGTCCAGCACTTTTTTAACGTAAGCGAGGAGGCTCTTTCGGTCTTTATAGGCGCTAAATTCAATCCATTCATATTTTAAAAATCTCCATAATATTTCAATTAAATTTAAATGAGGTGAATAAGTGGGCAACCAAAATATTTTCAAGTTTTTCTTTTCCCATTCCTCAAGTTTCTCCATAAATGCCTCGCTGGTATGAATGGAAGCTTGGTCAATTATTATGACAGTTTTTTTCTGTATATTTTGGCAATATTTATCCAGAAAATTAATAACTATCTCGCTAGTAACCGTTCCGACCTGTGTCTCATAAAATAATTGATTATCTCGTTTCATTATTCCTAAAATATTTAGTCTTTTACCTTCAATTGGTGGTAACTTTATCGTGGTTTTTTCTTCTTGCCAAGCGTCAGGAATACAAGGCTTTGAATCCCCTCCCATTTCATCCAAATATCCTATCTCAATCTCTCCTCTTTTTTCCTGTTTTTTTAGTTCTTCTAAAATAGGTAGTTTGACCTCAAGCTCCCACTCATCAGGGGTTTTGGCGACCCCTCTTCTCACCCTTTTCCACCTCATGTTGATTTTTTTTATGAGTCTTTTTATCTTGTCTTTGCTTACGGTTAATTTCCCTTCTTCTACAATTTTTATCTGGATTTTTTTTAAGCTTTTCGGTTCTTCTTTTACCCAGTCAATAACTTGTTGACCTTGGGCTTCTGTCAATTTAGGTTTTCTCCCTCTTCCTCGACGATTATAAAAACCAATTAGTTTTCTATCTTCCCAGGCCGTCAACCAATTATAGATGGTCTTTCTCGTAACTCCAAATATTCCGCTCAATTCTTCTATCGTGGTTCCCTGAAAACTTAAGAGTATACATTTCGCTCGCTCTCTTACTTGATGATGTTTACTAGCTCGATAAATTCTCTCTAGCATTTTCTGGCTCTCGGGGTTTAGGTCTCTAATCAATCTCATTGTATTTTCCTGCTGCTTCGTTTTTTTATGTATTATACTTCTTAATTTTTTATTTGGGTAATTAATTTTGCATGACTACTTAGGAGAAGAGCATCCTGATGTGGCGACCAGTCTCAACAATCTGGCGGATCTTTATCGCGCTCAAGGGAAATACGCAGAAGCAGAACCCCTCTATTTGCGAGCACTGGCGATTCGGGAAAAGCAATTAGGAGCAGAGCATCCTCATGTGGCCAACAGTCTCAACAGTCTGGCGATTCTTTATCAGTCTCAAGGGAAATACACAGAAGCAGAACCGCTTTATCAAAAAGCGATTGCTATTTGTTCGGAAAAATTAGGAGAAAATCACCCCGACACTCAAACAGTAAAAAATAATTATAATCTGATGCTTTCTCAACTTCCCGATGAGGAATTAAGCCAACGCTTTCCCCCCGAAATGGTCGAAGATATCCAATCACTCCGTCATTCCTAGATTCTTTGTAATACCTTAATAATGCTCAAACTGCAATAAAATTACTCCAGCAGATAGTAAATGCCTAAAAAAATACGAGAACTCAAGTCTATACTTCTGAAAGCAGGGTTTACCTATCGCCCCGGTAAAGGTAGTCATACCGTTTGGAGCCATCCCCGTTTAGAATATAGCTTGACCCTGTCAGGCAAAGATAGTAGTGATGCTGATCGCTACCAGGAAAAAGACGTAAGAAATGCACTTCAGGAACTAGCAAACTTAAATCAAGGAGACAATCCATGAATTATTACTATAGTATTTTTATTCAATGGTCAGAAGAAGACAACAAATTTATCGCCCACCTCCCTGAATTTGGCCCCTATGCTCATACTCATGGTGAAACCTACCATGCAGCTCTACAAAATGCCCTTGAAGTTCTAGATCTCCTTATCGAAGACTACACTGCACGAGGCAAATCTCTCCCACCTCTCCGGGCTATTTCCGCATAGCCCAAATATTCTCAGTTCAGTAATATCTCCTAGTATTTAACCGTTCATAGAACATTTTATACCATGATCTCGGAAAAGCCAAAATAAACTTCAAAAGAACCCAATGGAGTGGCAATAATTTGGGAAAATCACAGTTATATTCTCATCACTTAAGAAGAATGGGAATCCTTAGATGAAACTGCCGAACTCATGCAGCAATAAAGGAGATTGAACTTTACGTTATCCTGATATCGGGGGTTTCTTGGTTTAGACCTAGAAGCTATATTAGAGACAGTAGGCGATAGTCACTGATAACTGTTAACTGTTAACTGTTAACTGAAATAACAGCAGTACCTTCTAGTTTCAATCAATAAAAGTTTAGAGTAATAAAAATGAGTAAGGTTAAATTATTTGATGATATTCAACTAACGGAAGATATTCCCTTAACCGATGGCGGAATTGCGCCTATCGGTACAGTTGGAGCAATTGTAGAAGTTCTGAAAAATGGGGAGGCTTATCTAGTAGAATTATTTGGGAATTGGGTTAAATATGATGAACAAGGAAATTTTGTCTCAACCACTCAAGCAGAAAAAGAAGCATTTATGGAGACAATTGGCGTAGAAATTGTTTATCCTAATCAATTAGTGTTAGCTGTTCCCGCTAAAGAGATTATGCAAGTTACGGCTTAGATCATTACTAAAGTTGTCATATCGCCTTCTTCTCGATCAGAACTGAAAAGCCCAAAATAAATAATGAAAACGTCAGCCAACAAGCAATTTTTGCTTTATTATGAGAGTAATTCCCAAAAACCTTAAGCGATTTATGTATCAAGTTACCGTTGATTACGCCAAAGCCAACCTAGAAGAACTCTGCGATCGCACTGAAAAAGAACCCGATGGAGTAGTGATCGTTCGTGAAAATCGCAGTTATATTCTCATCACTAAAGAAGAATGGGAATCCTTAGCTGAAACCAGCGAACTCATGCAAGATCCCAAACTATTACAACACATTGCATCAGCACGACGAGAATATGCCGCAGGAGAAACCCTAACAATGGAACAAGTATTTGGATGACAACCTACACAATTGTCTTTTCTAAACAAGCGCGAAAAGATCCCGACGAACTCACCCAAAAACAGAAAGTCAAACTTCAAGAAATTTTAACTAACATAATTGCAATTAATCCCTATATTGGCAAATCCTTAAAAGGCGATTTAGAAGGCTTGTATTCCTATCGCCTAAATCGAAAAGATCGTCTGCTTTATGAAATTTATGAAGACGATAAAACTATTCTGATTATTCGTACAAAAACACACTATGGAGATTAGGTAATAGCGGTCATAACCACTGAATTCATCCCCGTTTATAATATAGCTTGATCCTGTTAGGCAAAAATAGTAGTGATGCCGATCACTACCAGGAAAAAGACGGAAGAAATGCACTTCAGGAACTAGCCAAATTAAATCAAGGAGACAACCCATGAATTATCACTATAGTATTTATATTCAATGGTCACAAGAAGACAACAAATTTATCGCCCATCTCCCTGAATTTGTCTCCTATGCTCATACTCACGGCGAAACCTACAATGAAGCGCTACAAAATGCCCTTGAAGTTCTAGATTTCCTTATCGAAGACTACACTGCACGAGACAAATCTCTCCCAATTTTTCAGGCTATTTCCCCATAGCTAAAATATACTCTATTACAATCAAAACGTATTTTATCTGAGCAATTATGGCTGAATTAAGTTCAAAAATTACGGCAATTATTTATTCTGGTGAACAACAAGGATATGTAGGCGAATGCGTGGAAATTTCGGTTGTGACCCAAGGAAATACCTTGGATGAGGTGGTTAATAATCTCAAAGAAGCTGTCTTATTACATTTAGAAGGGGAAGATCCTAGTGAGTTTGGTCTAGTTGCCAAACCTTCTCTACAGATTACGGTTGAGTTACAGCCTGAATATGCCTAAACTGAAACAACTATCAGGCAAAGACGTGATCAAGATTCTCGCTCGATTTGGCTTTACTATTCACAGTCAACGAGGAAGTCACATTAAATTGCGTCGTGTTATCTCCCAGAGAAGAGAGACTTTAACTATTCCCAATCATCGAAAACTTGATCCTGGAACCTGTTAGGCAATTTTCAAACAAGCAAGTCAATATATTCTAGAATCAGAGCTTTATCCTTATTTCTATGATTTATAGAAAAAGTTAAGTGAAGCGGGGTTAAAATGATCGACAAATATCTAATTGTTCTCGAAAAAAGTGAAACGGGATTTTCCGCTTATTCACCCGATGTAGTAGGGTGTGTACCAACAGGGGCGACTTTAGAAGAAACAACGGAGCAAATGCGATCGGCTTTGGCTTTGCATTTAGCAGATGTTGAAAATTGTCCCCAACCGCGAGGAATTGATGCCTATCTAGAAGCTTTGCGAGATTCGGAAGGAGAAACATTTTTTCTGACTCATATTCCACTGGAGCAAGTCTTAATTAGGGTTTGCTGAAAAAGTTTGTTGGTGGGGTTAGGAGCCGGTCGTCAGGAGTCGGTCGTCAGTACTATATGCTTGAGAAAATACAGCAAAAAATCGCCATCATTAAGGAGATTGAATTTGTTGATTGAGACCTAATTTGAGAGAAATCGACAGGAAGATAATATAGTAATCTCAAAAGCTCCTTTTTTAGAAGAAGTTTTTCAAGAAATTAAGCAAATTATTAGCTGCTTTAGAGAAAAATCCCCCAACACTCAAACAGTAATGCTGAAAAAGTCTTTGAGTGGCAACAGGGAACAGTTTTTGATGCCTTAAACCAGCCATCCTCGATCATCAAAACCATAAACAGGCAAAATTATCTGTATATTTAATCACTTAATCAGAAGCATTTACCTTTGAAATAGCAGTTTTTAAATAGGAAACCACCTCATTAATTGCTACTTCTGACGCTTTTTTACTGGCTCTTTCAACTAATTCCACCTTACCCGATTTGAGAGATTTACCCGTGACAATGCGATAGGGAATCCCAATTAAATCCGCATCTTTGAACTTAACTCCTGCACGTTCATCCCGGTCATCTAAAAGGGTTTCAATGCCCGCTTGATTTAACTCATTGTATAAACTTTCGGCGGTTTTTACCTGCTCGGCATCAGCTAAATTGGGAATAACCACAATCGCTTGATAAGGGGCAATAGCTACCGGCCAAATAATGCCATCTTTATCGTAGGATTGTTCTACGGCTGCCTGTGCTAAACGCGATACTCCTATGCCATAACAACCCATACAAATGGGGGTAGATTCTCCCGCTTCATTAGTATAAAAAGCATTCATGGCTTGAGAATATTTATAGCCCAATTGGAAGATATGACCGACTTCAATTCCTCTAGCACTTTGCAAGGTTTGATTAGGATCATGAATAGCTCGATCGCCTACCTGGGCTTTGCGTAGATCGACGATTAATTCCGGTAAGATAAAATCTTTACCCCAATTCGCCCCCACTAAATGAAACCCCGTTTCATTTGCACCGGTGATCAAGTTTTCTAAGTCTGTCACCGTGTTGTCTGCTATGCGTAAAAATTGAGGAGCTATATCGCTGGCTTTTTTGAGCAAATTATCTTCTAAGTCGGGACCAATATAACCTAAAGGTAAAGGTTTAGTTGCCCATTTCTGTTGAGCGGCAGCATCGGGTATTTTTAAAGCCAAAATTGTTTTAGCATTGTAACGGCTCGCCTGTCTAACTAATTCATTTTGTAGTTTAACTTCGTTAACCTCTTGATCTCCCCGAATGCTCACCAAAACTAAAACAGTTATGCCGCTATCATAAACCACTTCGTAGAGAACATTTTTGACGATAGCGGTGGCAGCACAATCGAGAAATTTAGCTAAACTTTCGATAGTGTTGGTGTTAGGAGTCTCTTTTTTAGCAAACTTTTTAAAGGGAGAAGCCACTTTATCTGCCGGCAAAGAAACGGCTTTTTCCACATTAGCCGCATACTTTTCATCGGCGGTAAATAAAACCTCATCTTCGCCAGCATCAGCTAAGACCATAAATTCTTGGGATGCGGAACCGCCAATCGCTCCAGAATCGGCTTCTACTGCCCGAAAAGCTAACCCACAACGGCGGAAAATATTGCGGTAAGCTATATCCATCGCTTGATAGGTTTTCTTTAAACATTCCTCGTCGAGATTGAAAGAATAGGCATCTTTCATAATAAATTCTCGTCCCCGCATTAAACCAAAACGAGGGCGAATTTCATCGCGAAATTTAGTTTGAATCTGATATAAATTAACCGGTAATTGTCGATAGGAACGAATTAAATCACGAGCGACGGCAGTAATTACTTCTTCGTGAGTCGGTCCTAATCCTAACTCCCGGTTTTGCCGGTCCGTCAGGGCAAACATGATCCCTTCTGCTTTTGTGTAGGTGTCCCAACGGCCTGATTCTTGCCAGAGTTCCGCCGGTTGCAGTTGGGGAAGTAAACATTCTTGGGCACCGGCTTTATTCATTTCTTCCCGGACTATCTGGGAGACTTTCTGCAAAACCCGCCACATCAGGGGTAAATAGGCGTAAATACCGCTGCCAATGCGACGAATGTAACCGGCACGCACCAAGCATTTATGACTGGGGATTTCCGCCTCGGCTGGGTCTTCCCGGAGAGTGACAAAAAGCTGTTGAGAGAGTCGCATCCTATCGATATCCTTTTGAACAGAAGACTTTCTATTATCTCATCAAAGGAGAGCGACTGCAATGATCAATTACTTGTGTTGACAAACAATAACAGCGATCAGTTTACCGATTCTCAGGTATTTCCCCTCACAACTTGAGACTGGTTGGAGACGCATTGAACCTTAGTGGCAATTGCCTAACTCCCTTGTTCTCTACTCTAGGAAATATGAGCGTTCAGGTTGATCGCTGTTATCGTCGTTATCGAGACAGAATGTAACTTTAACAGGGTTTACTCCTTTGTGAACTTGACCTTATAACCTTGCCAGTTGATCTGTCAGGGAAGCTTTTTTCTTTAGCTTCAATTATTAATATAACATCGGATCGGAGCTAGAAGTCTTTCTCTTAATCAAAGTTTACATTGCCAGCATCAAGGAAAAGCCTAGTAGTCTGTCAAAGCAATTATGTCGGATAATAGGAATGTAAATAAGCTAACCCCGAAAAACAATGCCAGCCAAACAATACATTGTCTGCTTAACTGAAGATGAACGCAAGAGTCTCAACAAACTAACCACAACAGGTAAAGCTTCCGCTAGAAAAATTAATCATGCTCGAATTTTACTGAAAGCAGATATCAATCAACCCGATGGAGGTTGTAGAGATCAACAAATCAGTGAAGCCTTGAATATCAGTACCAGAAGCATTGAGAGAGTCAGACAAAGATTTGTGGAAGAAAGCCTAGAAAATGCACTTAACCCTCGTCCGAAAAAGTCATTAAAGCTCAAAAAGATAGACGGAGAAGCAGAAGCCCATTTAATCGCACTGGCTTGCTCACAAGTGCCTCAAGGTTATAACCGTTGGACATTACGACTACTGGCAGAGGAAATGGTAACTTGAGAATACATAGAAAGCATTTCTTCTGAAACAGTGCGACAGGTCTTAAAAAAAACGAGCTAAAACCTTGGTTAAAAGAATCTTGGGTAATTCCACCTCAAGCCAATGCCGAATTTGTCTGTCAAAGGTCAGAAGTGTTACAACTTTACACCAGCAACTATGACCCAGATTATCCCTTAGTTTGTTTTGATGAGACCTCAAAACAACTGATTTCAGAAATCAATTCGCCAATTGCTGCCGAACCGGGTAAGTCCGAACGTTTTGATTATGAATATCAGCGAGAAGGAGTTTCGGTTCTTCGGTTTGTGTTATGCAATGGACGGGAGTTATAAGGGGTGAAACCCTTATATAGAAAGACATGGCTGCGATTTTTGCCAATTGTTTTCAATCTAGAACGAGCTAATCAATTAAGTCCCTTGCCAGATAAGGATTTAGCCGATTTCTGCCCCCTGATCGAACCATACCAAGTAACGAAGAACCGGAGTTTCTAATTTATTCATGTTTTTTGAGCCGTTTACGGGTTGGAGACATGTGGAAGTCACTGACCAACGTAGGAGTGTTGACTATGCCCAACAAATGAAGTATTTAGGGCTTGCTGAATAAATCTAAAAAGCTTGTTGGATAAGGTTTTTAGGCTTTTTTGACCTCAAAAAGTGCCTAGCCTTGGAGTGATCGGGGGTAAAATTCCTGGACTTTTTCCCTGAAAATTAGGTAATTGACCACCTGAAAATGAGTAAAACCCCACACCCCACACCCCACACCCCACACCCTGCCACCACCGAAAAACTTTTTCAGCAGACCCTATTTAGTTGATCAACGTCATCCTCAAGCCAAGAAAATTAAAGTAGTTCAAGATAATCTGAATACTCATGTCAAAGCATCTGTTTATAAAGCTTTTACCCCAGTCGAAGCAAGAGGCATTCTGGATAAATTGGAGTTTCATTATACTCCTAAACATGGAAGTTGGTTAAATAGGGCTGAAATTGAGTTGAGTGTTTTAAGCCGACAGTGCCTTGAGCGGCCTATTGAAGACAAGGAAATCTTAACAGAAGAAGTAGCAGCTTGGGAAAAACGCAGAAATGAAAATTCTGCTCCTGTAGATTGGCGATTTACCACTGAAGATGCCCGAATTAAATTAAAAAGCTTGTATCCGTCAATAACATCTTGACAGACCACTAGCTTGATATGCACCTTCTGTATCATTCCAAAAATTAGTAATTCTTGAAACTGGATAATCATCATGATATAAAACATAAGTCAAGGCTTTACTTGTTTCATAAAGACGATTATATTTAGCTAAATTATCCATTCCCTCTTTATTAGTGCGCCAGCTTTTTCCTGTACCAGGTGAATATTTAGTTCCGTTAAATTCAAAAACAAAATCACCAGTAGTAAAATAACCACTTGGCCTTAAATCTAAAGGGATAAAAACTTTACTACCTTCAGGTATTGTATCAGGATTATTTCTTTCTTCTGTTGTCATTGTGCGTCTTTCTCCATTAGGTAACTCGATATATCTCCAATGATGATCTTCTCTCCAGTCTTTAAAAGTAAATAAAGAATGACATTTTAAATTTCTAATACATTTTGCATAGAAAATAATATGATCCCCTATTGTTTCAATAGTAGATGTATTACCCATTGTCATTTTTTTTGTTTTATAAGTAATATTTGCTACAAAATTCTCCCCGCCAAAAACCTCATCCATCAATTCCCGAACATGATGAACATTCTCATCGGAAATCTGCACAAAAACACTACCGCTATCAGTCAAAAACTCCCGGGACAATAACAAACGATTGCGTAAATAACTCAGATAGGAATGTAACCCTAATTCCCAAGTATCTCGATAAGCTTGCACCATCTCCGGTTCGCGGGTGAAATCATCGTCATCGTTGTGTTTAACGTCGCGTTTTCTGACAAAAGGTTGAAAATTAGAACCAAATTTTACCCCGTAGGGAGGGTCAATATAAATCATCTGCACCTTACCCCCCATCCCCTCGTATTGCAGTAGGGAGTTCATCGTCACCAACGAGTCACCGAGAATCATCCGGTTTACCCATTTATCGTGGTACTCGTAAGCTCGGAGAATCTGGTCAGTAATTGACCATTTAGGGTCATTAAATAGTTCAAATAGATTCAATTGTTCCCCTTTTTCCACCTTGTGGGATTTCAGGGTTTCAATAATTGCCCTAGTGGATAAACGTTCATGGACAAATAGGGGTAAAGTCGGCACTTGAAAAGATAACCTTTCGGCCTTTCCTGTCCAATTTAAAAACGGTTCACCGATTGCCTTGAGTTTACGCGCTGCTATTTTGGCGGTTTCTAAATCTTCTGCCGCGAGAATTTGCTCAATAGACCTCTTGCAAAAGTCTTAAGTCGATCCTTGTACAGCAACATTTTTGAAGATTATCAACTACTAATAAATAATTAACTGAAAGTCCCTCCCATTATTGTTTCTATCGTTTGTTTTCGGATTTATGCAAGAGGTCTAATTAAGGCCTCAGCTTGTTCTCGTGCGGGGTTTTCATCCCAGTTTAACTCCGGGGACAAGGAGGAATCATAACGATAGGTGACAGGGGGTTTCTTTTTCTTGAAGTGGGGTTCCGTGCCAATATCGGGACGCTGGGGATGTTCCTCGCCATGATTGTAACTTTTGGCTTCCGTTTGCTTGTTCGTCTTCTTGGGCATTAGCAACTCTTCCTCCAAGGCGAGGTCAATCTTTATTGTAACTGCTCAACAACCCCAAGAGAGCCAAAAAAAGGCGAACTTCTCTGGGGAGAAATTCGCCTTAATTTCCAGAAATTCTGAATTTATTAATTAGGCACGAGCTTCGAGACGACCGTAGAAAATGCCGCGAATTTTCACTTCTTCAGCATCTTTTGCGCCTAAATCGGTGTCGGAAGGCTGCTCACTTTCAAAAACACCAGCAAACTCGCCAGTAGAAGCGTCAACTTTAGTTACCTGTAAAGACATAGTACCTTTACCCAGTTCCGTCGCTTTGACGTTAGCGCGCTGGAAATCTTGACTATCAGCACTAGCGGGTAAAGCGACAGCATTATCATAACCGGTTACCACACCCCGACCTTTGGGATCTAAGAAACCAGCGCCACGATAGGAGGGAACTTTAAAGTCGCCTTCAAAATCCGTGGAACTGTTAATCGAGTTAAATCCGGCTTCGGTTTTGCCAGTGAAACCTTTGATGGTAAAGAACAAGGGAACTCTTTCACCTCCGGGTAATTGTACGGTAACGGGTTGGAAATCGATACCGTCTTCTTCCTTGAGGGTTAAAACACCGTCTTCGCCTACGGTTAAACTCGCTGTCATCTGTTCTAAACTGGTGGTATCTCTGGTTAGGAGTTTACCCGGTATAAAGGTGGCTGCTTCCCGCTTATTAACGGGTTCACCCTTGACAAAATATTCTTGGGGTTCTAAGCATAAATCTGTCACCACATAACTTTCGCCGCGTTCTAAGGGGAGAGTACCCCGGGTGAACTCGGAAATCTGGGGACATTTGTTAGCTAATCCCGTGTTTAAAATTTCATCATAGGTTAGCTCGTTTCTATTCAGGACGGCACTAGGCGCGTCGCTACAAGCTGTCAACACCCCTAAGCACAAGGCTAAAAAGGCAACTAACAAGGCACGAAATCTCATCTATGTCAACCTCTCTTTGTCAATCTTTACAATTACTACCCTTGATCCATAGCCTGATGAATTATCGAATCGGTCGGGCCAATTCACCGAAACTCAGTTTATCAAAGATCAGTGACCATTGAGAAGATGGGAGACAGGGGACGGCAGGCAGGGGATAGGAGTCAGGAGATAGGAGTCAGGAGACGGGAGGCAGCCGGCAAGAGGCAGGAGGCAAGAGGCAACAGTAAAGAGATTGGAGGAGATTCGGCTAATCGAAGAATAAGCAGTTTAAATACGTCTTAGCTTAGGAGTCAGTCCCGATGAAAAAATTTTCACCACCACAGATGAAAGAGGTTTCCTTCCCCACACCCCACACCCCACACCCCACACCCTACACCCCACTTCCCCACTTCCCCACTTCCCCACTTCCCCACACCCCACACCCCACACCCCACACCCTCTTTCAACTCAGGAGGCTCTAAGTAACTGATAGCTGATGACTGATATGATTGGTGTGACTGTTTTCAAATAGGAACATGAATAGCCGATTGCCGGGAGATAACAGCCAATTAGATAGCCAACTAGATTCCCTTGTAACGACGGTGACAGCGATCGCCCAAGAACAGCAGGGAGATTGTAACGGTTTGTTAATGTTGCTGCGAACTTTAGAAAATTTACATCGGCAAATTCGCGAGCAGATGTTCGAGCCATCTTTACCCAATACCCGTAAGGACTTATACGGATTACTCCGGGATATCGAGGAAACCGGGGGATGGCCCTATATAGAACGGATGAAGTTACAAATGTTAATGGAAAAATTATTAGCCAGTGAAGTCGGCGCGCTCGATTCGGCGGCAAAAACCGATGATCGAGAAACCTGAAAAGGTATTGGGTTTTTAGGGTGTTAGGGTGTTGGGGTTTTGGGGTTTTAGGGTTTTAGCTGAAATTCCCCATTTCCCCATTTCCCCATTTCCCCATTTCCCCATTTCCCCATTTCCCCATCTCCCCATCTCCCCATCTCCCCATCTCCCCATTTCCCCTATCCCCCCATTGCCTATCGCCAAGGGGTACGGAGCGGGTTACAGTATTGGGAAAATGGATATTTTAGGGGTAGTTCGTAAATCATGACCACCGTGAACCCGATTAAATTTGGAACCGATGGCTGGCGCGGGATTATCGCCGCCGATTTTACTTTCGATCGAGTCGCTCTGCTCGCTCCCTTGGCGGCTCAGGTTTTAGCGGATAATTATGGTCAGATCACAGGTTCGCGGACGATGATCGTCGGCTATGATCGGCGGTTTATGGCGGAGGATTTTGCTCAAACTGCGGCGGAATCGCTTCAAAAAGCCGGTTTTGATGTGCTTCTCTCCCAATCCTACGCTCCGACTCCCGCTTTTAGTTGGGCAGCTCGAGCAGAAAATGCTCTCGGTGCGATCGTGTTAACCGCCAGTCATAACCCAGCCAAATATCTCGGTTTGAAGGTTAAAGGTTATTTTGGTGGTTCTGTCTCGCCGGAAATTACCCAACAAATTGAAGCTTTATTGTCTAATCCGCCGCAATTTAACGCAGCTGCCGGTAAATTAAACACTTTTGAGCCATGGTCAGGTTATTGTCAGGGTTTACGCCAAAAAGTTAATATTGCCGCTATTGCCAACGCGATCGAATCGGGACAACTAAAAGTTTATTCCGATGTCATGCACGGTGCGGCGGCTACCGGTTTAGAGCGTCTTTTGGGGGTGGGGATCACGGAATTACGCGGCAATCGCGATCCTTTGTTCGGTGGCGGCTCTCCAGAACCTTTACCGAGAAATTTGAGGGAAATCATCGATAAACTGGCTCACAGCGCAAATTTAGCCCCTTTGCGAGTAGGTTTGGTCTTCGATGGGGATAGCGATCGAGTAGCGGCGATCGATGGTCGGGGGAATTTTTTAAGCACCCAAAATCTCATCCCGATTTTAATCGAGCATTTAGCCGGCAAAAAGGGAATGAGAGGGGAAATTGTGAAAACGGTGAGCGGTTCCGATTTAATCCCCAAATTAGCCAGTTTATACGGTTTATCGGTCTTTGAAACCCCGATCGGTTATAAGTATATCGCCGATCGAATGTTGACCACTCCTGTGTTAATTGGTGGGGAAGAGTCGGGAGGTGTCGGTTATGGTACTCACATTCCCGAACGGGATGCTTTATTATCAGCTTTATACGTTTTGGAAGCGGTGGTAGAATCGGGCCAAGATTTAAGCGATCTTTACGCGCAATTACAGGATAAAACCGGGTTTCATTCTGAGTATGATCGCATTGATTTACCCTTAGCTAATATGGAAGCTCGCAATCAGTTAATTACTGCTTTGGATAAGGAACCCTTAAGGGAAATTGCTGGTAAACAAGTGACTGATTGTAATACTATGGACGGTTATAAATTCCGTTTAGAAGATGGCAGTTGGTTGTTAATTCGCTTTAGTGGCACCGAACCGGTTTTGCGTCTCTACTGTGAATCTTCAACCCTCGATCGAGTTGATGAAATTCTCGCCTGGGCAAAATCTTGGGCTATCTATATCTAATAGAAAACGGGTTTCTTGAAGAAACCCGTTTTCTATTTTAAACGGGGATGAACTAGGAAATTTTCAGCCCGCGAATCGCATAATCTAATAATTCGATGGGATGAATAACGGGTGTATCTTTTCCCTGTAATTGTAGATGTTTTTTAATTTGTAGGGAACAACCCGGATTAGGAGAAGCAATCACCGCAGCCCCAGTATTTAATAAATTGCGTACCTTCTGCTGACCTAATTCATCGGCAGTATCTGGCTGTAGCATATTATAAACTCCGGCACTGCCACAACACAAGGCCGCATCGATAGGTTCTTTTAAGTTAATATTGGGGATTTTTTGCAATAATTGCCGTGGTTGCACGGAGATTTTTTGTCCGTGTAAAAGATGACAGGCATCTTGATAAACTAGGGTTAATTCTGTCTCGGTAATCGCGGATAAATCAGCAGTTAAACCCACTGCGGCTAAAAATTCTTGGGCATCGCGTACTTTAGCCACAAACTCCTTAGCCTTATCTTTATATTCAGGATCATCGGCTAAAATATGATGATATTCCTTGAGAGTATGACCACAACCCGCCGCATTGATAATAATATAATCAACCTCGGTTTCTGCGAAACTATCGATCATTTGTCTGGCTAAACTTTGTGCTTGTTTTTCCTGTCCTTGATGTGCGGGTAAAGCGGCACAACAACCCTGGGTTTTTGGGATAACCACTTCGCAACCATTGGCAGTTAAAACCCGCACTGTTGCTTCATTTACCGGCGAGAAAAAGAGGCGCTGCACACAACCTAAAACTACTCCCACTCGATAGCGTTTTTCAGTTTGGGAGGGAATAACATCGGCATAGTTTTTAAACAAAGAGGACAGGGTAATTTTGGGTAAAATTGATTCCATCGCCGCTAGACGGGGAAAGAGCATTTTTAAGATACCCGATTTCCTGACTAGGGTTTGTAATCCCAGGGTTTGATATAACCAGAGGAAGGGTAAAAATAATTTGAGACGGAGGGGATAGGGAAAGAGATTAAAAATGAGAAAACGAATAATTTTATCTTTAAAACTGCGGGGTTGATTGCGTTCCACTTGCGGACGAACTGCGGCGATTAATTGATCGTATTGTACTCCCGATGGACAGGTACTAACACAGGCTAAACAGCCTAAACAAGTATCAAAATGTTGGCTAGTGGTTTCGTCTAAAACTGCTTCCCCTTTGTTGATGGCATTCATCAGATAAATTCTGCCCCGGGGGGAGTCCATTTCTTTGCCAATGACTCGATAACTGGGACAGGTAGATAGACAAAAACCACAGTGAACACAACTATCGATTAATTCTTGGGCAGGGGGATTCTTGGGGTCAAATCCTTGATTTTTTTGGTCGATTAATTCTTGAAAGTTAACGGAATGCTCGGAGGTTTGCATGATTTTTAATTAGATTTTGTTAAGAAAGCGTTCAGGACTAAAAATACCGTGAGGATCGAATTTAGTTTTTAGGGTTTTCATCATGGTAATCGCGTTACCTGTATAGCCCCAAGGTTCAATTTTTTCTTTTAGCGATGGGGGTGCGGTTAACACCGTTAAATAACCGTGATTTGCACTGCATAAAGAGCGAATTTTGTCAAGATTTTCCTCCGATTTTAAGATAACTTTACCCACCCCACTACTAATATTAATCGAGGCTAGTCCGTTAATTTGGTCGATAACTAGAGCTAAATTGCTAGGTAATAATCCTATTTTGCCGAAAAAATTGCCCTCTTGGCCGGAATTATCCATTGTTTTTCGGTATCTTTGCCATAGAGAAATTTCTTCCTCATCCCGATAATAATTAGTCTGACAGTCTAACTGTTGCCCTAAATAACTCACCTGTTGCGATTGTTCGCTAATACTTTCGGGAATGCTTTGAAAACGCAGCAGTAAAGCGACTTTTTCCCCTAATCCTAGTGCTTGCGTCATCCCTGGGTTTAAACATTCAGCCACGGTGGGAGTTAAGGCCGATTGCCGAATAACTTGACTCAATTTGCTAATATTTTCGCTATTTCCAGTGATTATCAGGGTTTCTGAGTTAGCAGTTTCGGGATACAGTCGTAGGGTAATCTGATCGATAATCCCTAAAGTGCCGTAGGAACCCGTAAATAGCTTCATCATGTCGTATCCCGCCACATTCTTGACCACACGCCCTCCAGCTTTAGCAATCTCGCCATCGTGACGGATAAAGGAGAATCCTAGGATCAGATCCCGGACACCACCGTATCTTTGCCGCCATGTTCCCGCGTCGGCTGTGGCTATAATACCGCCAATCGTGGCATTATCGGCGTAACTGGGATCAAGAGGAAGAAATTGACCGCTAGGAGCTAAAAAAACCTGTAAATCCGCTAGTTTAAGCCCAGCTTGCACGGTTATAGTTAAATCTCCCCTAGCATGGTCAATAATCCGGTTGAGATTTTGGGTACTAACTAAAATATCGGGCGACTCGACTAACCCACCCCAATCTAATTTACTGCCTTGACCGTAGGCCAGTAAAGACAGACGATTTTCGTTGGTAAAACGCACCAGAGAGGATAAAGCGGTTGTATTAGCGGGATAAACTATAATTTCAGGACTTTTGCCCCTAATTGCCCTTGATAATCTTTCTTGTTCCTCTTTTGGCACTTGTTGCCAGGTGATAACTGTCGTGTCGGGGGGTAAAATAGAAGTTATCTGAACAGCGATCGCAGTCATATTTTACAAAATAATTGAGGAGTGAGGAGTCAGGACTTACCGGCCGCTAATGGCGAAGAATGGGGGTAATGCTGGGGCTAATCAGTAATTTTCAGCCTCTGTTAATCAGATTACCTTAGTTTGTCCCTCCATCTCCGGTGTCGGGCAATTCCAGCCATACTGAAGCAGTAAAAAAGCTCTCTTGCATAAATCAAAAAATTTTCGGCAAATGTAGGGAAAAAGCGAAAGGTTAAAGGGAAAATTATCCTTTTGCCTCTTGCCTCTTGCCTCTTGCCTCGTCTCAACAAGCAATTTAAATTACGAACAGCTTAACTGCAAAATTAGCCATACACTCGTGCCATAATGGTAGATTACCTCGATCAGTAAGCCAAGAAGTAATGAGTGTAAATTGGACGAATAGCCGCGCCAAGCGATTAAGTGCCTTACCCCCCTACGTTTTCGCCCGCTTGGATGAATTAAAAGCCTTAGCCCGCAAAGAAGGACTAGATTTAATCGATTTAGGCATGGGCAACCCGGATGGTGCTGCCCCGCGTCCAGTTATCGAAGCGGCCATTCAAGCTTTTGAAACCCCCCAATTTCACGGTTATCCACCCTTTGAAGGAACCGCCAGCTTCCGAGAGGCGATCGCTAAGTGGTATGATCGCTCTTATGGTGTGGAACTCAATCCCGATAACGAAGCTTTACCGCTGCTAGGTTCCAAAGAGGGCCTATCTCACCTGGCTTTGGCTTATGTTAACCCAGGTGATGTAGTCTTGGTTCCCAGTCCCGCCTATCCCGCCCATTTTCGCGGTCCCTTGATTGCCGGGGCGACGCTATACCCGATCATTTTAAAAGCGGAACAGGATTGGCTGATAGATATCGATTCTATCCCCGAAGATGTGGCTAAACGGGCGAAAATCCTCTATTTTAACTATCCCAGTAACCCCACCGCCGCCATTGCCCCCCGGGAATTTTTTGAAAAAATCGTTGCTTGGGCCCGGCACTATGAGATTATGCTCGTCCACGATCTCTGTTATGCTGAATTGAGTTTTGATGGTTATCAGCCCACCAGTTTATTAGAAATTCCGGGGGCAAAAGAGATTAGTGTCGAATTTCATACCCTCTCGAAAACCTATAATATGGCCGGGTGGCGCGTCGGTTTTGTCGTGGGCAATTCCGATATTATTCAAGGGTTACGCACCCTGAAAACCAATCTCGATTATGGCATCTTTTCCGTCATCCAAAAGGCGGCCGAAACCGCCCTACAACTGCCGGATGAATACGTCAAACAAGTACAGGAAAGATACCGGCAGCGACGAGATTTTTTCATCAAAGGTTTGGGGCAATTAGGTTGGGATATTCCCCCCTCTAAGGCGACAATGTATCTCTGGGTCCCCTGTAGCGTCGGTATGACTTCCACGGATTTCGCCCTTACTGTTTTGCAAAAAACTGGTGTCGTTGTCACTCCGGGCAATGCTTTTGGAGAGGGAGGGGAAGGTTATGTGCGCGTCAGTTTAATCGCCGATATGCCGCGATTAGGGGAAGCTTTACAGCGCCTCGAAGATGCGGGAATTCGCTATCAGTAAGGAGAATTTTTCCCCCTGATTTACCCGCCAAATCCCTCTAGGCACTGGCTAAAATTGCGATTATGATGGAATTTTATCGCGGTAGCTTGCCACTTCCATGACCTACAGCTTAAGAATTGCCGATATTCCTGTCAGTGAAAGACCAAGGGAACGTTTAATCAGTGTCGGGGCAAAAAACCTCAGTAACGCCGAATTATTAGCGATTTTACTGGCTACAGGTCAAGGTAAGGGGAAACTCTCGGCGGTGGGTTTAGGACAGCATATTCTCAACGAATTGAGTAAATATCGCCGGGATCCTTTGGACGTTTTGAGGGATATTCACCCCCAAGAATTAACCGCTATTCATGGCATTGGACCGGCTAAGGCTACTACTATTCTAGCGGCGATCGAATTGGGAAAACGGGCTTTTCAACGACGACCGACGGAAAAAATGGTTATCGATAGTCCCGATACCGCTGCCGCTATCCTTGGCCACGAACTAATGTATCAGTCTCAGGAACGTTTCGCCGTTATTTTACTCGATGTCAAAAATCAGTTAATCGCACTCAAAGTGATTACTATCGGCACAGCCACGGAAACACTGGTACATCCGCGAGAAATCTTTCGAGAAGTGGTTAAACAATCAGCTACTAAGTTAATTATCGCCCATAATCACCCCACCGGGTCACTTGTGCCTAGTCAAGACGATATTTTACTCACAGAACAATTATTACAGGGGGCCACCTATCTAGCCATTCCTCTCCTAGATCATTTGATCCTCGGTAATGGCAACTTCCAAAGTCTTCGCCAAATCACGGATCTTTGGGAAAAATATCCCCAAGAAGATTAGACCTCTTGCAACAATCAAAAATTGTTGTTGGGTTTAGCTGGAAAAGGGAGCGAGTGCGACCGAAATCTGGGTAAAATTTGAGAGATACAATCGGTCAATTGGGCATGGATTATAAAGAAGCGGGCGTGGATGTGGAAGCGGGACGCGCTTTTGTCGAGAAAATTCGCCAAAATGTGGAAAGTACCTTCCGTCCCGAAGTTATCGGCGGTTTAGGCGGTTTTGGGGGCTATTTTCAGTTACCTTCCGGTTATCGGCAACCGGTGTTAGTATCGGGAACTGATGGTGTGGGAACCAAGCTGAAAATTGCCCATAGTCTCAATTGCCATGATACGGTGGGAATTGACCTCGTGGCCATGTGCGTCAACGATGTCTTAACCTCTGGGGCTGAACCTTTATTTTTCTTGGATTATCTGGCCACCGGTAAACTGGAAGCGTCACAGTTAGCAGCGGTGGTATCGGGAATCGCTAGGGCCTGTCGTGATAGTGGTTGTACTCTTTTGGGAGGGGAAACGGCGGAGATGCCGGGGTTTTATTCGGCCGGAGAGTACGATTTAGCGGGTTTTTGCGTCGGTATTGTCGAAAAAAGTCAATTACTCGACGGCAGTAAGGTGCAAATCGGCGATGTGGCTATCGGTTTAGCCAGTAGTGGGGTTCACAGTAACGGTTTTAGTCTTGTTCGTAAGATTATCGACACCCAGGGCTTAAATTGGCAAGATTGCCCCGAAATTTTGGCCGGCTCTAGCTTAGGTGAAGTTTTGTTAACTCCCACTAGACTTTATGTTAAACCTGTGCTAGAACTGCTGCGCTCTGGGTTAGATATTCACGCCATGGCCCACATTACTGGGGGGGGCATCCCGGAAAATTTGCCCCGCTGCTTAGGTAAAGGGCATTCCGTGCAGATTTACTGCGAAAGTTGGCCGGTTTTGCCGATTTTTCACTGGTTAGCCCAGATGGGTTCGGTTAATGCCGAAGCCATGTTTAATACTTTTAATATGGGTATCGGTTTTGTGATCATTGTCCCATCAGATCTGGCTCGATCGACTATTAATCAACTCCAATCCTCTGGGATTAATGCCTACCAAATCGGCGAAGTGATTGCCGGTAAGGGGGAGATTGTTGGGCTTGATTAAAGTTAGTTCAGGCTAAGAAGATTTTGCCATGAATTCCACCAAAAAATCAGGTTGACTGGCTGGGATAGCAGCAGAGTTTCGGCCTATCCCCAACCCAATTTATATTAAGTTTTTTTACTTAAGTAGTTATACTTAGTTTGCTTCTCGATAGAATTAGGTCAGAACCTGATAAGACACTTTTTCAGAGAAAAGGAGGTTATAGCCATGCAAGGAACGCCTATCCCCCAACTATTAGGAGACCAGTGGTCTGGGAAAAAGGTTCTGGTGACTGGAGCTTCGGGATTTAAAGGCAGTTGGTTATGTAAAGCACTTTTGGAGCTTGGCACTCAGGTTTATGCTACTATTCCCATTCACAACGTCAGACACCCCCACTCAGCTTACCAACTTTTCGATCTGATGTTTAAAAGCGATTGAAGTCAAACTTAATAATCCATCTCAATGGCAAGAAATTTGCCAGCAAGCAGAAAAATCTCGGTTCTTATGGAAAGATACTGTTAGCCAGTACATTACAAAATTGTATGAACATCAGAACGTCGAAAAATACATAAGGAGTTAAAGATCATGTCTAGAGAATATCAAAGTAAAATCAACCAAATATATATGAGGTTATTTAGTGGAACAACTTGGGAATCTACTCTACCAGATATTTATGAACAGGCTGGAAAAGCTTATGCAGAAATCTATGAACTTAATTGTACAAATGGATACTGGAAAAGAGCAGATGGCTTTGACAACACATTGATTTACTACATGGCAGAATGGATAAAAAATAACATTTTAAATAAGTTTATTTCGCTCCGTACTGCAAGAGAATTAGCGGATGAAATGGCAACACAGATTCTTGATTACTATCATACCAAGTACCTAAGTACAGGACAAAAAATCTAAGGACTGCAAAAAGCTAAGTACAGGACAAAAAATGAAGATAAAGGAGAAAAGTCATGTTGACAATTCAAGATACCCAAAAAGATAATTCCTTCGTGGCAGCTCGGAAACAAACTGAAGAATACAAACGCTTGCAAGAAGTCCGTGAACAAAATATCCCTTGGAAAAAATGGGGTCCCTATTTAAGCGATCGCCAATGGGCTACTGTCCGAGAAGATTATAGTCAGGATGGTAATGCTTGGAACTATTTTACTCATGATCATGCCCGTTCTCGTGCCTACCGTTGGGGAGAAGATGGAATATTGGGAATTTCTAATGAGCGTCAGCATCTTTGTTTTGCTATTTCTCTTTGGAATAGTAAAGATACTATTCTTAAAGAGCGATTTTTTGGACTAACAGGAAGCGAAGGAAATCATGGAGAAGATGTCAAGGAATATTACTTTTATCTAGATAATAACCCCACTCATTCTTATATGAAGGCATTGTATAAGTATCCTTATGAATTTCCTTATGATGATCTCGTTGAAGAGAATCAAAAACGAAGAAATGCTAAGTATAGAGGAGAAGAACACCCTGAATATGAGCTAATTGATACTAATTGTTTCGACGAGGGATACTTTGATGTTGTTATTGAATATGCCAAGAAGACTCCTGAAGATATTTTAATTAAAATTACTGTTTGGAATCGAGGCTCTGAAGCTCATCCACTACATATTTTACCTACTCTCTGGTTTCGTAACACTTGGTCTTGGTTGGGAGATGCAGAAAGGGAAAAACAAAAACCAAGTTTGCAGAAAGTTGCCAATAATGTAGCTACTATTAAAGCCCATCATAGCGAGTTAGGTGATTATTATCTCTATTGTCAAGGAGATACTCCTCTGTTATTTACTGAAAATGAAACTAACAACGAACGCATTTTCCATACTCCTAATGCGAGTAAATATGTTAAGGACGGAATCAACAATTATGTAGTTAATCAAGAGCTAGATAAAGTCAACCCTGAACAGAAAGGGACAAAAGCATCCGCTCACTATAACCTCACTATTAAAGCTAATAAACCTCAAGTGATATGGTTGCGCTTGACAGATATTGCGCCAGATCAACTACCTGATGCTAATCCTTTTGGAAGTGATTTTAAGGAGGTTTTTGACAAGCGCAAAGAAGAAACTGACGCATTTTATCAAGCTATTACTCCTTCAGATTTTCCAATTTCAGATGAGGAACGACAAGTTCAAAGACAGGCATTTGCAGGAATGCTATGGAACAAGCAGTTTTATTACTATATAGTTCAAGATTGGCTCAAAGGAGATTGGTCATATCAAGACAGAAAGTGGCATAAAATATACCCCTCAGATAGCCTACCAGATAAAGCACAATCCGACACTAGAAAATTTAACTCCAAATGGACTCATCTACATAATGAAGACATAATTTCTATGCCAGATAAATGGGAATATCCTTGGTATGCTGTCTGGGATTCAGCTTTTCATGCTGTTACTTTTGCTTTAATAGACCCAGATTTTGCTAAAGAACAATTGTGTCTATTTTTAGAAGACTGGTATATCCATCCTAATGGACAGTTACCATCTTTTGAATGGAACTTTAGTGAAGGTAATCCACCTGTTCACGCTTGGGGAGCTTGGCAAGTTTATCAAATTGAGCAAGATATGTATGGTTTTTCGGACAAAGATTTCCTAAGAAAAATATTTCACAAGCTGAATAGTAACTTTAATTGGTGGTTAGAAGTTCAAAAAATACCTGAAAATAATCTTTTTAGTGGAGGCTTTTTAGGACTAGATAATATCAGTCTCATAAATCGCAGTCACTTTAAAACTGATGATGTAAAAATTGAACAAGCAGATGGAACAAGCTGGATGGCTATGTTCTGCTTAAATATGCTGAGAATTGCCATAGAGTTAGGAAGTCAAGACCCATCTAGCGAAGAGATGGAAGCTGCAACCAAGTTCCTCAAAGAATTCCTTAATATCGCCAATGCTATCAATGATATTACTGAAAAAAATAGAACGCATTTGTGGGATCAGAAGGATGAATTCTATTACGATATACTCAGTATTGTTCAGGAAAATTTGACCCTAGAGTTTCCCTTGAAGTATCGTTCATTAGTCGGTTTAATTCCCCTATGTGCGATTGATATTTTTGAATCCGAAAGTCAGGAATATCAAAACCAGATAATCGATGCTTTTCAATCTAAGTTCTCTAACCCTAATTCATTGTCCCAATTGTTCTTGCCAGGAACCGACTTTGATTACTTGAGAGGAAAATATGAAAGTTTCTACATCGCAGACAAGCACAATCATAATAATAACCTAGAAATGTATTTGTCAATTGTTGACTTTGATAAGTTGCAATTAATCGTCAAAAAGCTACTGGATAAACGGGAGTTTTTGAGCGACTATGGTATTCGCAGTCTTTCAAAAGTTCACGATCCTAATTCTGAGTTTGGTTCGCCTTACTCGATTCCTTGCTTCATGAAAGATATGTATGGCAGTGTTTTACCTTCCAGAATTCTCTACGAACCGGGAGAAGCAGGTAACTCTCCTGTACATACAGGTAATTCTAATTGGCGCGGTCCAATATGGTTTCCTGTGAATTTTCTAATCATTGATTCGCTTTATAAGTTTCATGATTACATTCATGACTGTCTAGGAGATGAGTTTAAAGTGGAGTTTCCCACTGGAGAACGTGGAAGAAATACTCTTGAACAAGTAGCGGTAGAAATATCCAAACGCTTAATACGTATTTTCCTGCCTGATGAGTCAGGGAAACGACCAGTTTATGGAGATAACCCAAAACTTCGTGAGCTTTTCAAAACCCATGATGGCCAGGATTTAATACTGTTCTACGAATATTTTCACGGAGATACGGGTCAAGGACTGGGAGCAAGCCATCAAACAGGTTGGACAGGACTCGTAGCTAATTTGATCTATCAGGTCGGAGAATATAACTATCTCAATAGCGCACCTTCTTAATACTCAATTAACTTCAGTCGGACGGGAGAAGGAAAGTTTTAACCCGGGACAGGATCAAGCTTTCAGCTAATCCAGGATTCGGGTTAAATAGACTCTAATAGATTGTATCCCGTTGACGGGCGGGGCGATCGAGGGATTTAATCGCCGTTGCTAATTCCTCGACGGTCAAACAAGTACCGCCCAGGGCTCCGGCCATAGTGGTAATATGTTCTTCCATGAGAGTGCCACCGAGATCGTTGCAACCCCAGTTTAAAGCTTCTGTCGCCCCCTGTAAGCCCAATTTTACCCAACTGGGTTGATGATTTTTAATGCTATTGCCCAAATAAATCCGCGCCACTGCCGTTAACTTTAATGTATCGGCTAAAATTGGTTGATCTTGTCCGACTCGATTTCTCAGGGGTTTGGGGGCCGATTGTCCCACAAAAGGCAATAAAATAAATTCGGTGATTTTAGCCGGATAATTATTTTCTAGGGCGATTTCTTGTTGTTTTCTAATTTTTTCAAGGTGCTGCACCTGTTGGCTAGGGGTTTCAATATGACCGCAGAGCATGGTACTGGTGGTATGTAACCCCAAGCGATGGGCAGTACCGACTATTTCTAACCAAGTGGCGGCATCGATTTTTTCTGGACAAATTACCCGTCTTACCTCATCCACCAACACCTCGGCAGCCGTCCCCGGGAGAGAATTCACTCCTGCTTCTTGCAGAGAAGCGATAACTTTTTCGTAACTTAAACCGTCTTCTCTAGCAATAAATTGGACTTCTTGGGGCGAAAAAGCGTGTAAATGCAGGTCAGGAAAGGCTTGCTTCAGGTTTTTAACAATTTCGAGGTAATAGTCTAAGGAATTGCCCTTAATCTTGGCTTTTGGGTTTAATCCTCCCTGCATACAAATTTCTGTGGCCCCACGACGGACAGCATCGGCCGCTTTAGCGATAATTTCCTCTAAATTAAGCCAGAAAGCCCCCTCTTCATCTTCATCGCGTCTGAATGCACAAAAACTGCAATGCTGCTCACAAATGTTACTAAAATTAATATTGCGATTGATAACGTAGGTGACGGTATCTCCCGTCTGTTGACGACGCAAAAAGTCGGCCGTTTCCCGAATCCAGGCAATTAAACGGTTATCGGTAGTTTCTAGCAAGATAATCGCTTCTTTTGCCGATAAATTCGCCCCTGACCGCGCTTTTGCCAAAATATCGGTTACGGGTGCGGTGATGGAGGAGTTAGTCACGGGAGATAAATATTAAGGGTTGCCGATCCTAATTGTAGAACGAGGTCAGAAGGAACAGTAAAGAAAGAGAGCCAATTTAATCCTTTTTCTGTTCCCTATTCCCTTGTCTGCACGCGGTAATTTCCGGTTGAGAGCCTTTATTGCAGGGTGGTTTGTTTTTCCTGTTCTTTTTGTTGACGTTTTTTCTTTTCTGCTTCTAGGGCATCTTCGATCACCTTGAGCAGCTGATCCATTTTATCAAGATTACCGCGATAAACATCGAGGTCTTTTTGCAGTTTCTCGCTGGAGAGACGGAGAATTTCTGAGAACTTTTGCAAAATTTGTTCGCGTTTTTCTTTTTCCTTGATTATGTCCGGTTGTGCTTCGGCTAAAATAGTATAAAGACCGATGGCAAAAAGGCGGCTATACTTAAACTTAGGCGCGTTGATCAACGAAACTAGACTATCAGACAACTGATTGTTAGCACCTAGAGCAGGGTTTTGCAGTTGCGAAAGCAAGGAATCAATATTAGTTTCTTTGGCAATAGCGATCATATTTTCGGCATCACGACGATAGACTTCGGGATTACCGTTAACCGCTTGGCACAAAGCATTAAAAATATTCGGTTTATCCTCCCCCGGACGATAGCCTTCCATGAACTTCTCGAAAGAAGTAACCACACCAAGGGCATAAATTGGATCATAATGGAAATCTACATTAACAGAGAGCAGGTGCATCTCGACTAATAATTCCTCAACCACGCGCCGATACACCGAATTGATGGGGCGGGTGTGGCGAGTATAAAAATCACGCTTACTATCGGAAACAGTACGAATTTTGTCCACAGAACCAAACTTCATAAAAATTTAACACTGCTCTCATTTTCCCCTTTCTCGTTCCCCCTGACAAGGCCGGTGATCACCAAAGAGCGGCAAGCAGTCAGTCCAGAGAGAGCAAAAGAGCGAGTAAGATATAAAGATAAGGACATGGAAAAATCGAGATAATTAGCCGATACTGCCTCTACCAATCGCTTTTTTACTTTTCACTTTTCAGTTGACTATATGGCCAATCAAGACGACAAAATCAAAATTATCACTGATAACCGGCAAGCGCGCCATCTCTACGAGATTTTAGAGACTTTTGAAGCGGGGGTGCAGTTGCTGGGGACCGAGGTTAAATCCGTGCGTGCCGGTAAGGTAAACCTGCGGGATGGTTACGTTTTAGTCCGCAATGGTGAAGCGGTGTTAATTAATGTTCATATTTCCCCCTACGAACAGAGTAGCGAATATTTTAATCACGATCCGCGCCGGACGAGAAAATTGTTGATGCACAAAAAGGAAATCAGCAAACTCATCGGTCAAGTGGAACAGAAAGGCTTAACTCTTGTGCCTTTGAAGATGTATTTTAAAGGTAGTTGGGTAAAAATCAGCATTGGCCTCGGTAGAGGCAAAAAATTACACGATAAACGCGAAGATTTGAAACGTCGTCAGGATCAACGGGATATGGCGCGAGCGATGAAGCGTTAACCAAGACACTTATCGGACTGGCAAAGGTCTAGGTAAGAAACGAGCGGGTTTTGTTACAGTTGAACTGTATTAGGCTCCTTGCGGCCGTCACCATCCCCCTCACTTTGGGTTAAAATTTATGTTAAAAGTCTTGACAAAAGTAATTAAATATGCTAAAGCACCCGCTTTAATTGCTCTATCTTTAGCTGTGGGTGCGGGGATTATTTTACCAAAAATAACTTTAGCCAATGGCAACCCCGGCCTAACCATTTTTAGTGGAGTCGATCGCAAGGATATCTTAGATTATTTCTTGCAATTTGGCGGTCGTCCCCAGCAAATGGATCGTTATAAACTCTATATCCCCCCGAAAAAACTCTCCCAAGGGGCCGCAGCTTTTTTTATTTCCTATCCCGATTATTTTAACGGCCAGTTTGACACTAATAAAATCGAGGTACGCACCAACGGCAAATCTTTACCTTTAAAGGAAGTGGTTTGGGATAAGGATAGTCGCATTATTCAAATTGTCCCCCAACAACCGATCGATCCGACCAGCAAAGTTGAAATCGTCATGTCTAATGTCAGAAATCCCGAATTAGGCACTTATTACTTTACCTGTGATGTGATTGCCTCTGGCAATATTCCCGTCCGTCTCTACGTTGGGACTTGGATTGTCAGTATCGAACCTTAAGTAGGGTTTGCGGCAAAAAGTTTTTCGTGGGGGTAGGGTGTGGGGTGTGGGGTGTGGGGTGTGGGGTGTGGGGATAATAAATAAAAGCTGCCTTCTGCCTTCTGCCTTCTGCCTCCTGCCTTCGTTAACGGGGATAGGGAAATGGGGGAATGGGGGAATGGGGGAATGGGGGAATTTAACTAAAACCCCAAAACCCTAACACCCTCTCAGTCTGAGAAAAAGTCAACCAAAGTCAACTATTTGCCTCCGAGTTGCTAAAATCTGAGGAGTTTTCACCTATAGACTCGTTGGCCGGGTAATTTTCCTCGGAGTTTGAGTTTTTGCGACTGCCTTTGTGGGAATTTTTGCCCCCTTCCCGTCCGATAGCGGCCATGTGGGCGCGATCTCGGCTAACCGCTTCACCACCTTTTCGTCCCGCTTCGCGAGCCTCTTCGGAGGTAAATTCGTGGGCTGTACCTTTTTGATGAGCAGCTTTACCACCTTTACTAGCGATTTCCCGTTGTTTAGCTTGATCCATAGAGGCAAAACCGCGTTTACTCTTACCTGTCATAATATCCCTCCTGTGTGAATGCTGATTTTAAAAGTTCTTAAAGACTTATGCGAGATTTTTAAAACATCAAAATCATGGTCTTGTCGGTGGGCAAAACATTGAGATTGCCCCGCTTTCCTCCTCTAAGAACTATGGATTCCTACCTAGTATCATAACTCATTAGCTTGACTTCTAGGGAACTAATTACAGCAATCAAAGAGCATATTTTATGTTAAAAAATATTAAGCGAATCGAGCATTTATCAGTCTAAAGATATAGAAATTATCTTAATGGTGAGGTACAAAGTTTGCCTTTGCAGGAGTCGGTCTTCAGTTATCAGTTATCAGTTATCAGTTATCAGTTATCAGTTATAGTCATTTCAAATAAGTGTGAGACGAGGGAAAAATAAGGTAAAATCAAGAGAAACGAGCAACCCATACAGAAAAATGTCTTATAGCCTAGACTTGAGAAAAAAAGTAATCGATTATGTAGAGAATGGGGGAAGCATAACCAAAGCCGCCGCTCTATTTAATATAGGAAGAGCGACGATATATAGATGGCTAGGTAGGGAAAAACTGGAAGCAACAAAGGTAAAACACCGTCAGAGAAAGCTGGACTGGAAAGCACTGTCAAAAGATGTCCAAGAAAATCCCGAGGCAAGATTAAGAGACAGAGCCGAGAAATTTGGAGTGAGACCAAGTGCCATTTGCTATGCCTTAAAAAACATGAAAGTTACCAGAAAAAAGAAGGAACTTCGTTATAGAGAAAGAAACCGAGAAGAAAGAATGAAATACTACAGAGTGCTGAGAGAATTGATTAAAATATATGGAAGTGAAAGCCTTGTATTTATTGATGAGTCAGGGTTTGAAGAATTTCAAGCCTGTTTTTATGCTTGGTCAAAAAAAGGGAAGAAAGTCTTTGGAGATAGACAAGGAAAACGAGGAAAAAGAGAGAACCTTGTCGCTGGTAGAAGAAAGGGAAAAAAAGACTTTATTGCACCGATGGTATTTACGAGAAGCCTGAATGCCGGGCTCTTCGTTACCCTTTATGCTAAATCAACATACAAGATGCCAAGATAACATACTTCTAACCCAAAAATTCCGAAAGTTTCTAAAGCCATAGCCTCTCCGTTTTATTAGTTTAAGTTTATTGTTGATTCCTTCGACCACCCCATTCGTTGTCCTTCGCTCGAAATAACTAATTATTTCTCCAAACCAGTTTCGGATTGTTTGACAACTCTTGGTAAAAACACTGGAGGATTTTGCCAACCATTCCGAGATGGATAGCATTCCCTCTGTCGGATTCTCTGAGGTTTCATAAATCTTTCTAAATTCTTCCTTTAATTCCTGCATCTTTTTCAAATTTGGGAATTTTTCTTTGATAGCTTCTAGTTTAATTTTTTGGGGTTCCGTTAAATCTTCTTCATTTTTTAACAGGCTATATTTACTTCGCTTTAAAACTTCTAGCTTGGCTTCTTTTTCTGCTTTCTGTTTTTTATTTTTCTGCGCTTCTACGGCTCTTTTTTCTGCTCTTCTCTGTTCGTCTAACTCTTGATTAATTTGTTTCATTACATGGAATCTATCGGCGACTACTTCGGCCGATGGCATCAATTCTTTCACCAAATTTTTATAAGGCAACCAAAGGTCTATGCTCACTTCTTCAATTTGCTCTAACACCTCTTTTCCCCAGCCCGTAAGCGTTTCTCTCAACTCTTCTTGTGTTCGCTTCTCTAGAATAGCTATTAGTTTTCCCGTATCTAAATTTACTAAAACCGCACAGTAATTTTTTTGTCCTTTGACTAGAGCGATTTCATCAATTCCTAGTCTTTTTAATTCCGATAGGTCTGGCTCTGTAATTTCTTCGGCGATGTCCTCTATCATTCTTTGAATCTCTTCTTCCGTTACGTCATTTATTCGACTAACATTTAAAATATCTCCTTCTTTTAATTGTTCGAGTATATTTGCGGCTAGTCTTTTCGTATAGGTTCGTTTCTTGGCGACAAAATCTAACTCTTCGCTAAAGGGTCTCTGACAATTATCGCACTTAAATTGACGACGATTAACTTGTAGGTATACTGGTTGACCTGAGATTGGTAAATCTTTGACTAAATGTCGATGATTTTGGTGGAGTTTATCGCTCTCTAACCCACAACGAGGACAGGTTGCTTTTTGATTTTTCGATTCGATTCGGCAAACTATACCGATATTTTCTAGGTGTAGATAGCCTTGAATACAGGTTCCTTTTAGGTTCAAAAATTTGTCAAGTATCATAAGTAAAATAATCTCGTTTTTGGCTATTATATCAAATCTTAACTCAATTGTCTATCTTTTGGTATTAACCTGTTTGTGCCTTAAGTCCTTCCCTGTATGGATTTCAGCTACTTTTGAGCGTAGGCGCTCTCATCGAATTTTATTTTAAGTTAATTATTTGCATAACAATTCCCGAAGAGCCGAATGCCGAAGGTTTTGAAGGGTGGTTATCTTTATATTTGTTGCCCTCTCTAACCATAACATCAGTATTAATTATGGATAATGCACCAATTCATCGGAAGACAGTCATTAAACAACTGGTAGAGGAAGCAGGTCATCAGGTCGTGTTTTTGCCAAAATACTCTCCTGATTTAAATGATATCGAACATGATTTTAGTGCATTAAAGAGGGCAAGAATGTATGCTCCTGTGGGGACACCCCTTGATGAAATTATTCGTACTTATTGTGTCGCCTAGTGTCTCGTTCTTATTTGAAATAACTATATCAGTTATCAGTTATCAGTTATCAGTTATCAGTTATCAGTTATCAGTTATCAGTTATCAGCTTTTTTCTCCCTGCTCCCTTCTCCCCACTTCCCCACTTCCCCACTTCCCACTGAAAAGGCTGCCATGCAGCCTTAATTGGGTGTGCGGGCAGCCTAAAGCCTAGTTTTTGGGGATTTAATCGGAAAAAATTAGGGTAAGACTTGGGTTTTTTCGATCAACCATTTATCTCCTTGCCGTACCAAATCATAGCGCAGGTTCAAGGACTCATTATAGGAACGATTGACAATTTCCTTGCCATTATGGAAATACATGGCCTTTTCGTTGACTATCGCTTCCACCGTCGCTAAATTAGGATTTTTCACATTATTAGTAACCGAGCGCACATCCACTTGATGATCGTAGCGCCAATAATTATTTCCTTGTAAAGCCGCCGCTCGTTTTTGCCAAAGTTCCAAGGCTGAACCCGTTAAAACCTCTTTCAATTGCTCTTTTTGGTGTTCACTGCCAAAAGCCGCCGATTTTGCTTCTAACCAAGCTTGAATCGTCTCCTTTGCTGTTTCCTTGTCCAAGGGAATCCCTTCCATCACTTCCGCATTAGCCGAGGGAATTTCTAGTATGGGAGTATTTAAAGAAATCGGTAACTGTTCCCCTTGCAAGGCTGCCAAAGGAGATTGACTATCGACAATTGCCTTTACCCCCAGGGCCAAAACCGCGATTGTTCCCACTAATCCTACCCCTAATATCGCCACTCGATCGAGTCGCAGTTTTCTGCGGGCTGGTCGTCTCCGTTTCGGTGCGACTAGGGCAGTTTTTGCCGTTTCTAGGGCTGCCGGCCCGGAGTTGCCTGCTGCTTGGTGGCGCGGGCGACTAGGACGACGACGGGGGGGATTAAGTGCCGGTTGACGATAGGCTGCTGTCACCACCACATTACCCTGAGTATAGGGGGTGAGCGTTTCCTCCTGAGCGGTGGCTCTCAGGGCAGGTACAGCAGTGCTTGTCCGCTCACCGTTAGCTCTAGCTAAAGACGGTTTTTGGGGACGAGAGTGGGAAGAAGAATAAGCAGATTCCCTCATCGGTGTCACTCCTGGCACTGGGTTTAAATGGGTGGGGGGGGTGTGGGTTTTCAGAACATTTACTTCCGATTCTAAGGGTTCGCTGGCCTTTTCTCGAACCTCGACGGGAACTTTTTCGTCAGGAAAACCTGACAATTCTTCTAAATAATTTTGTACTTCTTCCTCGGCAAAATACTCTTTGAGTGAGGCTTTCCGCTCGACTAAATCACTAAAATGGCAGAAAACTTCTGTTTGTAACCAACGCTCACCGTAACGACATAACCCGGGTAAAAGATCGGCAGATTGCCCGGATTGTTCCTTAATATAATTTAATATTTCTTGCTCTTGACTTTTTTCTAAAATTGTGCTTGCTCGTTCCGTCTGACCGAGCAGTAGGGCGCAGATCGATCGCTCTAGGGAGACATCCTGATGTTTTTGTAATTGCTGTAGGCGCTCGCAGGCTGCGACAATAGCGGCGGGTTGTTTTTGGGCGAAACCGCGGGCGATCAAGGCATAGACCAGCAGATAATTACCCACCGCCGAGGGGCGTTGTGCCTCTTTAGCCCAGATTTTCTCCTGTTCGGCCTGAGTTAAATAAACCCGTAACTGTTGAATAAAGCGTAAAAAATTATCCACCCCCAACCCAGAGCGATCGTCGCCCTGGCCATCGATGCCGCCGCGAGCGGCCAACATCTCCTCCAAGAGATTTAAGCCGCGCTGACGGGCAAGACTAGGTTTTTTTTCTTGGGATAACAATTCCAGTATCCGGTAGGGACGCAGGCGATCGCAATCATGGCGAATCTCGCTGGCCACTTGCGGGAACATTTGTTCTTGTTCCAACCAAGTCAGGGCTTTGGTTGCGGTGCTGGCCGCCTGTTCATAATTTTTATCCTGCCAATATTCCCGACTTAATTCCCCGTAGGCCAAAGCCAAGGTTAAGATCATGTCTGGGCGAGTAGTTGGCTCTAAATCTAGATAAGTTTCGGCCAAACGAATCACTAACTCGTATTCTCCCAACTCTTGCAGGATGAGCAAAGCTCCCACCAGATCGGCGGGGGCAATGGTAATCTGGGGAGTGGGATATTCCGGCGAAGCCGCGGCCGCCTCCCCACCCTGAGAATCTAGGTTTTCGGCACTGCTTTCTGGGTTGAGAAGCAAGGGATTGGGTCCGAAAAATTGGGCATCGTAATCACGACGGCGATCCGCAGCACTTAACACTTGGTAAGCTTCATCTAACAAGTGCTGACGGGCAATGATCGCTGTTTGACTGTATTCTTGACGTGGCAATTGCCGTCCCCGGTCGGCGTGGGCCAAATCAATCTGCTCGGCACTCACCTGAAAGGGGATTCCCAATATCCTGTAGTAGTCAAGAGGAATGCGCACGGTTAGCTGTACCTCAACTCTGGAGAGTCCTTAGTAATCTACTCCCGTTAAAGCGTCAGCTTAACGGGAGCTTTCTGTAACCCTAAACTTATCGGGCAAGCCAATAAATTCGGCTCTCTGGGCTGGATTACACTCAGCCCCAAAAGTCTAATCATCTTGCTACCGTTCGCGTCTGCGTCACCAATCCAACCACAAGTCTTATTACTACACTTAAACGATTTTCCGCTTCTAATTCCGATATGTAGGCAACAATGACAGGTTTGAGAGGTATATCGTGGATTAACCGCGATAACCTCAACTCCTTCTTTAATGCCTTTGTATTCGAGAAATTGTCGAAGTTGATAGAAAGCCCAAGAGTTAGACCGTCTTCTCTCGGTCTTATTTCGTGGTTGTTGGTTGGTTCTCTCTCGAATACCGGTTAGGTCTTCAATAGCGATAATCGAGTTGGTTGATTTTGCCTCGGCAACGATAGCTTTACTGATTACATGATTTAAGTGCGCTTGGTATCTTCTCTCCCGCCCCGATAGCCGTTTCAATATCTCCCGACACCTACGCCTGGTGGATCTAGTGCCTTGAGACGCTTTCCTTTGCAGAGAAGCTCGAACGCGACTGTATTTATCCCTCGTTTCCTTGATTCCATCCCCCGACCACGATTGATCGGTTGATGTTACCGCGATGTCACGACGGCCGAAATCGACCCCGATAATGTTATCCGCGTTGATAGGTTTCGGCGGTTCCGATTTTAGTTGGATGTGGACATACCAACCGCCGTCACGATGTAGGCAGATTTGAGCGGAGGTCGGATTTTGCCAGGTAAGTTTCCCCCGATGGTAATTGCTCGCTCTCAGGGGAATGGTTAACCGTTTCCCCGTGGTGCTAACAGTAATCGCCCAATCTTTCTCGACGAAACGGAAGGTTCGAGCGTCACAGTCGAAACTTGTTGGAGCAAAGTTCTTGACCTTCTTCCCTTGAAGTTTTGCTGTCAAACGATTAGCCGCCACCCGACCGCAAGCTCTGACAACGTGGTTAGCCGTCAATCCGAACCGATCCTTAACGTCCTGATAACAGACGGCTTGAATCGAGTTCCGGTTAGTCAGCCGGGGATTGACGTTCTCGTTAATCCAGCTACAAGCCGACGCAAAAGCCGTACAGGTATCGGACAGCGCTTGTTGTTGTTCGCTACATACTTGAAGCTTGATCACTAGCGTCAGGACTTGTTCCACGGCCTCAAAAAACTCACCAACAGGAAGCATAACATATTTAGAGTCGATGCGCTACGCGCGTTTTATACTGGTCGGCATTCCTCCGCCGCCAACCCGTAGGGTGTAACGGGGGCATCCTGCCGACATCTAAGGTGAATTAAGTGATGTAAGTGAGAGCGGAGCGAGTAAAATAACAAGATACCATCTTATCCTAGCCAATCTCTGACTGACTAAGATTAGATTTGAGAGAGAAAATACCAAGAACCCCTTGGTTTAAGACCAAAAAATTCACTGCCAGAATTCTCGAAAAATCTACCGCTTCCTCTCCCCTTGCCTTTTTGTTGTCTAAATGATACTACAGACCCTATGATTTCCGAACGTACTTTACCAACCTTTAATCCTGCTTCCATCATTATTACCAAAGCTGAAGGTCTTCGCCTATACGAGGATATGGTTTTGGGGCGGATGTTTGAAGATAAATGTGCCGAAATGTATTATCGGGGCAAAATGTTCGGTTTTGTCCACCTCTACAACGGTCAAGAAGCGATATCTAGCGGTATTATTAAAGCCTTGCGTCAGGGAGAAGATTACGTTTCTAGTACCTATCGCGATCACGTCCACGCCCTCAGTGCCGGAGTTCCCGCTCAAGAGGTAATGGCGGAGTTATTCGGAAAAGCTACCGGCTGTAGTAAAGGACGGGGCGGCTCCATGCATATGTTTTCCGCCGAACATAAGCTTTTAGGGGGTTACGCTTTTGTGGCCGAGGGGATTCCCGTCGCAACCGGGGCGGCTTTTCAAAGTAAGTACCGTCGCGAAGCCATGGGTGATGCCAGTGCCGATCAGGTAACGGTCTGTTTCTTCGGGGATGGGGCGAGTAATAATGGCCAGTTTTTTGAGTGTCTGAATATGGCCGCCCTCTGGAAGTTGCCGATTATCTATGTGGTGGAAAATAATAAGTGGGCGATCGGTATGGCCCACGATCGAGCCACTTCTCAACCGGAAATCTATAAAAAAGCTAGTGTTTTTAGTATGGTCGGTGTGGAAGTGGACGGTATGGATGTGGTCGCCGTTCATGCCGCCGCCAGAGAAGCCGTGGCTCGGGCCCGCGCTGGTGAGGGACCGACTTTAATTGAGGCCTTAACCTATCGTTTCCGGGGTCACTCTCTGGCAGATCCCGACGAGTTACGCAGTGCTGACGAGAAACAATTCTGGGGCGAAAGAGATCCGATTACTCGCTTTGCCGCCTACCTCTACGAGCGAGATCTGGCCACGAGAGAGGAATTAAAAGAAATCGAGCAGAAAATTCAAGCTGAAATCGAGGAAGCGGTTAAATTTGCCGAATCTAGCCCCGAACCCGATCCTAGTGAACTAACTCGCTTTATTTTCGCTGAAGACGAGTAATTTCAGTGATTAGTTACCAGTTATTCAGATTTGAGTAATCAGTAATCAGTGATCACTGATTACTTAAGGTATTCTATGAGGGGGAGCAGAAAAATCCCGCCTTGAAGATGGTTGTTGTTGAAAAAATCCGTAAAAAATAGTTGCGCTCTTGTATAATCCGCTAAAATCCAGAGAAATAGCTTTTGCCATGGCGACTACAGAAGCATTGAACCCCAGTCAGTTCGCATTCTTAACCAACCTCACCGCTGATCGTTCAAGTTCACCCAACCCACAACAAGAAATGGACAAAGTTATCATTCTCGTTAATGCCGAAGCTCAAGCCAGTGGTCAGATGTCTCGGCTATCGCCCGTTACCGAAAAGATGGTGATTGCCTTAAAAAATGCGGTTCCTAAATCCTTGGCGGTGGAGGTGACGGGGACGGCTTCTTTGTGGTCAAAAATGGAGTCGGGTAAAACCAGCCAGAATAATTTAATCTGGTGTCCCTTAACAATTCAATTACCCAATTGGGTGAATTTTCCTGGTAAAAAAGTTTATCAAGCTTGTCGGGATATCGAGGAAAGACGCACTTGGGTTGCCCATACCCTGCACTATAAAACCAGTCAGGGAGATTCTTCTTTTGGGGATCTTTGGTTGCCGATCACGGTGACATCTAAGGGTTTAGAATACGGTGAGGTAATCGGAGAAGGCATGATCCCCAACGCCTACAGTCAACCGATTAGTCTGGAAAGAGAGAGTCTTAAGTCTTTACATCGGCTGGCAGCGCAATTACTGGATAATTTACAGGCTCCTGCTTCTGTTTATTTGCTGCAGTTTCGTCTGGCTCATCGAGAAGTGGTTTTTGATCGTCTCTGGCCTTTTCCTGCTGCACCTGCGATCGCTTCCCTGCGCGGTCAACAGACGGATCTTTATGCAGCCTACTGGAATTGTTTACGTCGGCAAGCAATGCTCGATCATTCCTTGGCAATTTAACTTAGTGTCAGCAGAAGTCCCTCGCGCTTAGTGCGATGGGACGGGGCTTTTAAAGGGGCGAAGTAATTCGCCCCAGGGTTCCCCTCACTCATGAATGCTGACTTTGTATATAGACAATTCTCAAAAACCGATGCTATAATAAGTATTGTAAAGTTTTGTAAAAAATATATGCAAATGACTGCAAACAACTGCTAATATGGTTAGTACAAGTTTACATTGCAGTTCACATGAAACTATCAGATTATGCTAAGAAAAAAGGGATCAGTTATGACACTGCTTGGAGAATGTGGAATCGAGGGCAGTTACAAGGAGAACGTCTTCCTACAGGAACAATTATTATTTTTGAAGATGACCGTTCTTGCGGTGAAAATAAAGTAGCTATTTATGCGCGAGTTTCTAGTTCAGAAAATAAATCTGACTTAGAGACTCAGGCAAAAAGATTGGAAGCTTATTGTATTGCGAAAGGCTATCAAATTGTTCGAGTAGTTAAAGAAGTAGGAAGTGGAGTCAATGATCATCGAAAGCTATTATTAAAACTTCTAGAACAAACTGATTATAATTTGATTGTCGTAGAACATAAAGATCGTTTAAGCAGAGTAGGGTTTAATTATCTGAAAGTTCTTTTAACTCAAACAAATAGAGAGCTAGAGGTCGTTAATCTAGCAGAAGAAAGAAAAGACGATTTAAGGCAAGACTTCGTGAGCATAATTACCTCATTTTGCGCTCGATTATACTCATTAAGACGACGAAATAGAAAGACAGAATGTTTAATTAAATGCCTTGAGGAGAATGATGAAATTAGTTCAAAAACATCTAATTAAATTTAATCACAAAAATTATTCAGTAATTGATAAATTAGGATTTTTATCGAAGAATCTGTATAATTGTGCTGTTTATTTAAACCGTCAAGTTTTCTTTTCACATCAACCATTTTTAACAATGACTGAGTTACATCATGCCTTAAAAATGAGTCCAGATTATCAAGCCTTACCCGCCAAAGTAAGTCAGTTAGTATTAAAGCAAGTAGAAAAAACCTTTAAATCTTACCAAAAAGCGAAAGAACAATCCAAAAAATCGCCAGATAAATTTACAGGAGAGCCTAAGTTGCCAAGATACAAAGACAAGGAAAAAGGTAGAAACGTTTTAACTTATAACTATCAAGCCATTTCTAAAAAAGCGTTGAAGCAAGGTTTAATCAAGCTATCAGGGACTAATTGAGAATTTAAAACTAATTTAAAGAAAGTCTTAGAGGTCAGGATTATTCCTAAATTGGGTGCTTATTGTTTAGAGATTGTCTATGAACAACCATCCTCATCAAGTCAAGAGGGAGAAAGATATGCTTTTATCGATTTAGGCTTAAATAACCTAGCTGCTGTTACCTCTAATATTCCCGAATTTCAGCCAACTTTAGTATGTGGAAAAGCCTGAAAATCCTCCAATCAAAAGTACAACAAGACACTAGCTAAACTCAAATCGGAATTACCCAGTCTACAGAAGACCAGTAAAAGAATACAAGGTTTAACTTTAAAGCGTAATTGCCAGGTGGATTATTACCTCCACACCGCTAGTAAATATATTATTGATAAATTACTAGCTCATCAAATTAACCTTTTAGTTATTGGTCATAATCAAGGCTGGAAACAAAACATTAATATTGGAGATAGAAATAACCAGTCATTCGTAAATATTCCTCATTCAAGGTTGATCGAACAACTTACCTATAAAGCAAATTTAGTAGGAATAGAGGTCAAAACAACTAATGAAAGCTATACCTCTAAATGTAGTTTCTTGGACTTAGAGTCTATTCAAAAGCAAAAAAGCTATTTAGGCAAGAGAATTAAAAGAGGACTATTCAGAAGCTCGTCGGGTTATTTCTATGGAGCAGATATTAATGGTTCCTTAAATATTGGAAGAAAGGTAGTCGGAGAGGCCGCCTTTAGCGGGAATCCGATAGAGAGGTTCGTAGTTAACCCAGTACGGGTCAAAGCGTACAAAGCTAATTCTAGATGCAATATTTGCGTACAGAATTAGTAACTATATCTTGGTCACTATTCCTGAAGCGATAACCGAGCTTCGACGAGTCCTGTTGCCAGAAAAAGTATGGGTCTTAGGAACTAGGACTCCTGCCCGGGTCGGGAAGGTAAGACTTGCTATCTTTCGAGGTAGAAAGCACATCCCATTGAAGCAGGAAGCTCTCAACGGAGTTGAGAGTAGTTCACTCCAATAGCAGAGAAAAACAATCTAACTTTGGCCACAACAGCGATCGATCCCTAAACTATCTAAAATTAAATCACTGACGGCGTTAGCGATGGCAAATTCACTATAAAAACTTTCGCGAAAATCAAAAGCTTGCATCTCGGTAACGATCGCAATTACTAGACAACCGAGATCGTTTTCCCCTTCCAAACGCTGACGCAGAAAAATTTGACTAGCGCGTTCAGCGATAGTTTCATTAATAGCTTCGGGAATAAATTCCGCATCTAACCAACGATGTAAAGCCGTGCGCAACCAAGTTTGTTCCTGTTGGGGATTTTCGATCGGTGGTAAAGTAATAGGTGGAATTGGTGCGGGATGATCGGGCATAATTAGAGAATGATCAGGCTACGAGACTGAATTCTTGGGGGGAGTCGTGGATACCGCCTCTATTATACAAGGATACGCACGCGGTTACTTTCTCATGGCCGATGAGGGGGGGCGATTGGATTGGTATTCTAGTAAAAATCGCGCTCTTATCCCTCTTGATCGGCGTTTTAGGTATCCCAAGTCCCTAAAACGAGTTTTGAATCAAAATCGCTTTAGCGTCGCTATTAACCGCGATTTTGCTGGGGTTTGTGCTGGTTGTGCCGATCGCTCGCTGACTTGGATTTCCCCGGAGTTAATGCAAATCTATCAGCAATTACACCAGGCCGGTTGGGCCTACAGTTTCGAGACTTGGCAAGGGGATCAATTAGCGGGAGGGATTTTAGGTTTGGCCATTGGCGGGGTTTTTATCGGGGAATCGATGTTCTATAAAATTCCCGATGGTTCTAAGGTAGCCATGGTCAAGTTAGTTGAACACCTCAGAGAACGGAATTTCTGTCTATTTGATGCCCAAATGCAAAATCCCCATCTGGCTAGATTTGGGGCCTATACTATCCCCGAACAAGAATATCATGCCCGACTGGAAAGCGCTCTGTTGAAGCATTGCCATTTTGTTTAAGTATTGTTTCCGATTGTGGCAGTCATCTTAATAGTGAGGTACTAATTTTTCGTTTTGGGGGGCCAGTCGTCACGATTCGGTCGTCATTGACTCTCCCCCGCTAACCGCTCGCGCGGTGTAGCGGGGGATTCTCGGTTCTTAGGCTTTTAACTAGATCGACCTGGTTTAACTGGAGGATCCCCGTCAAATCGCCTCCGCGAGCGTTTTCTAACACGGTCAGTCCGACCGCGTTTTTTCCTCGGTTCTCGATTACCTTCGCTGATGCCGTATCTCTCGGTTCAATGTGGCCGCAAGAATCACACCGGTGAACTCTTTCCGATAAGGCTTTTTTACCGGTAATCGCGCCACAATTCGGACACTCTTGCGAAGTTCCGTTTTTATCGACTTTAAGATAATATTTTCCCCGTTTCCAAACAACAAACGGTAGTATCTCGTTAATAAAACTACCGATACCCGAATCCAGAGATTGTTTTCTAACGATCCCTCTAGACCAGGAAACGAAGTTAATATCCTCAACGAAGATATTATCAGCAAGATCGCAAAGGTAATGAGCTAACTTAAAATGCCAATCTCTACGAGTATTAGACACTTTTTCATGTAATCTTGCTATCTTCTCCTGAAGTTTTAACCAATTGTTCGAGCCTTTGACTTGATGTTTCAAGCGTCTTTGTAGCAATTTAAGCTTACTCTGTACTTTCAACAAAAATCGAGGGGCTTTGATTAAATCTCCCCGTGAAGTAGCGACAAAACTTTCAATCCCCGCGTCGATTCCTAAACAGGTCTTCCCAACTGTCATATCGGGAACTAATTCCGTAGATTGGAAAGAAACCGAAACGTAAAATCCCGACGCTTTGCGGATAATTCGAGCTTGTTTAGGCTCAAACCCAGACGGGTACTCCCTAGATTTCCTAATCCGAATTTTTCCCAATTGTGGAAAATTCAAACATCCATCCCCTAGAAAGTTTTTTGACAGCGCAGGAAAAACCAAACTCCGCATCTTTTTCTTAAATCTAGGAAAGCCGAAGCCTTTCGATTTTATCTGGTCAAAAGCTTTATCTACAGTTTTTAAGACTTGCTGTAAAACTTGAGCGTTAACCGTCTTTAATATCGGGTAAACTTTTTTAGCTTCCGTTAGATTTTTAGCTTGAACGAAGTAATTAGGATAGGGTTCATCCGCAGGAATTATGTACTCGGAAACTAACGAACAACGATCCGCAAGACACTTTCGAGAGTTCAACCAATCTTTTCGCTCCGCCAGCGCGTAATTGTAAACGCTTTTGGCAACATCAAGAATGTGGATTATCTCCCGTTCCTGTCGCCTGTTTACCTTTAGTTTGTACTGGTAGGTAAGCGTTATCACTGTCGTTCGTTTCGTGATGTACAATTGAATTGTAACACTTACTGCCTAATATGTCAACCGATTACAATCATGGATTTTGCTCCGTTTATAGACTTACCGCTCACGTCGTATTTGTCATCAAATACCGACCATTGCTATTAACAATGAAATCTTAGCCCGACGTCAAGAAATCTTTGTATCAACGCTGACGAAATGGGAAAGCGTGTTGCTTGATTTCAACGGTGAATCGGATTACGTTCACCGGATTATCGATGACAAACCTGACATCGCTTTATCCAAATTAATCGCTAACCTTAAAACAGTTAGTAGTCGCTTAATTAGAAAGGAATTTCCGTACTTAGCGGCCAAGTATTTCGACAATAAACCTTATTTTTGGACGGGAGGTTATTTCGTGGCTAGTTGTGGCGGCGTTACTGTCGAACAACTAAAAAAATACGTTGAGAACCAAAACTCCCCAAAAGTGGAAACCCTACCGCGTTAGTTTCATTCCGGTGGCGATTCATCTCCCGTTAACTGCGTAGCGGTTTAACGGGAGATGAATCGCGACCTTGAGATAGCAAATTAGGTTATACTTCATCTTTAAGAAAAAAGCTGTAAGAATCGACCTCGAAAATGTCTTGACCATCGAACCCGATTCGAGGTATTATATCAGGGTAGATTAGACAGTAATGAAATTCAGATTTAAATTGGCAATGTTAAACCAGTTAAGAATTCTAATTGTTGATGATAATGAAGTAGATCGGATCGCCGTGCGCCGATTCTTAAGAACATCGGAGATGGCGATAGAAATAACAGAAGCCGCTGACTATCAAGAGGCTAAAGAAAAGATGTCCAATAATCTTTTCGACTGTATGTTTATCGATTATCTTCTACCCGATGGAGATGGTTTGACTTTGGTGCGGGAAATTCGGCAACAGGGACTTAAAATACCCCTAATTGTTTTAACCGGTCACGGAGACGAAGGAATTGCCGTAGATATGATGAAAGCCGGTGCTTCCGATTATCTGAGTAAATTTCGTCTTTCTGCCTCGCGCTTAAATCAAGCGATGCGAAACGCCCTACGCATCTATGAAGCGGAACAAGAAGTGGCGATTGCCAAACAAGAAAAAGAGCAATTGGCTAGACAAAAAGAAGATTTTGTTTCGAGGATGACCCACGATTTGCGAACTCCCTTAGTGTCTGTCAATCACATATTAGAACTATTTCAAGAAGGTTTATACGGTGAGATTACTCCCGAAATGAGTCGAGTCATTCATGTGATTATTCGCAGTAATCAAAATCTCTTGGAAATGGTTAATAATCTTTTGGAAGTTTATTGTTATGAAAACGGCGAAAAGATACTTAATTTTACTAAATTAAAGATTATCGATATTCTCGAAGAAGTCTGTCAGCAGTTAACTCCCCTTGCCCGAGAAAAAGGACTAGAATTAAGCTTAAATGCCGAAAATGCCGGGGAAATTTTCCTAACTGGCGATCGCTTGGAACTGCGGCGCGTTTTTACCAATCTCATCGGCAATGCGATTAAATTTACCCAAAAGGGTGATGTGAAAATTCATCTCATCCCCGCTACAGAGGAAGATACTTTTGTCACCATTGTGGTCGAGGATACTGGTATAGGCATTTCAGCAGAAGAACTACCCCGGATTTTCGAGCGCCTGTACTCCGGTTCCCCAGACAGTTCCAACAATGGGTTAGGACTTTATCTCTCCCGTCGCATTATCGATGCTCATGGGGGAACTATTGCCGTCACCTCAGAATTAGAACGGGGTAGTAGCTTTTCTGTCCGTTTACCTGTCTAGAAAGATCGATAATAGAAAAAATACTTTCTGCCGATCGGTCACTGTTAATGGCTTCTAATTGGGATATCTTGTTAATACAAGCGGCGCGTCAGGGCAATCTCGCGCGGGTTCAAGCTTTACTGAGTCAGGGGGCAAATGTCAACGCCACTGATGGGCAAAATACTACGGCTTTAATCTATGCCGTGCAGGGGGGTCATAGGGAAATTGTGGCAATTTTGCGAGAATTTGGGGCTGATATCAACAAAAGTAAACAACCTCAAGGTTTAAGCCCTCTCATGTTAGCGGCTGCCCTCAATCACAGTCAAATCCTCCCTCAACTAATCGCTGCCGGTGCTAATATCAATCAGGTCAATCAAGATGGTACACCCGCACTAATGATCGCCGTTTATAAGGGTCATATAGCGATCGCAGAACAGTTATTAATCGCCGGCGCTCGGGTCAATGTGCGCGATCGGGATGGAGATACGGCTTTATCTGTAGCGATCAAACAAAATTACGCCGCAATCGTCCGTTTACTGCTCGATAGTGGTGTAGATGAAGAAATCCGTCAACAAGCTTGGTTACAGGCTCTCACCGCTAATTGCCCAGAAATCCTCGAATTGTTTATTACCCGTGGTATGCCCCTCGATGCTCCCACTTTATCCGGGGAAACTCCCCTAATTTTGGCTGTAGAGAGGGGAAATCTCGGCAGCGTGCAAACTTTACTGCAAGCGGGAGCAAATCCGAACATCAGCACGGAGGAGGGAGAAACTGCCCTGATGATCGCCGCTGCTGAGGGATATTTCGATATTGTCCGACTTTTACTCGCTAAGGGGGCCAGTGTTGACAATCAAAATCAGGCTGGGGAAACGGCCCTGCATTTAGGGACGATCGAAGGACATTTAGAGATCGTCCAGGCCTTACTACAAGCCGGCGCTTTTGTCAATCACCGCAATCATTTTGGTGATACACCCCTGATCATCGCCACGGTGCAAGGATACGAAGCGATCGTTTTAGAATTGTTAAAACAGGGGGCGGAGCCTAACCTAACTCAGCAGGGAGAAACACCGTTAACTTTAGCTCTACAGCGCAAATTTACGAAAATCTGTCGTTATCTCCTCGACTACGGGGCTAATCCCAACGCCGTTTATCCCGATGGCAAAACCGTCCTCATGAAAGCTTGTGAGGGCAATAATAGTCAACTGGTGCGCCGGTTAATCGATATCGGTGCTGATGTCAATAAACTCGATTTTAGCGGCGCTTCCCCTTTAATGTGGGCGAGTTATCACGGTTGTCTCGACACGGTTAAAGTTTTGTTAGACGGGGGAAAGGTGAACTTAAATCAGAAAAATCAAGGGGGAATGACCGCTTTAATGTTAGCTAAATTTAATCACCATCAGGCGATCGTTTCTTTATTAAAACAAGCGGGAGCGATCGAGTAAGCTGCCCGCGAATTTAAATTGCTTGTTGAGATGAGGCTCCGAGGCTGCGAGGCAGGAGATAGGGTGGTCACTGCGTGCGCGTTGCGGGGGGTGTTAGGGTGTTAGGGTGTTAGGGTTTTAGTTGAAATTCCCCCACTTCCCCACTTCCCCACTTCCCCAGGAGAAACTTTTTGCCGCAAACCCTAGATAGTCAACAGCTTACCATGACCACGGTGATATTATCGGAACCGCCAGCTTTTTTGGCCGCTGCCACTAAATTTTCGACAATTTCCTGACAATCAGCACCGGTTTGCAAATAATCGCTAATTTCCTCGTCGGACACTTCTTCCGTCAAACCATCACTACAGAGAATTAAACTATCGCCGGATTGCACATCAAGGGGAGATACCGTCACTGGGAGCAAACCGGGACGACCGAGACATTTTAATAAAATGTGCCGATAAGGGGAGTTTTTCGCATCTTCTTCGGACATATCGCCCATTTTTATCGCCCTAGCGATCAAAGTATGATCCTCCGTCACCTGTTCTAATTTTTGCTCACGAAAGCGATAGAGACGGGAATCACCAATATGGGTGTACCAAGAGCCATCATCTCGGAAGATAGCTATGACTAGGGTTGTCCCCATCTCCTGTCTTTCGGGATTTTTCAGTTGATCTTCAATAATCTTCTCGTTAGCGGCAGTAATTGCCTCCTGCAGCAATTCCCCGGCAGCCCGGGGCGAATTCCAGTGTTCTTCTAGATGAGCTTGGATAGTTTCAGTGGCGATTTGACTAGCTTCCTGGCCTCCCGCATGACCCCCCATACCATCGGCAACGATAAAAAAGCGGCGCTCGGGGTCGATATAATAACTATCCTGATTAACCGATCGCACCACACCAGGATCGGTCATTCCCCCAAAAGAAAGATTGTTCATTGAAATTTCTGCTACTAACACAATATTTATTATCCTGCGCTCGATTACATCATACGATCCTGACGTTCAATTTTTTGCCAAAGTCTCACAAGAGCTATCCCCGGAAGCAGGGAAATCGCCATCGGTACTAAAGTTAACCAACCAAAACCATTGACAAATAGAAGCGTCGCCGAGATAACCAAAGCACTTATGAGTAAAGTATAGTTGGTTCCCATTTGAATCATACCCAATCGCCGTAAAAGTCGATCGGATTCGCTGGAACGTACCCGGACACGGATATCACCCCGTTCTAATTTTTCGATCGTATCATCGATGCGTCGGGGTAAACTCAGGGCGGTGCTGCTCACTTGGGCCGCTTGCCGTCCTAACTCATCGAGGATATTACTGCCATTATTTCCTGTCATATCATGTACTAATTGCAGGGCAAAAGGTTGGGCTACTTCCATAAAGTTAAATTCGGGATCGAGTCCTTTGCCTACCCCTTCCAGGGTAGAAAATGCCCGCATGACGAAGGTAAAGGTAGCGGGAAAGCGAAAAGGCTGATCGTAGGCGATTTCATAGAGATCATCGCTGATAGAGGCTACGGATTGCTCCTCAAAGGGTTTATCCATGAAGTTATCGAGCATATACTGGATTGATCGCCGCACTGCTCCCATATCACCATTAGCAGTTAATGCTCCTAAATCCACCAGAGAAGTGACCACGCGATCGGCATCTTTTTGGGCAATTCCCAAGAGAGTCTGCATTAATTTTTCGCGCACGTTGGTTTTAATTTGTCCCATCATGCCGAAATCGTAGAAAATTAAGGAGCCATCACTATCAACGGCGATATTGCCGGGGTGAGGATCCGCGTGAAAAAAGCCGTTATTGAGCAGTTGAATTAGATAGGCTTTTGCCCCTAGTTTAGCCAACAATTTGCGATCGAGTCCTGCCGCTTCTAGGGCCTCATAATGACTGATTTTGATGCCGGGGAGGTATTCTAGGGTTAAAACCCGGGGAGAGGTGTAGCGCCAATAGACTTTTGGTACTTTGACCCAATCTTCCCCGCGAAAATTACGGCGAAAAGTGTCGGCGTTACGACCTTCGTTGAGATAATCGGTTTCTTCCCAGAGAATTTTACAGCATTCTTCATAAATACCCGTCCAATCGCGACCTTTACCCCATTTGGGATGATTTTGGAAGTATTGGGCGATTTTTTTCAGGATGGCCAGATCGATACTAAATAATTTTTTCAATCCGGGCCGTTGGACTTTGACCACCACATCTTCCCCGGTGTTCAGTTGGGCCCGGTGAACTTGCCCTAAACTAGCGGCTGCTAGGGGGATGGGATCGAAGCTTTTAAAGAGTTTATTCAGGGGTTTACCGAGGGATACCTCGATAATTTTGCTGGCCTGTTCGTAGGTAAATGCGGGAACCTGATCCTGTAGTTTCGAGAGTTCTTCCACATATTCGAGGGGAAAAAGATCGGCGCGAGTGGAGAACAGTTGACCGACTTTAATAAAAGTCGGTCCCAATTCTAGCATGGTTTCCCGAATCCAAGCGGCCTGTTTTCTGCGTCTGCCGGCGAGTTTTTCTTGGCTATAGCCGCCGTTATAGCTCCATTTTTTACCGTTGAGCCAGAATTGATAAAGTACAGTCAGAACGAATCGCCAAATATCTAGACGACGACGATTGATGGAATAGCTTTCTCGATTCCAACGATAGCTATTTTTGGCGACTTCGAGGGCCGGCATTGCTGGGTTTAACTCTGGGGTAACGGGGACGGGTAGAAAGGCTGACACGCAATTTTTGGGGCTTTAAAGCGACTAAAAGAGGGTTTTGGGTTAATTCTGGTAGTTTTTTAGTTCCGAGCGCAATTGGGCGATTTCGGCGCGCATTTCGTCGATGTTTTCCTGCACATCGGCACTGGAGGAACCACCGGACTCTGTACCAGTATATACTCCCTTTTCCATGGCTTGATCGGCTCTCATTTGCACTTCTTCGACGAATTGCCGCAGGTTTTCCCGTTGTTCGGCATCAAATTTGCCTAATTCGCTTAAAGCGTTGGTAAACGCATCTTCTAGCTGTTCACCGATCACTTCAGCGATCGCTCGTCCGAGGAAAAAGGCGTGAATAACGGGGTTAGTCATAATCTTAAATGGATGTTTTCGCTTCGGGGTTTGTGGACGGGAAAGGCGATAATAGATTCCCTAACTACTAGGTTAGGCGACAGAACCAGAAAAGGCAAATCGTTTTTCTGAAAACGGAGGTGAGACGGGGAGGTTAATCAACAAAATTAGAGGAAAGAAAGGGCGCTAAGGGAGCAGAATCCGGTCCGATTGCGTCGAGAATTATCGCTGAAATCAACCCGATTAGCGAAATAATAGTGTCATCAACAATATCATCCTCCTGGAGAGTTAAGATGCTCAGAAAACGTTTATTAATCCCCTTAATCTTATCCCTAGTCACTTTTGGTCTAGTGGTGGCCTGTAATTCCGGCACTCCCACCGGTCAAACTAACCCCAGTCCCGCAGAAAACGCCGCCACTGCCGCTATTCCCATCGGCGCAGCTTTGGCTCAAACCAGCAATCTCGCCCTATTGGGACAGGAACAGGTGATCGGTGTCAAGATGGCTGAAACATATTTTAATAAAAAGGGCGGAGTCAATGGAACACCGATTAAAGTTATTATCCAGGATGTGGCCGGGGATGAACAGGGAGCGATCAACGCCATCAATACCCTCATCACTCAAGATAAGGTGGTGGGTATTCTCGGTCCGTCCCTGTCCCAACAAGCTTTTGCCGCTAGTCCGATCGCCGATCGAGCCAAAGTTCCCATTCTCGGCCCGTCTAACACGGCTAAAGGTATCCCCCAGATCGGTGAATATGTGGGTAGGGTGTCCGCTCCTGTGGCTGTGGTCGCTCCCAATGCGGTTAAAACCGCTTTAAAAATCGATCCCAAGATTAAAAAAGTGGCTGTCTTTTTTGCCCAAAATGATGCTTTTAGTAAATCGGAAACGGAAACTTTTCAAGAAACCCTGAAGAGTTTAAATCTCGATATTGTCACCGTGCAGAAATTCCAAACCACCGATACAGATTTTCAAAACCAAGCCACCGCCGCTATTAATATTAAACCGGATTTAGTGGTTATTTCTGGTTTGGTTGCTGACGGGGGCAATTTGGTCAAACAGTTGCGACAATTAGGCTATCAGGGATTAATTATTGGTGGCAATGGTTTAAATACTTCTAATATTTTCCCGGTTTGTCAAGCTCAATGTGATGGCATTATCATTGCTCAAGCTTATAACCCGGAATTAGATAGTCCTATTAATCGGGATTTTGTCGCCGCTTATACAGCAGAAAATAAAAAAGCACCGCCCCAATTTACCGCTCAAGCTTTTACGGGAATTCAAGTTTTTGTCGAGGCCTTAAAACGGGTAGATGATAAAAATAAACTCAGTACACTTTCCCTCGAACAAATTCGCCAACAATTAAATCAGGAAATTTTAGCGGGTAAGTATGTCACTGTCTTGGGAGATATTGCTTTTACTCCCGAAGGAGAAATCATTCAGGATAAATTCTCCGTGGCACAAATTAAAATGGATGCCGATGGTAAAAATGGTAAATTTACTTTTGTGAAAAATTAATCAGTAAAGGGTTCTTCTCATTTCTATCTCGTTGCAAGGGTCTCCCTTGCAACGCATTTCCAGAGGTTATAGCTCTTGTGTAATACTAAATCCTGTTTAAAGTGTTCAAGAGTGTTAAAGTCGAGTCCAAAATCAACATAATTCTGTTCTGACTTGCAATGTTCTATTCAATTAATTTATCTAGGGATAGGACAGTATTCGATGGTGGTGTTGGACAAGAATAAAAGAAAAATGTAGGTTGGTTTTCCCTTTCTTCAGAAATTCTTCTTAAGTTTTCGTGTTCCCTAATTCTTGCTCTAAGCTAGTTCTGGAATTTCTGGCGATTATTAGTAGTGAAATTTACAGGAAATAATAACAATTTCTTGATCAGACACGCTATAAACTAGGCGGTGTTCTTTTGTAATGCGTCGTGACCATAATCCTGATAGTTCATGTTTTAATGCTTCTGGTTTTCCTAATCCAGAAAAAGGCTCTCTTTGAACATCTTTAATAAGGCTGACAATTTTAGCGTCAACTTTTTTATCTGCGATCACCCATTGATTAAACTAATCAAAACTTCGGGTTAGAAAGGCGACTTTCCTGATCAGTTAGCAGCATTTACATAAATATAACTATCAGGATTTTTCAGGGATTCTATTGCCTCTTGGAGATGTTGACGGTTAGCTTCTGTGGAAAGCAGATAGTCCGTTTCATCCATTTCAGCAGCTTCTTTAATCAATAAAATCGCTTCGACAACTGTTCCTTCTGGTAAGTCGAGGGGAGGTAAACTAAGTTGACCATTTTTGATGATTGTTTGGTATTTTAGTGCATTCATATAATTTTGCTATTCTTGAGATTTTATTAATTATAGCAGTTTCAAAGATAACTTGGCTCTTCTCGTTTCTGTATAGTCTTACCTCGTTGCCAGAGTATCCCTTGTAAGGCTTTCCAGAGGTTCTAGCTCTTGTGTAACCGATCAGGGAAGGGAGGGAGATCCTCCCTTGTCTCGTACCAAGGTAGAACCTTGGCATCAGAGAAATATGAAGATTTTATTAAATTGTATTTGTAAGTACAACTTTGGATAGGAAAGTGTGTTCATTAACAATGCGCCAGTCTTTGGTGTTGGGTAGTGCGGTGTCTTAACCCAACCGACAAAATAGCGATCGCCGTTAACCTGACAGACCAGACTGGAAGCTTGTGCTGATGATCTAGGATTATTTGCCGATTAATGACTCTTTTCGGAAATTAGAGGACAATACCGTGCCAGTAATTATGGATTTTAACAACTTTCCCCGACCTTTCTTTTTTATTCTCAAGCGATGTCAAAGACCAGATTGAAACGTTAGTAGTTATGGCTCTTCGTTACCCTTTATGCTAAATCAACATACAAGATGCCAAGATAACATACTTATAACCCAAAAATTCCGAAAGTTTCTAAAGCCATAGCCTCTCCGTTTTATTAGTTTAAGTTTATTGTTGATTCCCTCGACCACCCCATTCGTTGTCCTTCGCTCGAAATAACTAATTATTTCTCCAAACCAGTTTCGGATTGTTTGACAACTCTTGGTAAAAACACTGGAGGATTTTGCCAACCATTCCGAGATGGATAGCATTCCCTCTGTCGGATTCTCTGAGGTTTCATAAATCTTTCTGAATTCTTCCTTTAATTCCTGCATCTTTTTCAAATTTGGGAATTTTTCGGCTCTTCGGTTTGTCTTATGCAACGTACAGGGTTATAAGGAATGAAACTCTTATAGAGAAAGACATGGCTGCGATTTTTGTTAATTGGTTTCGATCTAGAGCGAACTAATCAATTAAATCTCTTGCCAGATAAGGATTCAGTCGATTTATGCCCCCATATCGAACCATACTAAGTAACGAAGAACCAATTTTTCTTTGATAGCTTCTAGTTTAATTTTTTGGGGTTCCGTTAAATCTTCTTCATTTTTTAACAGGCTATATTTACTTCGCTTTAAAACTTCTAGCTTTGCTTCTTTTTCCGCTTTCTGTTTTTTATTTTTCTGCGCTTCTACGGCTCTTTTTTCCGCTCTTCTCTGTTCGTCTAACTCTTGATTAATTTGTTTCATTACATGGAATCTATCGGCGACTACCTCGGCCGATGGCATCAATTCTTTCACCAAATTTTTATAGGGCAACCAAAGGTCTATGCTCACTTCTTCAATTTGCTCTAACACCTCTTTTCCCCACCCAGTAAGCGTTTCCCTCAACTCTTCTTGTGTTCGCTTCTCTAGAATAGCTATTAGTTTTCCCGTATCTAAATTTACTAAAACCGCACAGTAATTTTTTTGTCCTTTGACTAGAGCGATTTCATCAATTCCTAGCCTTTTTAATTTCGATAAATCTGGCTCTGTAATTTCTTCGGCGATGTCCTCTACCATTCTTTGAATCTCTTCTTCCGTTACGTTATTTCTTCGGCTAACATTTAAAATATCTCCTTCTTTTAATTGTTCGAGTATATTCTCGGCTAGTCTTTTCGTATAGGTTCGTTTCTTGGCGACAAAATCTGGCTCTTCGGTAATTGTTATGCAATGGACGGGGGTTATAAGGGATGGAACCCTTATATAGAAAGGCATTTAGCGATTTTTGTCAATTGTTTTTTATCTAGAGCGAACTAATCAATTAAGTCTCTTGCCAGATAAGGATTTAGTCGATTTATGCCCCCCTATCGAACCATACCAAGTAACGAAGAACCCAAAATCTAACTCTTCGCTAAAGGGTCTCTGACAATTACCGCACTTAAATTGACGACGATTAACCTGTAGGTACACTGGTTGTCCTGAGATTGGTAAATCTTTGACTAAATGTCGATGATTTTGGTGGAGTTTATCGCTCTCTAACCCACAACGAGGACAGGTTGCTTTTTTATTTTTCGATTCGACTGGTCAAACTATACCGATATTTTCTAGGTGTCGATAGCCTTGAATACAGGTTCCTTCTAGGTTCAAAAATTTGTCAAGTATCATAAGTAAAATAATCTCGTTTTTGGCTATTATATCAAATCTTAACTCAATTGTCTATCTTTTGGTATTAACCTGTTGATGCCTTAAGTCCTTCCCTATATGGATTTCAGCTACTTTTGAGCGTAGGCGCTCTCATCGAATTTTATTTTAAGTTAATTATTTGCATAACAATTTCCGAAGAGCCGTAAATATCAAGTGGAGTTATTGGGGTTAGATGTGTTTGACCCGATTACCATGAAAGTGGACTCAGAACCGGGTAAGAATGTCCCCGCTTGGTTTCTCGATACTAACTACAACGGCTTATGTTTCCACGTCAATCAGGCATTTTTTCCCCGTACCGGCGCTTGGGATTCGATTAAAAAAGCTTTAAAGGGAACCTATGAGGAATCAGTCTGGGAACATCTAGCAGGGACAACCAGCGCACCTTTTGAAGTGGGAGAACATCGGCAAATTGCCGTTAAGGTGATTGATGACCGGGGGAATGAGTTATTAGTGCTTAAAAGTTTAAATTAGCCGAATTAAAAAAAGGAAAACTAATATGAATGCTGACAAAAAATATGTGACAATTGAGCGATCGCATCAGTTGATTTTATCCGATTTACCCTTTCGAGCCTGTCAAAGAGTAGAAATTATTATTTTAGCAGAAGATGGTCAGAAAACTAACCCTCAATTAGAGGAGTTACGGCAAAAAATTGATAGTGCAACCGAGCAAATTTTAGCGGGTAATGTAACCGATGGGGAATTAGTTTTTGAGCAGTTAAAAACAAGATTAAGAGAAGAATATGGCTTAAAATAATGGCAATTTATCAATTCTCCCAAGAGGCAATTAATGATCCAGGGTGAGCGCATCTCAAACGCCATTGACAATTGACCAATTTTGTTATCCGTTTGCTGTGTGAGCATTTCAAGCGATACCAGTCAATCAGAATAGTTACGAACTCGATCCATTTGGTCGATTGTTGCTCAACAATTGAGAAGGCAAATTCTACCCAAATATGCCCAAATTGTGGGTAGGCAACCTACATAGGGTTTGCTGAAAAAGTTTTTCCTGGGGGCAGGGTGTGGGGTGTGGGGTGTGGGATGTGGGGTTTTACCAGTTTTGAGGTGGCCAATTACCTAATTTTCAGGGAAAAAGTGCCTAAATTTCCCCCCGATCACTCCCATATCCATTACTTTTTGATTGACAAAAGGTCTAAAAGTCTTACCCAACAAGGTTTTTAGATTTATTCAGCAAGCCCTACATAAAGTTCATTTTGTCAAGAATTTTTAAGATGCACTTACCCTGTGTTAATTTTCTGGTTTGACCCGATTACAATGAAAGTGGACTCAGAACCGGGTAAGAATGTCCCCGCTCGGTTTCTCTATACTAACTACAATGGCTTATGTTTCCACGTCAATCAGGCATTTTTTCCCCGTACCGGCGCTTGGGATTCGATTAAGAAAGCTTTAAAGGGAACCTATGAGGAGTCGGTCCAGAAACATTTAGCAGGGACAACCAGCGCACCTTTTGCAGTGAGAGAACATCGGCAAATTGCCGTTAAAGTGATTGATGACCGGGGGAGTGAATTGCTAGTGGTTAAGCAATTAAAATGAGTTGGAGGTCGTTATGGCAATTGAAATTAAATCTCTAGTTCCTAAATTTGGACCTGATGGTAACTACCATGTAGGCTATATTGGATTTACCTACAGTGAAGGAAATAAGCTAAACGGCGCTTAACCTGCATGATCCAACAGCTATAACCCTTTTGGAGTCTATATCGGTGATCCGAAGTAAAAGCCGTTTAGCTTATCATCTCTGAAGGAATCGCCTATTTTACCCGTTGGCATCGAATGAGCGACATAAAGGTTTCTCATGCTTTAATTGTCACCGGAGACAATAAATGTGTTGAAGCTCATCTTGAAACCGGAGTTGCTGAAAAAGATTTGAGTGAATATTTTAATGATCCGCACTGTCAAATCTTTTTCAGAAAACCCAAAGGATTAACTTCGGATATAGCCAAAAAAATTGTCGAAAAAGCCGAGGAGCAAAAAGGCTGTAAGTATGACCTTGATTTAATTGAACACATGGTAGAAGTCCACAGCATTGTAGGGTGGACAATTAATAAGCTAACCCGAGGTGGCTACGAAAACCGTATTACTCTGGCTCATGAAGGAGATGACAAGTGGATTTGCAGTGAATTAGCTGCTCATTGCTTAGATGAACAGCCAGAATACAAAGACAAGGGAATACTAAGCAAGCTAGATGCAACAATAGATCCTCAAGAATTATTTGAAGATCAGACGATATTTGAGCCTTGGAAAAAGGCGTAATTTTCTGGACACCTCGAAAACTAAAGATGCTTATTGAGAATAACCCGGTATATGATGGTTAGTTTTCGCAATAAGACAATTTATCGGGGTGTCCTTCTTTTTTTCCTACTACTTCCCACTTAACATCAAAACCGTCAAGCCATGAATCCTAGCGAGTTTCTCAGTCGTGAGATTATACGTCCTTTAATCACCCTTGCCATTCCGGGAGGAGTGGCGATCGCTCCTTATGTTTACTTATTACATAGCAACGATACAGTTCGTGGTTTTTGGACAACCCATGAAGTAGCGATGATTTTCTTTCTGCTAGTCATTTCTTTAGCAGTTGGATTACTTTTAGAAGATATTGGCGCAGAAATCGAAAAATTCTATCGAGATCAGTTTGATCCGACAGGAACCACTTGGAATAATTATCTAAAAAAACCAGCTTACTCAGAATTAAAGGATTTAGAACCTCCCCCGACAGGTATTTATATTACTGAAACAGCTAAAGACTGTATTAACTCAATTGTCCTTCGGCTGAAGTTTGAGTTAGGAATGTTTATAGCGATACTTTTTGCTTTTCCTGGTCTAGTTTGGATATGGCATTTGAATTGCGATCCGATAAACTACGTTTGGTTAGTAGGTTTACCTTTATTATTATCCTTGTGCGGATATCTCTTATATGAAGCTCTGAATAGCGTTGAATTACTTCATGAAACCCGAAAAGCTATTTTAAATGATAAGAGAAACTCTGGGATAATAAATGTCGGAGCAATTTTCAAAGCAGCAATTTTCGGAGCAATTTTCGGGACAATTTTAGGAGCAATTTTAGGAGCAGGTATCGAAGGAATTCCCGTAGTACTTCCCAGAATATTTAGCTCTATTAGCTTTAGCCAATTCGGTAGCTGGTTACAAACAGGAGCAGTCTTAGTATTTCTTTTGGGAACAACTAATGGAGCATTGTTTGGAGCATTGTTTGGACTATTGTTTGGATTGAGTGATCCAACATGGCAGCCAGTTCTTGGACAACTTTTTGGAGCAGTTTTTGGACTACTTTTTGGAGCAGTTTTTGGAGCAGTTTTTGGACTACTTTTTGGAGCAGTTTTTGGATTATTTTTAGGACTCGGTTCTAGGGGATTAATCAGTGCGGTGTTCGGAGCATTTTTTGGGGCATTTCTTGGAGCAGTTCTTGGATTATGTTTCAGTAACAACTCAGTAAATAAACCTATTTATGTAGTTATTTTATGCTTGATTTGGTTTAGTGTTTTAATATTTGTTGCTTCAGCATTTTTAGATACAAGACTATGTATTATAAATCCAGCAAATAATACTACAAAGTTTTTCGCAAATCACCCCATTATTTTTCAAGGGAAAGCCTATGGACATATTGAGAAAATAAAAGCAAAAGTATCACAAAATGGAATAAATTTCCCTGAAAAAGAGAAGGTTGCCTTTCCCAGCCAAAATAAATGGTCATTTGACGAAACCTTGAGCAATACCAACAACTCTGAAATTCCCTACGATATTACTATAGATGGGTTAGATAAGCAGGATAATTTGATTGCAGAAGGCAAAGTAAGAGTAATTATTGTAGATCCTTAAAATATGTCCTACGAAGTAAACAAACCCATCCTCAACTCACCTTTTGATGAACCCTTGATGAAGTTAAATCAGCCGTTTATCGAGCTTGCTTATACTTAGAATAATTCTATGTCAGCCAAAGATATTTTTCATCAATCCGTGTGTATTGCCCTCGAAAAAGATGGCTGGAATATCACTCATGATCCCCTTTATCTTAAAGTCAATGACGTAGAATTTTACATCGACTTAGGTGCGGAAAGATTAATTGCCGCCGAAAAGGCAGGTCAAAAAATCGCCATAGAGATTAAATCTTTTTTAGGGACATCTGAAGTCACCGAATTTCATCTCGCATTAGGACAAATCCTCAATTATCGGTTAGCATTAAAACAGGAAGAACCCGAAAGGATTCTTTATCTAGCCATTCCTCAAGATACCTATGAAGACTTCTTCTCTCGTCAATTTATTCAAGACGCTGTAGCAGAATAGAAAATTAAACTTTTAATCTTTAATTCTCTCAAACAAGAGGTGGTATTATGGAAAGAATAAACTACTCTCAACTGATTCAAGACATTCTCACCCAACATTCAGTTAATGACAGCAAAAATGACAGAGAAACTCAACTTATTTTTGACACAAAACGCCATCATTATCAAGTCTTAAATATTGGGTGGAAAGAGCAAAAGCGAATCTATGGTGTGATTATTCATCTTGACATAAAAGATGACAAAATCTGGATTCAAAGAGATGGAACAGAAATCGGCATTGCCAATCAATTAATCGCTGCTGGTGTTCCTAAACAAGATATAGTCTTAGGTTTTCAGGCTCCCTATAAACGCAGTTTAACCGAGTTTGCCTTGAGTTAATACATAAGAAAAAAATCCTAAATAACCCTATGTCCTACGAAGTCAACGAACCTATCCTTAATTCCCCCTTTGATGAACCCTCACAATACTGGTTCATCCGAGAAGGTTATGAACCGGAATTAAAAGAAGGGAGAAGACCAGCTATCGTTTACCCACCCCGGGAAGGTAATACCGAATGGGAATTAGGACAAGTTCTCAAACTTTCATCCCCCGATGAATTTTTCCCAGGTTATGAAATGACCCTAGTTAACCGCATCAGGAAAGAAGTTAAAGAATGGAGAAGACAACAGTATCCCGGGGTCAGCAGTACCACCTTAGAACTATTAGAATACTGGAGCCGAGAAGGAAGAGAACATCGCCTATTTTTTGCTCAAAAAGAAGCAGTAGAAACCATCATTTTCCTAATTGAATCTCGCACCGACTTTCGCCAAGGGATTCATATTCCCCAAGATACCCCCATTGACAGCACCCTGAAAGCTTTCATCCGCTACGCCTGTAAGATGGCAACCGGAAGCGTCAAAATAACAGTGATGGGGATGTTAGCAGCATGGTCTATCCTCAACAAAGTAGCAGATCGCAGTAACGCTAAATTCTCCGATATTGTCCTGATTATCTGTCCCAATATCACCATTAAAAGTAGATTACAGGAACTCAACCCCGACAACGGCGAAGCTTCTTTGTATCGCACCCGTGACCTCGTACCTTCTCACCTGATGGACAAACTGAGACGGGGTAAAGTCTTAGTGACAAATTGGCATATTTTTGAAAAGCGAGCGCCTGCCACGTGGTGGCTGATACCGATCAATGGGAACAGGCAGCCGCCTATATTATTGACAATCATCCCGCCACTGCAGCCTTTGTTAAAAATGAACGCTTAGGGTTTACTATTCCCAGACTTTATTATCCGTCTGAAGACAGCTAAATCTAACTATTTAATTTTAGAAACTAAAGGATGGGACGAACTGAGGGAAGTGAAGGAAGCAGCGGCTAAACCCTGGTGTAATGCCATTAATACCGACGGCAAACACGGTCATTGGCAATACTTTTTAACTGGATTGAGCAAAGTTAAAGAAGGAATTGATCAAGCAATGAGAGAAATCGAAGCATTAACCAACTAAATTTTCGATAACTTTTCTGGAAGGCAATCGCCGGTACAGAGTACCCTTGATCTTAATCAGAGAAAAAGTGTATGAGTGATTTTGGCGGCATTCCGCTCCCAATCAACACCCTAGGTCGGGGTGGGGGAAGTGGCGAGAAAAAAAGCTGGTAAAATAACTCTAGGCAACCTTAAAAAGAATTCATGAAAGCGCAAACAACAAGTAAAGATAGCCTGATCCTACGGCAAGAAGTAGTGGGAGCGCGTCGCCCTAGTAACTATTTTTGGGCTGTAATCGTCTCTATTGGCGGTCTAGGGTTTCTCCTCGCCGGTCTTTCCAGTTATTTGAAGGTCAATCTACTTCTCGTTAGCGATACCAGTGCCTTGCAATTTATTCCCCAAGGAGTCGCCCTCCTCTTTTATGGCACTGCGGGGACGCTTTTAGCCATCTATCTCTGGTTATCTCTCCTCTGGAATGTCGGAGGTGGTTACAACGAGTTTAATAAGGAAACCGGCAAAGTTAAAATCTTTCGTTGGGGCTACCCCGGCAAAAATCGTCGCATTGATCTCGATTGGCCCCTGGAAGATGCGCAAGCTGTGCGGGCCGAAGTGCGAGAAGGACTCAACCCGAAACGGGAACTATTCCTGCGGATTAAACAGCGTCGCGATATCCCTCTAACTCGCGTCGGTGATCCGATGTCCCTCTCGGAATTGGAAAATCAAGGAGCGGAACTCGCTCGTTTTCTGGAAATTCCTCTAGAGGGATTGTAGGCCTTTTTTCGCTCTTTTTGGCTATAAAATGATGAAGATAAGAAAATCTGGCTGGCTGTCTGTGGTTTGTGTTTTTTTAATCACAACGACCACACTTTTCGGCTGTTCTTCCCCAGAAGCTAACTCCACCCCCGATAATTCTAGTATCACCCAAACCTCTCAACCTGCCAGTTCGGGCAGTGTCAACATGGATAATTACAAACCCCGCTTAGATGGAACTGCTGTCGTCGAGATGATCATCAAAGGTAAACCGGTAACGATCGAAATTGATGGCAATGCGGCCCCAGTTACTGCCGGTAATTTTGTAGATCTGGTGGAGAGAGGTTTTTATAATGGTTTAACTTTCCATCGCGTGGTTACAGAACCGCAGCCTTTTGTCGCCCAAGGTGGTGATCCCCAAGGTCGCGGAACTGGTGGTTTTGTCGATCCAGAAACCAAGCAATCCCGTTATGTTCCCCTGGAAATTCTCCTCAAAGACGAAAAAGAGCCGATTTATGGGAAAGCAATCGGTCAACAGGCCACGGCCCGCACTCCCATCGTCGCTTTACCCCATAAACGCGGTGCGATCGCGATGGCCCGTTCTCAACAGCCTAATTCCGCTTCTTCTCAGTTTTATTTTGCTCTGTCGGATATCAATTTCCTCGATGGTGATTATGCCGTTTTTGGTTATGTCACTAAGGGAATGGAAGTGATCGATACGATTAAACAAGGGGATAAAATTGACTCGGCCAAAGTTATTTCCGGTGCAGAAAATCTGAAAAAATAGCGATCGGTTAGGGTGGGTTCGCACGACGTTAACGGAGGCAGGGGGCAGGAGTCCGTTTTTGTAACGGGGATTTATGCCCCGCTCCAAAAACTTTTCGCCTTAAGGCGAGGTTTTAGACCCGATTTTTTCGATAATTTAATCTTCGCCGTCCCCCCCCCAATCATTTAATATTCCGATAACTGATAACTGATAACTGATAACTGATAACTGATACCTGATAACTGATAACTGATAACTGATAACTGATAACTGATAACTGATAACTGATAACTGATAAATGAATGTTGTGGTGACGGGAATTGGGTTGATCAGTTCTCTGGGAAATTTAAGTCAGAGTTGGCAAAGATTACTAGAGGGCAAAACTGGTATAACTAGACAACAACCCTTTTCTGATTTACCCGCGTTACCCCTGGGTTTAATCGGTCACAAACCGGCATTTTTAGAGGATTTAACCAAAATTGCCCTGATTGCCGCCCTTGAAGACGCGAAGTTAACGCCTCCCTTAAAGGATTGTGGTGTCACTATCGGTTCTAGTCGCGGTTGTCAGGGTTTATGGGAACGGATGGCAGCGACGGGAATAGTAGAAAACTGGTTAGATAGTTTACCCGATCGCGCCTCGGTATTGACCGCTAGATTGATAGAAACCGGGGCCCCAGTGTTAGCACCGATGGCGGCCTGTGCCACGGGCATCTGGTCGATCGCCCAGGGTGTAGAATTAATCAAAATGGGAGAATGCGATCGAGTTTTAGCCGGGGCGATCGAAACTCCGATCACTCCCTTAACTTTGGTGGGATTTGAACAGATGGGAGCTTTGGCGAAAACGGGCTGTTATCCTTTTGATAGAGCTAGGGAAGGCTTAGTTTTGGGGGAAGGTGGCGCGATTTTAGTCCTTGAATCGGAAGAACTGGCTTTAAGCAGAAATGCCGCCATCTACGGGCAAATTTTGGGCTATGGTTTTACCTGCGATGCCGATCATGTTAGCGCCCCGGCGGTGGATAATCGTAGTGCTACCAAAGCCATAGAACTATGTTTGCACAGAAGTCAATTAAGAAAAGATGAAATTAATTACATTCACGCCCACGGCACTAGCACCCGTTTAAACGATGAACGGGAGGCAAACCTGATCGCCAGCATTTTTGGCTCGCAAGTGGCTGTAAGCTCGACAAAAGGCGCAACAGGACACACTTTAGGGGCTTCGGGGGCATTAGGTGTGGCTTTTTGTTTAATGGCTCTGAAAAATCAGCTAATTCCCCCCTGTGTGGGTGTGCGCGAGTCGCCTTTTCAATTAAATTTAATTAGATCGGCTGTTAATTTTTCCCTGCACAATTGTCTCTGTCTTAGTTTCGGTTTCGGAGGACAAAATGCAGCCATCGCAGTGGGGAGATGGGGGAGAAGGAGAGGGGAGTGGGAATGATGAATGATGAATGATGAATGATGAATTGGGGAGACGGGGAGAATAAATAAAAGCAAATCTCCTGATAACTGATAACTGATAACTGATAACTGATTATGGATACACCGAGACTACATCCAGATACGATCGAAGAAGTTAAACAAAGAATTGATATTGTGGATTTAATTTCGGAGAGAGTCGTCCTCAAAAAAAGGGGACGGGAATACGTCGGTTTATGTCCTTTTCACGAGGAAAAATCCCCTAGTTTTACGGTTAGTCCTGCCAAACAAATGTATTACTGTTTTGGCTGTGGTGCGGGGGGAAACGGGATTAAATTCTTTATGGAGGTGGGGAAACAATCTTTTAGTGAAGTGGTTTTCGATCTTGCTAGAAGGTATCAAATCCCGATTAAAACTCTAGCAGTAGAACAGCGTCAGGAATTAGAACAGCAATTATCCCTCAAGGAACAATTATACGAGATAATGGCCGTGGCGGTGAGTTTTTATCAACACGCCCTTAGTCAACCCCAAGGGGAAAAAGCGTTAGATTATCTCAAGGTACAACGACAACTAACCCCAGAAACTATCGCAACTTTTCAACTGGGATATTCTCCAGAAGGTTGGGAAACGCTCTATCGTTATTTAGTGGAACAAAAGCGCTATCCTGTGGCTTTAGTAGAACAAGCAGGATTAATTAAAGCGCGTCAAAATGGTAGTGGTTATTACGATCAATTTCGAGATCGTTTAATGATTCCTATTTTTGATAGTCAAGGACGAGCGATCGCTTTTGGTAGTCGCACTTTAGGTAATGAGCAGCCAAAGTATCTAAATTCTCCCGATACTCCTCTATTTGAAAAGGGAAAAACTCTCTTTGCTCTCGATCGAGCTAAACAGGCAATTATTCAGCAAGATTTAGCGATAGTTGTCGAGGGTTATTTTGATGCGATCGCTCTCCATGCTACTGGTATTAGTAATGTGGTTGCCTGTTTAGGAACAGCTTTAAGTCAAGAGCAAATTAAATTACTTTTGCGCTACAGTGAAAGTAAACAAATAATCTTTAATTTTGATGCTGATCAAGCGGGAATTAAAGCGACACAAAGGGCGATCGAGGAAATTAACTCCCTAGTTTATTCAGGACAAGTTAACCTAAAAATCCTCAATCTTCCCGATGGTAAAGATGCCGATGAATTTCTTAAATCTCGTGCTGACGGGGTGAATAGTTATCGAGAACTAATCGAAAAATCTCCTTTTTGGATTGATTGGCAAATCTCGCAAATGTTGGTCAATAAAAATTTAAAACAGGGACTACATTTTCAACAAATAGCTAATAGTATGGTTAGTTTACTGCAAAAGTTAATCGATGGCAATCAACGCACTTTTTATCTAGATTATTGTGCTGAAATTTTGGCTCAAAAAGATGCGACTCGTTTGCCATATATTTTAAAAAATCTCTCCAAACAGGTTAATAAACCTCTGGGAAAATCCCCGGCAATTAAGAGGAAAAATATTTTAGATAAATCCGAAAAAAACGGCTCAGAAACAGCCGAATGGTTATTATTATTAATCTATCTGCATCGCTCTGAATATCGGGAAATGATTTTAGAATCTTTGGATGAAAAAGATTTAATTTTTAATGTCCCTGATTATCGTTGGTTATGGCAAGTAATTCTAGAGCTAGAAACCCAAATTACTAACCCAAGAGATTTGATGTCAGCTTTACAGAATCATTTATTGATGATAACTACAGACAAAAATCGTGATTTTAATTCTTTATTTCACCTAAGCGAACACACCAGTCAAGCAGTATTTCAACCAGAAGAACAAATTAAAGATGCTATTATAGCTCTGGAAAAAATTAGTTTAATGGAATATCGTCGCTACTGTCAAGAACAATTAATTAATGCTCTCGACAGCAATCAACGGGAATTTTATCAGCAGGAATTTTATCAAACTGTTAATAAATTAATCGAAATTGATCCTCTCTACCAACAAGCTTAATTCTCTAATTGATTAGAAACTAGACAGTTGTTCAGCAATAATAGATACTAACTTATCCACTGCTCCTGCTTGTCCGCGCACTGCCCGCAATTTTTGCCGGATAGCCTCTAATTGTTGGGGATTTTCTAACCAAGATATAGCCATATTTGCCACTTCTTCTGGTTGTAATTCCCCCAATAATTCCGGAACAATTTCGGCAGCGGCCCAAATATTTGGCCAGGCATATAAACGCTTTTTCCGCAACATATAGAGATTAATTATCTTAGCAAATAAAGAACCCACCCCCGGCAGTTGGGCTAATAAACCGGGTAAACCGTCCCAAGTCCGCATCGCGTCTAGTTGCTGAGTCGGTAGTAAAATAATCATCGGGATTGCCAGCGCTCCTAATTCGGCAGTATTAGCACCCACCGTCGTTAAAGCTAAATGACAGCGAGAAAGCTGGTTATGGGCGGGAAAATCGGTAATTAGGTCAACTTTTACCCCCTTATCTGTTTCTAGATAGGGTTTTTCACCGTTTTTTAATTTGGCAGCACTCCAACCGGTTTTAGTGATCATCGGATTAGAGCTAGGATCGGCAAATTTCGCCAAATAAGCTAAATTTAGGGTAGGAGCGACGGGAATTAAGAATTTAGTCCGGGGATCCTGCGCGTGTATCTTTTCGGCAATGGCTAGGGTTAGGGGTACACCCTGAGCTAATTTCGAGGGTTTGGAACCCGGGAGAAGTGCAATTAAGGTAGCGTCATCAGGGGTGATAGCATTGGGCAAATCCACCATTAAATCGCCGATAACGGTAAATTTATGCTGATATTGTTGGGGAATATTATTTAATACACTTGTATTCATCACGGCAAAGCGATCGATCCCCCGATACCAACGCGCTTCCCATTCCGCATAGATAACGGTGCGATAACCCAAACGTTTACCGATGGTGAGGGCAAAAAATTGATCGCCCCCTAAAAATAAAACGATGCCCTTGGGGTGCCAATCCCAATTATCGGCGGTTTTTCCCCAGAAAAGAAAATTAAAGAAGTTTTCTGGCGACTGGACTCGATCGACCTCTGGATATTTCCTAACTACTTCCGTTTCCGCCCCCATAGCATGAGTACAAGGGGAAAGAATCACCGAAATCCGCAACAGTGATCGATCTTCTGTTAAGTTTTGTCGCAATCTCTTGACAACTGGACGCACCCATGTAGATATTTCTCCCGGACCATTAGAGAGAATGAGAAGATCAACAGGAGAATCAAACATGATATGTGGTGAGGTAGGAAGTTTTCGTTTTGGGGAGACAGTATTCAGGAGTCAGGAGACAGTATTCAGGAGACTATTTTTATTTGTTTTCCCCTCTCCCTTCTCCCTCACAACGCGCGCGAAGTGGTTTCCCTGTTGGGGTGTTGCCTACTTGCCATTGAATAAAGAACGAATTGCCTGATGTTTAGGGTGATCAAACTCTGGGAGAACCTTGCGGGTATCGGTAATCAACCAATCCAAGGCTGCCGCTTCCACATCGATCGCCGCGCCAGTTTTATCAACACAGTAGCGCCCAAAGACCAACTTATCCACCAAACGCGCCCCTGAACCGAGGCGAGAATATTCAAAAATAACGCTATTATCCACCGTCGCGCCGCCACAAATCCAACAATTCGGGCCAATCATACTCGGACCGACAATTTTCGCCCCGTCTTCAATGCGCGTCATTGCCCCGATATACACAGGTCCGGTGATATCGACTCGCTCCCAGTTTACCCCCACATTTAAGCCCGTGTAGATGCCCGGTTTAACTTCGATGCCGGGGATAGCAACATTTTTAATTTTCCGGGATAACACCCCGCGAATTGCCTGCCAGTAGTCGGGGACTTTACCGATATCCACCCATTCAAAATCCATGTTTAAAGCGTAGAAAGGCGCAGCTTTAGCGACTAATTCGGGGAATAATTCGCCCCCGATGTCGTATTTACTATTAGGGGGAATAAAATCAATGATTTCTGGCTCAAAAATATAGATACCCGTGTTAATGCAGGTACTTAAAGCTTCATCGATGGCGGGTTTTTCTTGGAAACTGAGAATCCTTCCTTCCTCGTCGCTAACTACCACCCCATAACTGGACACTTCCTCTCTGGGGACGGTTTTGGTGACAATAGTAGCGATCGCTCCTTTTTCTCGATGCCATTTAACGGCTGCGGTTAGATCGAGATCAATCAGCGCATCACCACAGAGAACCACAAAAGTATCGTCAAAAAAGGGATTAAAATCTTGAATTCGTCGTAAACCGCCCGCTGATCCTAGAGCATCGCCGATTAACTCACCTTCTTCGATTCTACCCTCGAAAGAATAGCCGATATGCACCCCAAAACGCTGACCATCGCGGAAATAACTCTCAATTTCTTCGGCTAAATGACTAACATTGACCATGATCTGATCAAAGCCATGCTGTCGCAACAGTTCCAACAAAAACTCCATCACCGGCTTTTGTAAAATCGGGATCAGGGGTTTGGGAATCGTATGGGTAATCGGACGGACACGAGTTCCTTTGCCTGCCGCCAAAATCATGGCTTTCATCGATATTTATTTCCTTTTGCGATCGAGGTTTGTAATTAAATCATGCCTAGTGTATCATTACTGGCTCGGAATCAGTAGTTATCGATCCTCTTGGGGGTACCTCGAAAAATAGATTTACTTCAGCATTGCACCGCCTGAAACCCTGATCAAACCTTGGTTTACTCTCAATTAGTGCGAAGATTTTCTCAATAAGTCCAATTGATCGAGCTACCCCTTGAGTAATTGATAACGGGAAAAAGTGAGAGATTTAACCCAGATTACACTGATGGACAAAATTAACAAATCAACTTTGCTGTAACTCATACTACTCAGTCCTCTAGGCTAAGATGATCAAAAAAACGCAAGTTTTTAAATTGATGGGCAAAAAAAGGTTAATTTTAGGCAATAACCAAGGCGTTATGTCTAGGCTACCTCGAAAAATCGAATTTTGAGGGCCGGAGCGCCTTGTTAGTTCTTGAAAATAATTCCCTCTTCATCAATGTAGATCAAGGAGATTTCCTCGACCAACAGTTTGTTAACAAAATCTTTTATTCGAGGTGTCCTTGAGCATTAGAGCAACCTAGACTCCCTGCCGAATTTCCCCAACAATCCGGTTAACCGCAAGCAGTCTAGGCGAAAAATGGTGAGCAAAAATTTGACTACTTGAGATATTGACACTCCCGTCGCGCTTATGCGAGGGATTCTTGGTTCACTGACTCAAGTTGTCTTAGCAGGTATTTCTACCAACCAAAATAGAGCTTAAATCTCCCCAAGCGTTTAGGTCTAACGACCAGCTTCCGATATGCCCTATCGTAGCTTTTTTGAGTATATTTAATGCCGCCATCTTGTCCCTATCTTCTATATACCCACACAAACAAACATGAGTTCTAACTGATAGAGACTTTTGGATTAACCGACCACAATTAAAGCATTCTTGACTTGTATAGGCTGGATTAACTGCAATAGTTAATCGGCCGTATTTAATACCAAAATACTCAATCCATTTTCTCAATTGTGACCAACCAGCATCATTAATACTCTTAGCTAGTTTTCGATTACGCACAAGGTTCTTGACTTTTAAATCTTCATATGCTATCAAGTCGTTTGACTGAATTAAACGGAGTGCCAATTTTTTAGCAAACTCTTCTCGTTGCCTACTTACTTTTAAGTGTCCCTTGGCGTATTTTTGACTAGCTTTTTTGTAGTTATTAGACTGCTTTTGTCCTCTCTTAAACTTTTTCGACTTTCTTCTATTCAGTTTATTAAGACGCTTTTCGGCTTTTCGATAATACTTAGGAGGCTCTACTGTATTCCCGTTGCTGTCAGCATAAAGATATTTTAACCCCAGATCTAATCCTAGGCAATGACCCGTCGATTCTAATTGTGGGGTTATATCTCTAGCATCGAGTTTTAGCATTAACTGGCAATAATATCCGTCAGCCCGTTTAACTATTCTCACCCGTTGAATTTGCCATTCTTGAAAATCAAACAAGTCTCGACTACCAATTAGTTTTAACTCCCCAATGTTTTTTCCATCAGTGAAAGTTATTCTCTTGGAATTTCGATTAAGTTTCCAACCTGACTTTTTAAACTCAACAGAATGAGTACGTTTAGAGTATTTAGGATATCCTTTTTTACCAGCGATTTGGTTCTGGCAATTGTTATAGAACCTAAGAATAGCAGTCCAAGTCCGTTCGCAAGCCTGTTGACAAGCTGTAGAGTTAAGGTCTTGAACAAAAGGGTATTCACTTCTTAATTGAGTGACATATTTATATACATCCTTTTGTCCTACACCTTTATTGTCTTCCCAATATCTAAGACATTTATTCCGAACAAACTGTACTGTCCGAATAGCCTCATCAATGGCTTGATATTGAGATGGTTTTCCTCTAAGCTTGTACTCTAAAACAAACATTTTGCGTTATCGACCTACCACGCAAACTACTCTAGCATACTAAAATTAAATTGGCAACTATAGATTAGAGTTATTCTTAGTCGTGCTTCGCTGTTGTATGCTGGTCAGCTTTTCATCTCCGAGGTGAAACCGAGAGATGAAAAGCCGACATTATAGGTAAAAAGCGATTTCTTTCTCCTTGAGAGGGGCAAAATCGGCGGCTAACAACAGCTGATTTAATTCCTCTTGGGGGATATGTTTGGCCCCGATGCGGACAATTCGCGATCTCATCGTGTTAGAAACCCCGCTTCTTTGTCGTCCTGCTTCCAAACCCATTACCCGGTGATAAAGTTCCAATTTTGCCGGGGGAATTGGGGAACCATCAAAATCAATACCATTAGCGATCGCCACATCAATGGCATCAGCGCCCGTAGTTGTGGTTAAATTAGTTTCGGTGGACATAAAGACAATATAAAGGATCGTTGCTATTTTATCAGGCGATCGATATCCGCCGCTATGATCAGGAAAGTAATCTTCATTTCTGTGTGACTATGGCTCAATTGCCGACCTATCAACCAAAACAGTTATCCCTGGGCCCCCTAGAAGCGGAAATTCTCAATATTGTCTGGGAATTGGAACCCGTTAGCGTTAAGGATGTCCACGATCGCATTTTAGCGGATCCAGAACGGGATCTGGCCTATACTTCTGTGACTACGGTACTGCGTCGTTTAACTAATAAAGGCTGGTTAAGTTGTTATAAACAGGGTCGGATTTTCTACTGGAAACCGATGGTTTCTAAGGAACAAGCACAGGCAATTAAAGCCTACGAACAATTACATCGTTTTTTGGCTATTGGTAATGCGGATGTGGTGGCTTCTTTTGCCGATAGTCTCGATACTGCTAGTGTCGAACAATTAAAAGCGATCGCCTCTCGTTTAGATACCCTTCGTCAACAACGGAGAGAAAGCTAATGCACGGTTCAATGTTATTACTAGCATTAACTATCGCCATTGGTTTACGTTGGTTTCTGCCCAGCTATCAGCGTCGTTGGCAGATAACGCTATTTTTCTTCCTCTTTCCTCCTTTGCTGCTGTTAATGACAGTTATATCGGTGGTTTGTATGGGCTATCGCGGGCAAATGCTAGGCTATAACTCCAGTTTAATAAGTTACTTTAGTGCTATAATTTGGCTAGGTTTTGCTATATTTTGTTTGATAAAACTCTCCTATCAAACCTGGCAAACCCATCGGGATTTTAGCAGTTATCCCCTCAAAAAAATCACCGCTCAGAAAGCGAGAGTTTTAGCAGTGGATTTTCCCTACAGTGCCAGAGTTGGCTTCTGGAAGTCGGAATTAATTGTGACGCAAGGATTATTAAATCTCTTAGATCAAGAACATTTACAAGCAGTTTTAGCCCACGAACAAGCTCACCAAGAATATCATGACACTTTCTGGTTTTTCTGGTTAGGTTGGCTGCGATCGATGTCTTCTTGGCTGCCCAATAGCGAGAATTTATGGTCAGAATTGGTCTTCTTGCGGGAATTACGCGCCGATAAGTACGCTTCCGGACAGGTGGATTATTTACTATTAGCTGAATCGCTGCTTTTAGTGGCAGAAAAAGTTAATCAAGTAGCGGAAATAAGTTTCTCCGATAGTTGCTGTGTCGCTCTCAATGATCATTCTTTAAATAATCGTTTATTAGAGAGAATCGATGCTTTAGTCGAGTCAGAAAACCCCGAACTTCCCAGATTTAACTATCAAGTCTGGCTATTGCTTTCCCTCTCCCTCGCTCCTTTCTTACTCTTGCCTTTACACTCCTAAAAATGACCCTAGAAGTTGGACAAAAAGCCCCCGAATTTGCCACCCCCAACCAAAGGGGGGAAATTAGTAAATTAGCAGATTTTGCCGGTCAATGGTTGGTCTTATATTTTTATCCCAAAGATAACACTCCGGGCTGCAGCGCAGAAGCGATCGATTTTACCGCTTTGTCGCCGCAATTTCAGCAATTAAATGCGGTAATTCTGGGAGTTAGTCCCGATTCAGAAAAGTCCCACTGTCGTTTTATTGAAAAACACAATTTAACTATTCAATTATTGAGCGATCCCGAGCATCAACTGGCGGAAATTTATCAAGTCTGGGGATTAAAAAAATTTATGGGCAAGGAATATATGGGGATTAGACGCTCCACTTTCCTGATCGACCCCCGGGGAAATATTGCCTATATTTGGTCAAATGTCAAGGTAAAAGCCCATGCAGAAGCGGTTTTGAAAAAACTTGAGGAATTGCAGTAGGAAGCCCTCAGTACCCAATATTTACGGGTATGCAATTGCGCCCTTTCGTGTTAGACTAGAAAAGTTGTCAAAAATCGCACATCTAGGCGATCGGGTGTTTCTAGGAATCTAGAAATCCAGCCCTAGATGGAGGATAAACCCGAAAAGGAGAAAAATATGCCCGTTGTCTCTCTTGCAGAATTGCTAGAGTCTGGTGTTCACTTTGGCCATCAAACGCGCCGTTGGAACCCGAAAATGTCTCAGTACATCTACACTGCCCGGAATGGGGTTCATATCATTGATTTGGTGCAAACTGCCCAATTAATCGAAGAAGCTTACGAATTTGTCCGAGGAGAAGCCGATCGCGGTAAACGCTTTTTATTCATCGGTACGAAACGGCAAGCGGCAGCAATCATTAAACAGGAAGCTTTACGCAGCGGTAGCCACTTCGTTAACCAACGCTGGTTAGGGGGAATGTTAACCAACTGGGAAACCATTCGCGGCCGGGTAGAAAGACTCAAAGAATTAGAAGAATTAGAAAATAGCGGCGCCCTCGATAAACGACCGAAAAAAGAAGCATCGGTACTGCGTCGGGAATTAGGCAAACTAGAAAAATACCTCGGTGGCATTAAAACCATGCGCCGGCTGCCGGATTTAGTCGTCGTAGTGGATCAGCGTCGGGAATACAACGCTATCCAAGAATGCCAAAAATTGGGCATTCCCATCATCTCCCTCTTGGATACTAACTGCGATCCTGACTTGGTAGATGTGCCGATTCCCGCCAACGATGACGCAATTCGCTCAGTCAAACTGATTTTAGGCAAAATTAGCGATGCGATCATCGAAGGTCGTCGCGGTGGTCAAGCAGCGGTGGAAGAATACGAGGAAGACTACGATAATGAAACCGAGTACGAGGAAGAAGGTGATTATTCCCAATACGCCGCCGAATTTGCCAGTGGAGACGACGATAACTAGGGAAAATTAGCTATTGATCGCAGCTAGGTTCGGGGGGAAACTTTCCGAGCCTATCGATCGGCAAAACCTGCCCCTCTCGTGGCATGATCAATTATAAGCAGTAGGTTAAGAATATTATGGCGGAAATTACAGCACAACAGGTTAAAGAACTTAGGGAAAAGACCGGCGCCGGCATGATGGATTGTAAGAGGGCGCTGACGGAAAACGCGGGGGATATAACTAAAGCGATCGAATGGTTGCGTCAAAAAGGGATTACTTCCGCCGAGAAAAAAGCTAGTCGGGTAGCGGCAGAAGGGATGATCGGCAGTTACATCCACACCGGCAGCCGCATCGGTGTTTTAGTGGAAGTGAACTGTGAAACCGATTTTGTCGCCCGTCGCGAGGAGTTCAAAAAATTGGTTAATGACGTGGCCATGCAGATTGCCGCTTGTCCTAACGTCGAATATGTAAAAGTGGCCGATATTCCCGCCGAAATCGCCGCCAAAGAAAAAGAAATTGAGATGGGACGGGACGATTTAGCCAATAAACCCGATAATATCAAAGAAAAAATCGTGGCCGGCCGCATTGAAAAACGTTTGAAAGAACTTTCTCTGCTCGATCAACCCTTTATCCGCGATCAGAACATCAGTATTGACGAATTGCTTAAACAAGCGATCGCTGCTTTAGGAGAAAATATTCAGGTGCGTCGTTTCCAACGCTTTGTACTAGGTGAAGGGATCGAAAAAGAAGAAACGGATTTCGCCGCCGAAGTAGCCGCCCAAATGGGACAAAAAGCCCCGGAACCGGTAGCAGCCGCCCCGCAAGTGGAGGAAAAAGCCCCGGAACCGGCAGCGAAGGATAATCCGCCCGCTAAAGGCAAAAAGAAAAAGTAAGTTCAATGAAGATAAATCTGGTGGGGTGCGAGTTTCGTACCCTTTTTGTCTTCAGGGAATTATGAATTATTTGCACTCGTGGTCCCTAGAGGTTGTCGAACGGAAAAAAATGCAGATTCAGGACAAAATCACCGAAATAGCCGCTAAAACAGCGAAAGCGATCGAACTTTCTCAAAATTATTTACTTTCTACCCAATACTCTGAGGGTTACTGGTGGGCAGAATTAGAATCTAATGTCACCATCACCTCAGAAGCAATTTTACTGCACAAAATCTGGAAAACTGACAAAAATCGCCCCCTAGACAAAGCAGCCACCTATCTGCGTCAGCAACAGTGTCCTAACGGCGCTTGGGAGTTATTTTATGGTGATGGTGGCGATCTTAGCACCACTGTGGAAGCCTACATGGGGCTGCGACTATTGGGAATTCCCGCTAATGATCCTGCTTTAGAAAAAGCTAGAGAATTTATCTTAGCTAAAGGTGGCATCAGCAAAACCCGCATTTTCACCAAAATGCACCTCGCTTTGATTGGTTGTTACGATTGGCAGGGGGTTCCCTCTATCCCCGCTTGGATTATGCTACTGCCGGAAAATTTCCCTTTTACTATCTATGAAATGTCCAGTTGGGCGCGGGGAAGTACGGTTCCTTTATTAATTGTTTTCGACAAAAAACCCGTGTATAAAATGGGTTTTAATCTCGATGAACTCTATACAGAAGGGGTGAATAATGTCAAGTATGAGTTACCAAAAAATAACGATTGGGCGGATGTTTTCCTCTGGTTAGATGGGCTGTTTAAATGGGCAGAAAAAACTGATTTAGTTCCCTTCCGTCAAGAAAGTCTGAAAGCGGCGGAAAAATGGGTAATTGAACGACAGGAAGACACAGGCGATTGGGGGGGAATTATCCCGGCGATGTTAAATTCCCTATTAGCTTTAAAAGCCCTAGGTTATGATGTTTACGATCCGATTGTTGCCCGCGGTTTAAAAGCCGTGGATAATTTTGCCATTGAGACAGATAATACCTATTGTGTACAGCCCTGTGTGTCGCCGGTTTGGGATACGGCTTGGGTAATTCGATCGCTAATTGAATCCGGTCTAAATCCCGCTCATCCAGCTATGATTAAAGCGGGACAATGGTTAATCGATCAACAAATTCTTGATTATGGCGATTGGGCGATTAAAAATAAAATCGGAACCCCCGGGGGTTGGGCTTTTGAATTTGACAATCGCTGGTATCCCGATTTAGACGATTCGGCAGTGGTGGTGATGGCTTTAGAGTTAATTAAAATGCCCGATGAAAATATTAAAAAAGCTGTGATGAAACGGGCAGTTAATTGGATGGCTACTATGCAGTGTAAAGCTGGTGGTTGGGGAGCTTTTGACATCGATAATGACCAAAACTGGCTTAATTCTTTGCCCTATGCCGATCTAAAAGCAATGATCGATCCTAATACAGCCGATGTTACCGCCAGAGTTCTAGAAATGTTAGGTACTTGTGATGTTAAAATGGAGGAAAATCGAGTTAAAAAAGCTTTGGATTATCTGGAAAAAGAACAGGAAGCTGATGGTAGTTGGTTTGGTCGTTGGGGTGTAAATTATATTTATGGAACCAGTGGGGCATTATCTGCTTTGGCTTTTCTGGAACCGAATAAATATCGCCATCAATTGCAAAAAGGAGCCAATTGGTTAAGCAGTTGTCAAAATGTTGATGGTGGTTGGGGTGAAACCTGTTTTAGTTACAATAACCCTAAATTTAAAGGACAGGGAAATAGTACCGCTTCCCAAACTGCTTGGGCATTAATCGGTTTATTAGCCGTCGGGAAAGTCACCGGCAATTATCAGCGAGAAGTGATTGAAAAGGGCGTTAACTATCTTCTTGTTACCCAAAAAGAAAATGGTACATGGGATGAAGATTACTTCACCGGTACAGGTTTTCCCTGTCATTTTTACCTGAAATATCATTTCTATCAGCAGTATTTTCCTCTACTGGCTTTGGGGCGTTATCGGGCTTTGATTTAGTCCGTTAACCTATGCGTTAAGACAGGAAATAAGCTTAACTGTCTAGCGCATTTTTTGTGACTAACTAGGAAAAAATAAATCAGGAGATATATTTAAAAAATTGGCTAATTTTTGAATATAGATAGGAGTTAACTCTTGTTGGCCATCAAGAATATCATCCAGGGTTGACTTGCTTTCAAAAATAGATAGCAAATCTTGCTTTTGTAGTTTTTTTTCCTCTAATATGAATTTCAACAATTCAAGTCCATAAATATCAGGTATTGGCTCTTGATTTTCCTCATACTCATAAATTAAAGCCCCTAAAACATTTAGATATTCCCTTTCTTCTGCCGTTAATTGGGGTTTGTCTAACAGGCGATTAATAACCTCCTGCATCATTTCTAAGTCTTCCTCATCGTGAATAGGACGAGGAGGGTATTGCTTTAATAATTCTAAGTATTTATCAGTGGCAAACATAATTTAATAATATCTATGGTTGATCGACTATTGCCTTTAGATACCTCACACCTTAATAATTAAGTATAGAATAGCCAAGTCTCCAAACTACCGCTTAACCAAAACTTCTATTATCCTGATGAGAAATCTCTATTTTCTTTTGCCCGGTACTACTTCTCCTTTTGGTGGGGGTGGACTGTGGGCAGAAATGAAAACCGTCAATTTGGCTAGTCAAATTTGTAGCGCCCAGATTGTGACTTATCGTCAAAAAGAGTTAAATTATCTTTTTTTAGAGGATATACTCGCGAAAATAAGCTCGGATGACAGTATTTTTGTGGTTAGCTGGGGTTTTGATGTTCCTAAATTGGTGCAAAGATTGCGATCGCATAATATCATTTATCATGCCCATAGTACAGGTTACGGCTTTCGTTTACCCTCCCAAATACCAATTATCACCGTTAGCCGCCATACTATGGGTTATTGGGGAGAAAAGGCTCCTAATGCTTTAATTTACTATCTTCCTAATCAAATTGGCTCAGAATTTCTCAATTTAGGCTTAGAAAGAGATATCGATGTCCTAGTACAGGGGCGCAAATCCTCAAAGTATCTTCTCAATCGTCTAGTTCCCGCCCTCCGTCCCCACTGCCGCGTTAAGGTTTTAGATAGCTATGTGGAGGATTTAGTGGGATTATTCAATCGCAGTCGGGTTTATCTCTACGATTCGGCTGAATATTGGGCTGTAAACGGTTTAACGGAGGGTTTTGGCTTACCGCCCCTGGAAGCTTTAGCCTGTGGTTGTACGGTATTTTCTAGTGTTAATAGCGCCCTAGCCGATTATCTCGATCCCGGTTTCAATTGTCAAAAAATCGGGGCTTATTCCAGTCAATACGATCTGGAACGTATTCTTAATTATGTCCGGAATTTTCCCGTTAATTCTTTACAGGCTAATTTTCTCGATGATTATAATCCCGAAAAATTACTACCACGTTTTGAAACAATTTTAAGAGAAATTAATGATTTCTTTGATATTAAAAAACGCTATCCGGCTGATATAGAAGGTTTAGAACCCCTGCGACTTAAAAAATTATGGATACAGAGTTCCCTCGCTAAACTTAAGAAAAAACTGTTTAAGTAGCAGTGATATTTCCTTAATTAGGGTTTGCTGAAAAAGCTTTTCCTAGGGGCAGGGTGTGGGGTGTGGGGTGTGGGGTGTGGGGTTTTACCGATTTTCAGGTGGTCAATTACCTAATTTTCAGGGAAAAAGTCCAGGGATTTTCCCCCCAATCACTCCAAAGGTCGGCACTTTTTGAGGGAAAACAAGTCTAAAAGTCTTATCCAACAAGGTTTTTAGATTTATTCAGCAAACCTTAATTATTCGCCAATTCAAAAATCAAACTCACGACTTCTTAAGAGTTGACAGAGAAAGATCGATCGGCTATTCAGTTATCAGTGATCAGTGATCAGTTATCAGTGAACAGGGATATCGGGAGAAAAAAGCTGATGGCTGACTCCCCAAAAGGAAAACTTTCTACTTCACCATTAAGATAACTGCTATATAATTATTTCTATAGTCATTTCAATTAAGATTGAGAATATCAATCCCAGAGTTCATAAGGACTTTGTCGGTCTAGACTGTATCAGACTTATCTGAAATGACTATAACTCTTACCCCCAGGATATTTATGAAGCGAGGAATTTACATTACCGCTAATGATCGAGTTATCGAGCAGGCGATCGCATTAATGAATAGTATTCGTTTGTACGATCCCGATTCTCCCGTTATCTTGATTCCCTACGACAATAATTATCAAAAAATTGCCGATTTATTAGCAGAAAAATATGGCGTTATTCTCTATCCAGATCTGCAATTAGTGGAAGAATTGGCACAGAAAATCTATGATATTTTTGGAGAAAAATTCTTTGCTCGTCCCAATCAATTTCGCAAGCAGGTGTGTTGGTTTGGAGAACTAGATCAATTTCTTTATATCGATACCGATATCGTAGTTTTTGAAAAAATAATAGATAATCTAAATTTCCTCGATACCTACGATTTTCTCTGCTGTGATTACCAACACAAAAAAGGGATTACTGATGTCTTTAATCCGCTTGTTTTAGAACAGGGAATCTTCACAGAAAATGATCTAACAGGGATGTTTAACGGTGGTTTTTGGGCTAGTAAAAAGAATCTGTTCTCAGAACAGGACTTATATAGTGCTTTTCAAGAATGTGCCGCTCATCCAGAATATTTTGATTTTTCTCAAAAAACCTCCGATCAACCGATTATTAATTATACCATTCTCAAACGAGTTCCCAATCGATTTAATATTGTCCGCGCTCCGGGTTGTCAAGCGGGAAATTGGGGGGGAAGTTCTCATTTTCAACGTCAGGGGAATATTTTAATCGATCCGAGATTAAATCAGCCCTTAAAATATTTACATTGGGCAGGAATTCGCATTGAACCGGGTTGTCCCTACTGGGATATCTGGAAATATTATCGTTATCTAGATGATCCTAATCCCCCCGCAGATCCGCCAGCAAGCAAACCAAAAAATCCTTTTCAGAGATTATTAGATAAAATCAAATTATAGGTTTGATTTTTCCTCTCGCACCATTAAGATAACTGCTGCAATTTAACTCCAATCCTGTTGCTCCTCGGTTTGGCGAATTTGATACACTTGTCCGTGACTGTGCAGTGGTCGAGTTTTTGCCCATAAACTAGCTTCATCTAACTGCCATTTTTCTAGGATTAAATCTAAATCTCTTTGGATTTCTCTTGCCCCCGGAAAGTTTTGATAACGTATGCGTAAACGAGCGCATTCAGCTAAGTTTAAATCATTGGGTTCTGATTGCAGTAGCTGATCAACAATCGGGCGATCGAGTCTTTCCTGTGGATGTTGTTGTTCTTGATTTTTACTAGCCATAATTAGGGTTTGCGGCACAAAGTTTTTCCTGGGGGCAGGGTGTGGGGTGTAGGGTGTAGGGTTTTACCCATTTTCAGGGAGTCAATTACCTAATACCAAATCCGTTGAGTATAGGCTACATATCAGGAGAGGCACTCATGCAAAAGGCAAAACGGAGAATAAATAATCAGTTTTTAATAACTGGATTTAGTATAATTTTCAGGGAAAAAGTCCCGGAATTTTCCCCCCGATCACTCCAATGGCCGGTACTTTTGGATTTCAAAAAGGTCTAAAAGTCTTATCGAACAATGTTTTTAGATTTATTTAGCAAACCATAATTAATCGAACCAACCGATATCGGAATCCGTTAACTCTGTGGGGGTAGGAGTGGGGGCAATATAACGGGCTAAAGTGGCCATTTCAAAGTTATAAAGACTGGGTTTCTTAGGCAATAGTTTGGTAATTGCTGACGGTTCAGGGGTGGCGGTGGGACTATTTTCTAGGGTTTTAATTTGATTATATAATTTTTCAATTAACTGTTTTTTATCAGTCAGTTCTGTTTCTGTCTTGCTTAATTGACTCGATAATTTTTCAATTAACTGTTTTTTATCAGTCAGTTCTGTTTCTGTCTTGCTTAATTGACTCGATAATTGTGCCACCAAAGTAGTTTTTTCCGAGAGGACAGATTCTAACTGCTCGGTCTGTTGTTGTAACTGCTGTAAACTGACAGAGAGTTCCAGATGTTCTTTAAGTTCTTCTTCCAGAGAAATAACTTTTTCTTGGAGAGTTTGCTGATTTTTCTCGGTTTTTTCTAACTCTGCCGTCAAGTCCTTAATTTTTGCCTGTAGGGTGGCGTTAGTTTCCTTCGGACGTTTGGCAGAAGGAGAGGGTTGGGATTCTACCTCTTTATTAGCTTCTGTACGGATGAGATCGTTTAAATTACCTTTGGTCATAAGCTCTGCAAATAGGATATTACGATAGAGTCGGATACTGTCCAGAAATCTGTTGGTTTAGGCAATCGATCATTATTCGCCCGATATACAAGCTTGATTACGCTGGGGAATTGTTCCATAGGTTTTATTGTATAGCTTGAGGTCGATCGATCCCTGTCCATTTAAGGAATGAGAAAAAATACCTAAATCTCAGTTTCGCCAGTAAGATTCTAAATTTTTCTGTAGTTAATGATACGGAATACTAAATTTGTGTCAGACTAAGGGTAGAAGTTGATCGCACCTGTGGCAAGGATAAATTTATGAATATTGAAGAAAAAGCACGTCTTAATTTAACCCAAGAACGACAAGCAGAAGGAATGCTCGAAGAAAATGTCTTAACTCGTACAGAGGAGCTTTTAGGGGAAGGGGAGGCAGGAACTGCGAAAGCACGGGTTTTATTAACTGAAAATCGTCAAGAAGACGAAAAACTCCAAGATAAGATTTTAGAACGTTCGATCGAAGCTATGCAATAGCCTTTCGGTGAGGACTGGGAATATCCACACAAGTCTAGATAAATAGGGTCTGCTGAATAAATCTAAAAACCTTGTTGGATAAGACTTTTGGACTTTTTTCCCCTCAAAAAGTGCCAGCCATTGCGGGGATCGGGGGGAAAATTCCTGGACTTTTTCCCTGAAAATTAGGTAGTTGACCACCTGAAAATCGATAAAACCCCACACCCCACACCCCACACCCCACACCCTGCCACCACCGAAAAGCTTTTTCAGCAAACCCTAAATATCTGTAGAGACGTGGTTGACTGCGTCTCTATTTCAATTACCGATAACTAATCACTGTTAAACTAATCACTGTTCACGCTCTGGACAGTGAAAAAATGCAGATCCGAAGAAAACACCCCAATCCTGCCGTCAAAGTTGAGAGTTTGAGTTATGTGGTGAAAGTGCCAGAGGCACAACCGCAAAATATTTTAGAAGAAATCGTTTGGCATAAGGAGATAGAAGTCGATAAATTGCGCGAACGGTTGCCTTTATTGGAATTACGCCAAAAAATAGCCAATACTGCGCCACCTTGCGACTTTTTAGCCGCCTTAAAACAGGGTAAAACCCAACCCGCTTTGATTGCCGAAGTGAAAAAAGCTTCCCCTAGCAAGGGAGTTATCCTGGAAGATTTTGATCCTGTAGCGATCGCCCGTACCTATGAACAGGGAGGGGCCACTTGTTTATCGGTTTTAACCGATAGTAAGTTTTTTCAAGGTAGTTACGAAAATCTTACCCTCGTCCGGCAAGCGGTATCTTTACCCCTATTATGCAAGGAATTTATCCTTTATCCCTATCAAATCTACTACGCTCGCTCTAAAGGAGCCGATGCTGTCCTTTTAATTGCCGCTATTTTAAGCGATCAAGACTTAGCATATTTTGTCAAAATTGTCAAGGGTTTAGGGATGACAGCTTTGGTAGAGGTGCATAGTCTGGCTGAATTTGATCGAGTGTTAGCCATTGAGGGAATCGAACTAATCGGCATTAATAACCGCAATTTAGAGACATTTACAGTCGATTTAGACAATACTCGCCAATTACTAGAAGCCAGGGGCGAACAGGTGCGAGAAAAAGGTATTCTGATCGTCAGCGAATCGGGATTACACACAGCAACAGATCTGGCGAAAGTGAAGCAAGCGGGAGCAAATGCGGTTCTAATTGGCGAATCTTTGGTAAAACTGCCCGATCCTGCCCTCGGTATCCAAAAACTCTTTGAAAATCTCGGTTAGGGGTTTTTCAGTCATCAGTTATCAGTTATGGTTCTTCGGTTTGTGCTATGCAATGGACGGGGTTATAAGGGATGAAACCCTTATAGAGAAAGACATTTGGCGATTTTTGTCAATTGTTTTCGCTCTAGAAGAAACTAATCAATGGAACTCTTGCCAGATAAAGATTTAGTCGATTTATGCCACCCTATCGAACCATAGCAAGTTCAGTGATCAGTAAACAGTAAACAGTAAACAGTAAACAGTAATCAGTGAACTGAAAACTCACATCTGATAACTGATAACTGCTAACTGATCACTGATAACTGACAAGGCTATCTGCCGGGATATAATCAGAGTTTGCCGAATCTTAAATCATCCCCTCAGAATTGATGCGATCGAGATTTGGTTTTTTATCTTTTTGAATATAGCCCAACGAGAGAGGACGAACCATGGAAAATAAAAATATGTTGATGATTCCCGGCCCCACACCAGTGCCGGAAGCGGTATTATTGGCTATGGCTAAAGCACCGATAGGTCATCGGACGGGTGCTTTTAGCAAGGTAATCGCCGAATTAACCGAAAATCTTAAATGGTTGCATCAAACCAGTGGCGATGTCTTAATGCTAACTGCTTCGGGAACCGGTGCCATGGAAGCGGGAATTATTAATTTTCTCAGCCCCGGCGATCGAGTTTTGGTGGGGGATAATGGTAAATTTGGGGAACGTTGGGCGAAAGTGGCGAAAGCATACGGCTTAAATGTGGATGTCATTAAGGCAGAATGGGGTAAACCCCTAGATCCAGAGGCATTTACCGCTAAACTGACCGAAGACAAGGAAAAAGCCATCAAAGCGGTAATTATCACCCATTCGGAAACTTCCACCGGGGTTCTCAATGACTTGGAAAGCATTAACAAAGCGGTAAAAGACCACGGGGAAGCTTTAATCATCGTCGATGCTGTCACCAGTTTAGGAGCTTATCATATTCCCATCGATGAATGGGGTTTAGATGTGGTCGGTTCTGGTTCCCAGAAAGGTTATATGATTCCTCCCGGTTTAGGTTTTGTTTCCGTAAGTCAAAAAGCTTGGAAAGCCTACGAAACCGCCAAACTGCCCCGTTTTTATCTAGATTTGGGCAAATACAAAAAAGCCACCGATGAGGATAGTTCCCCCTTTACCCCTCCAGTTAACCTGATGTACGGTTTACAAGCTTCTCTGCAAATGATGAGAAGGGAGGGATTAGCGGCAATTTTCGCCCGTCACCAACGCTTAACGAAGATGACGCGGGCCGGTATGCGCGCCCTGGATTTGCCCCTCTACGCGGCGGATTCTTGGGCTTCCACGGCGATTACTGCGGTGGCCCCCACTCTGGTAGATGCGGAAAAAATTCGTTCGACTCTCAATAAAAAGTTCGACATCGCTGTGGCTGGTGGTCAGGATCACCTCAAGGGTAAAATCTTCCGTATCGGTCATTTAGGTTTTGCTAGTGAGAGGGATATCCTCACGGTTATCGCTGCCATTGAAGCGACTTTAATCGAGCTAGGTGTCGAAGGTGTCACCCCCGGCGCCGGTGTGGCTGCGGCGGCCTCGGTGATGGTGCAGGGTTAATCTTGGGTTGGCTTTTCCCCTTCTCCCCAAAGAGGGGGATTTTGGCTGGAAGATATAGTTTATACCAAAATAGTATGATTAACTTCCAATCCAACTTTAAAAACCCGGTTATGGATTGTTTCCCCCGCTCGGCACTCCCTCACTCTCCTATATCTTTTAAACAGGATTTAGTCTGACTTGATTGCGGGCCGATTTGGGGCAAATGCAAAGCCGGATCCTGCGCTGTCCAACCGACGGGAGTATCTAAGCGCACCTCAAAATGAAGATGGGGGGGAATAATATCCGGTTGTCCCGTGGTGCCAACCGCACCGATAACGTCTCCTGCTCGTACCCGTTGGTCAATTCTGACTGTAACCCTGCTTAAATGGGCATAACGGGTCTGCCGGCGACCTAAATGATTAATTACTACCAAATTACCATAGGCCCCTTCCTGACCCACATAAATCACTAGACCATCCTCGGCGGCTAGAACTGGTGTACCAACATCTGCGAGAAGATCAATACCACTATGAAAGAGATTTTTCTGTTCCGTGGGGCTTTTTTGCCAACCGTAGGCTAATCCGACAGTGCTGGCAAAGGGTAAGGGATAAGAACTTAATCCAGTATAGTCCGAGCGCTTGCCGGCGGCGGACCAATTGGTGCCGGGGATAAAAACTATTGTCGGCCGGCGACCACAACCGTTAAGCTCAAAGAGTATATCGGCACGAATACCATAGGCCGCTTCTAAATCGCGCCAAGTGGAACCCCGGGGTGCTTCGATGCGAATGCCGTTCATCGGGGGAATGAAGATTTCTTTCCCCACGGGGGCCAGACCATTTTTGAGAATAGTCGGATTGAGTTTAATTATCGTTGCGGGGATAAGAGCGTATTTTTCGGCGATGGAGGCGATCGTTTCTCCCGCTTGGATTTGATGACGTTGTAACCTTGATAAAATCGGCAGGGGACAAACATTATCAGACCCTTGGGCAAAAATTAATTTTTGATTTAAGCCCAAAAAACCTAGACAAAAAAACAAAATTGTGCTAGTCAAACTGAGCCAAATTTTCTCACGTTTGATTCTCCGACCCATGACCATAAAAAAAGCGATCTCTATAATTACAAAACCCGGAGAATACTAGGAATACTGTCAATAGCTTCTAAAGACTCTATTGCTGCCAAAGCGTTGCGGAAATTGCCCTCGCGCACATCGTGGGTGACAACGACAATTTCGGCTAAATCACCCCTAATACCAATTTGTACCACGGATTCTAGGCTAACCCCATGGTCGCCGAAAGCCATACCTAAATGACCGATTACCCCCGGCACATCGCGACAGAGAAAACGAGCATAAAAACGGGTCGACAAATCCTCCATGGGGGCGATTTGACAATAATGCTGGTGAATACAGCTTAAAAGCGGGTCAAGTTCCTTGGTTTTGCCACTACTTTTTAAAATTCCGACGATATTCATCACATCCGATACTACCGCGCTGGCCGTCGGTCCGCTACCGGCACCGGGTCCATAAAACATCACTTGGCCCAAGGGTTCCCCCTCGACGAGAATAGCGTTATAGACTCCGTTAGCATTAGCGAGGGGATGGGTTTTCGGTACTAGGGTCGGATGAACCCGCAACTCTAGGGTATCGGAATCCTCCTTAACCGTATCTTTTGCGATCGCTAATAATTTAATCACAAATCCCAGTCTATCAGCGTAGGCGATATCGACGGCGCTAACTTGTCGGATACCTTCACAGTAAACATCTTCCCGTTTTACCCGACCTCCAAAACCCAAAGAAGCTAAAATGGCAATTTTATCGGCCGCATCGAATCCATCCACGTCCGCAGTGGGGTCCGCTTCTGCATAGCCTAATTCCTGAGCTTTGGCCAGAACTTCACTAAAATCTGCCCCTTTTTGGCTCATTTCCGTGAGAATATAGTTAGTTGTGCCGTTGACAATTCCCATGATGCTGCTGATGCGATTAGCGCCGAGGGATTGTTTTAAGGGTTTAATGACGGGAATTCCACCACCCACGGCCGCTTCTAGAAGGACATAAACCCCCTTTTCGTTAGCTTTGGCGTAGATTTCATCGCCAAAACGGGCAATAACCGCTTTATTTGCCGTAACAACGTGCTTTCCCGATGCGATTGCCTTGAGAATTAAAGAGCGTGCTGGTTCCAAACCCCCCAATAATTCGACAATAATATCAATTTCGGGGTCAGTAACGATCGATTCTAGGTCAGTGGTCAACAGCTGGGGAGAAAGCTCGATTTCTCTCGGTTTATCTAGGGATCTAACTCCCACTCGTCCAATGGTAATCTCTTTGAGTACGGGATGACGACCAAAAGGATCGAGGAGGATTTTCGCTGTTCCCGTCCCCACAACCCCGAAACCGAGTAAACCAATCTTAAAGGTCACGCTTTTATCTCCTGCTAGTCCGACGCAAAAAATACTAATGGCCAAGCTGTCGCCATTGTCGATTTTATCATTACAAGGTCTTTGTCTGTGGGGTTTTCTTTTGCTTCTGTTCAGGAACTGATGATGATCAATGTGCAGTATTTTTGTATTAAAATCAAGCCAATCTCGATCGCATTTAAACGCTTATCCTGTAATTGTTATTGATTTTATTGACCGATATAGATATTCGGCAATGTGAGTAACATTTTTGATCATAACTCTAATTTATGATGACAATAATTCTCTATATAGTTGATATTTTTGAACAAATCAATCGACTCTCTCTGAGCAAAGAGCTATGTTAGCATGATTAGTTAGGGTAATTTGACTCAACTCACGAGCAACTAAGTTATCCAGCCCCAATTACCATACCAAAGAAATAGAATTGATAAAAAATAGGTAAAGAAGAATAACAGAAACCCATAAAAATAACGATTTTTTTGGCTCCAATATCCAAGGATAATAAATATTGGAAATATTGTCATCATATACCTCATCATTGATTGTGTTGTTCCTGTATTTAAAGGTAAAAAAATGCTCAGGAAGGCAAAAATTAACAGGGAAATATTTAGAGGCTTTTTAACGATAGAGAATAGCAAGATACCTAAAAAAAAGGAGCTGAAAAAAGTATTTAAGAATCCCACTGCATTATTGGCATCTTTGGGAAACATAAAATTGATATTCTTCCAGTAGTTGATTAGAGTAATTAAAGGAAATACTCTCTCATTTCTACCCCACAGATCCTGAATTTTAACAAATGCCAAAGGTTCGTTGAATTTCCAAGCTAAAAATACCATATAAGCGATTAACCCACAGGGTATTAATAGGAGGAAAAGACTTTCTCTCTTGGGCGGTTCTTTTTTCTTTAAATATTTCCAGAGTAATTCGATAGCAAAAGCCAGAAAAATTATTACTCCTGTGACTCTAGTTAAACTGGCAAAAAATCCAAAAAATCCAGACCAAAAGTATTTCTTATTCAGAAAGAAATAAAAACAAGCAGCGGTGGTTAGCAAATATAAACTTTCTGTATAAAAACAGCTATAAAAAAAGGAAGTAGGAAAAACCAACATAAGAATTAAAACTTTTTCACAGCCTCTTTTATTCAGATAAATATTACTGATTTTATAAACAAAAAATAAGGCAAGTATTAGACATAAATTAGAAAGCAAAAGACCAGAAATAGGCACACTTAAGGAAGTTAAAGATGCAATTGCTTTGACTAAAATAGGATAGAGAGGAAAAAAAGCAACGTTCGATTGTTTTTCGGGATTGTATGAATATCCTGTTTGAATAATGTCGTTATACCAAGAACTATCAAAACGAAAGAAAGAATCCAAATAATGATTATCGGGAAACCAATGCCAAAAAGATTCTTGAGGAGATGAAGATTCATTCATCTGACTAAAACTGAGTCCGATTAGGTGCATCAGTAAAAGTGTTCCTCTCCAAATGATGAAGATTTTTAATATATACAAGAAAAGCTTTCTTGATTGACTAAAGTTGCTAGTTTCGGCCTTTAATTCCATCTTATTGATTTCTCCTAAAAAAATTTTATGGTTGAGTTTGAATTAGGAAATAAACAAATATGCCCAGTTTTAAGTCCGGGGTTTTCCCGAACCTTACCATAGGGAAACAAAAGTAAATTATCTTAGTAAATAGTTGAGTCTGATTGCTCCTAACTGTATCTTTCTGTGAACTGGATTCTAAGATTGAAGGGGGAACAATATTGTTCCCTAGATTTTTGTTGATGCTATTTTTACCGAGTACGGCGGTTCCTCTATCCATCTGGCACAGACAACTCCTTATTGGATAAGCCTTTCCACTTAGAAGATGTACCAGACTGAGCCTGAATCCGCCGTATTTCCAGAGTAATTCGATAGCAAAAGCCCGAAAAATTATTACTCCTGTGACAAGGTTGAAAGGTGCCTTACATTTGATTAACGCACCTACAAAAGTAGGCGATTACTGCGCCTCATCTCGTTGACTTATTTTTTCAGGCATTCAATAATAAAAATATCTTCTTTAGTCGGAATAATTCGATTTAATTTTAAACCCGCTTGACTTAACAATTCCTCAAATTCTTTTGCGGTTCTTTCTTTACATCCCGGACACATAACTAACATATTCATGTCTAACATTTTAGCAGACGAAGGCTTATTACCCGAAGGAACAACCATTTCCATTACTAAGACTTTACCGTTGCTATCTAAGCCTTCACAACAATTTTTCAAAATGGCAATTGCCCGTCGATCATCCCAATCGTGAATAATATGTTTTAATAAATAGCCATCTCCTCCTGGCGGTACGGATTCAAAAAAATTACCTCCAAAGGTTTGACAACGAGCGAGAATGCCGTGTTTTTCTAAAGTGGGTTGACAATGATAAATTACATAGTCTTCATCAAAAAGAATCCCTTTTAGGTGGGGATATTGCTCTAAGATTGTCCCCAACATCTCACCGTATCCCCCACCTACATCTACTAGGGTTTGAAATTCAGAGAAATTATACACAGCTAAAATAGCCTTCTCCTCCGAAAAAGAAAAACTATTCATCGACTGTTCAAAAATCTCTGCATCCAGCGGATGAGTTTGAAAATATTCAAAGACCCCCATCCCAAAGACATCATCAAAGGATAGTTGTCCCGTTTTAATACTATGTAACACATTTCCCCATGCTTGATAATGGGGGGCCTCTCCTAACATAATCGCTGTCGCTTTTACTGACCGGGGATGGTCACTAGATAAATGTTCGGCTAAGGGAGTGAGTATAAACTGTTGAGATTCAGTTTCTTGAAAAATTCCCACACTAGCTAATGCTCTCATCAGTCGGTATAAAGCAGCAGGATTGGTCTCAGTTAGGGAGGCTAACTCTTGACAAGATTTCGCTCCCTTGCTTAAATGCTCGGCTAGACTCAATTTAGCCGCAGCATAGATAGCTTGAGATAGCCAGTAACCCGAAATCATTTGGGTTAATTGAAGATGAAGAGGGAGTTCAGGTAAGGACATAATCAACTTTTGTGGCAATAAAATTAAACAGTACCATATAGGATAAGCTGCCCGCGCATTTAAATTGCTGGTTGAGATGAGGCAAGAGTCAAGACCCCCCAACCCCAAGGCTGTTCCATGTTTCCTTCTATTTATTGAATTTTAACATTTAATTTATAGGTGGCATTGCCACGAGTTCCCCCTACAATTATTTCATAATTTCCAGTAGCCGGTAATTTTAAACTAGATTGGGTAGCTTCTGTTTTCAAAATTTGCCCATTCGGTGCAATCACATCGAATACGGCATTATTTTCTAATGCTGTAATTTTCAGATCCATTCTCTGTCCTTGATTCGCTCTTAATAAATAAATATTTCGACTCCCTCGAACAACCGATTGATTAACTGTAGTGGTATTAGTTCCTGGTGCAAACCGAATTTGAGACACTAAACAAGGTTGTTTTTGATAAACGACTCGTCCCGTATTCAAAGAATCTGAAGTTAACGTCCAGGTTTCTTGAGTTGTTTGAGTATCTAACTCAATTTTTGTCTTGATATTTAAGTTTAACTGATTCCCATTTTTCCTTCCTTGTAAGGTTTGAGTATAGGAACTATAATAAGATTCTTGTTCATTATGAATCGTAGCTTCTACCCGACCCGTGACTTGATTTCCCTGAATATAAATCCTCGCCGTAGAATCCAGATCATCATTAGCGACTGAAAAACAATAACCTTGAATCGAATAAGCGCTAGACGCTTGAGCAACTTGTCGGGGTGGATGATTTGCCATCCCAGGTGTAACATTCAGTAAACTTGCCAAAATGACTACAGATCTTAATAATTTCATCATCATAACTGACTCATGGTTAAAGCTTGATTGATCACTGATTCTAAATCCAGTGATTAAAGACTGATTATCTATTCCTCCTTTTGCCTCTTGCCTCTTGCCTCTTGCCTCTTGCCTATCCTGATATCTAGCCTATACTCAACGGATTTAGTATGATTACTGGTAGTTTCCATTCAATTAATTTCTAAGCGCGAGTAGAGAGCTACCAGACGGTTCACTCCGTCCGTTGTCAGGCATTCCGCTCAAATTTTTTTTGCCCTTCCATTTTCCACCCCAATTCATTTGCCCGTCTCGTCCCTTGTTACCGCGTTGCCAGCATCCGATCGTGAGCCACGCAACGTTTGGGTTGCCGGTAAAATGGCGAGGTTGGCAATGCCTGTCCTTGTGTCGCTTGTGTCGTCTCACGCAGGATTGGGTTTGCGAGGATAGAGCTGCTCGGCGCGGTTGAACAAGATCCAGCTGGTCAGAATGTACTTGTCGTGCGACTCGGGCACATTGCCGCGATGGGTGTGGGTAAAACCGGCGGGAGCGATCACCATCGTCCCAGAGGTCGGCTTGAGCTTCCGTTCTTGGTACAAGAACTCCGTCTCACCACCGCGCTCTACATCGTTCAGATAGAACATAAACAAAAGGACGCGATGGAGCGTCTCAGCAGCTGGGTCGCGAGGATAGATTTCCGAATGCCAGTAGTAGTAACCACCGAGACTCTTCGAGTATTTCTGAACGTTGATCGCTCCCGGTCGAAACACTCTGAACAAATACTCGCCGAGTTCTAGGTCCGATGCCGCCCCAACATCCGAAGCTGTTAACGGTCTGACCAGTCCGGTAGCCGGCTCTTGCAAGCTCAATGCAAACGCACTCGTGATCAGATATGGATACTTGCGAATGTACAACATCAGGTGACGCAGTGTGCTGTCGAGTATCTGACTGTGCAAATCGCTCCACTCGGAGAGGCCTGTGATGGTGATGTCGGTGCTGTTCTTCTTAGATTTGTCGACTCCATGACCGATCCGTCCATCCGACTTGCGGTTGCTGGCTTCGAAACGATGCCTGATCTCTTCGCACAATTCTCGACGTAAAGCACGTTCGTAGATCTCGATAAAGTCAGTTGTCATTGCAGCTTTCCCACTCCAAAGCCCCAGATACATTCGCACGCGGTCACGGATTCCATCTAGTTAGTGATTATAACAGGTTTGCGTTGCATCGAGAGCTTTGCCTGTATCCGGAAAAAGGCAGATGTACGCTGATGCAAAGGTAATAATGCTGACTTTCAACCGAACACTTGGTAAAGAGATATAATTAGGTATGAGAGCAAAAAGATGGAGTTGTGATTGATTAAGTCTGGGCAACCGCAATAAAATAAACAGGAGAATTTTTATGACTCGTTTAGTGGAATTTACCTCGGATGAGGGAACGATTTACATCGAGGTGGATGAAAAGTTACCCTTACCCAAACCGAAACCAGAAGATGAACTTATTAGTCTAACAGATGAAATAGCTGTTAAAGCCGCTCAGTCTTTTGAAGACGCATTAAATGGCATAAAACCGGTGGCAAATGCCATAATTAATAAGGTTAAAAGTTTCAATGAACCTGCTGATCAGGTAGAGGTCAAGTTTGGGATAAAAATGACTGTTGGTCTAGGGGCTATTATTGCATCTGGCAGCGCCGATGTTAATTATGAAATTACCCTGAAATGGGATAACAAGGAGAAAAATAAGCAATCATCTACTCAATGAGGACTTAAGTAGGTAGGTTCTTCGTTACTTGGTATGCTTCGATCAGGGGGCATAAATCGGCTAAATCCTTATCTGGCAAGAGACTTAATTGATTAGCTCGTTCTAGATTGAAAACAATTGGCAAAAATCGAAGCAATGTCTTTCTATATAAGGGTTTCACCCCTTATAACTCCCGTCCATTGCATAACACAAACCGAAGAACCAGTAGGTAGGTGTTAAAAGTTGTCAGACACCCCCCTTATTAAGGGGGGCAGGGGGGATCCACCCGCCTATCGGCACCCCCCTTATTAAGCTATCCATTAGTCACATCTTTCTTAACATAAAATTTGACAAAAAGAGAAAAGTGTGCCAGATGGCTCAAGGGGGTTCTATAGGGGGACTAATTTGATGAGATAGTTTCCAAGTCTGGCTGATATCATGTAACCTTCGCAGTCCCAACCAAATAGTTTTAACACCAGGTTCACCGTCACCTTTTCTACCTAAAAACCCCCCAAGAGAAGCAATCATTCTGACCGCTTCTCGAAAGGAGGGCGGCTTTTCAGGTGGCGGACTCTTTTTATGAATAGTGGCACACAAAGATTGCCATTCATGTTCTTCCAAAAAACTTTCACAACTCTCCTCTCCGTGTAAGCGTGCTTGATAGGTTAACCAAAGTAATCTCCAAGCTACAATTGAATAGGTAGCTAAGGCCATCTCAATTCTCCTACCCGTTTCTAATTGCAGTTTTTCTAATCCACAACCACTTTTTAAAACAAAATGATAGCGTTCTATTAACCAGCGATAACTATACCAGCGCACACAGGTTATCGCTGATTCAAAGCTACTAATGTCTAGGCTAGTTAAGAGCAGCCAACTGATAGGATTAACTCCGCTATGCGGATTTTCTTCTTCAGCTAAAATTACCTGTAATTTGACCGGTTGACGAGGGGTCGCCTTGGAGTGATGGCTAGGTACTTGTATTTCAAAACTGGCAAATCTAACTGTTAGTTTAGCTAGTCTAGCCTCGTGATTAGGATTGCGTTTTACTTGCACATCTAAGGTCCCACAGGCTTTTATTTCTCTGATGGATTGATGTAAATATTTAGGCTCTGAATGCCCTGACCTTTGCTTGTCTTCGAGATAGTTAACTTTTCGGTTATGAGTTCCTCGAATTAATAAATGAGAGTTAGGACTTCTTGATTGGGCAAATAAATCAAATATGTCTGCCTCACAATCTCCGATTGTTACTACTTGAATATCTTCGGGTATCTGTTGTTGTGTTTCTGACAAAGAATCTAACCATCTTTGACTTTCTTTTTCTTGGGTTTCTCTTTTTTTGCGTTGCTTGGCAATCCCTAAATTCTTTTCTTCTCTTGCCCAGACATATTGATTAATCAGTCCTAAAGGTATTCCGACTGGGGACACTCCTAAGGTGGTATGAACTTTGAGACCAAAGGATTTTTTATAATCTAGATAACCCATGCCTTTTTTGGCTTTTTGCGTCGTAAAGTCTAAACTTGTTGTGTCTTGCACTGCCAAAACTATTGGATGTTCTTTGATTCTTTCTACTGTACTTTTGGCCTGGGCGGCAATTATATCTGAGGGGTGAAAATAGGGGGAATTCCAAAAGTCGTAGGTGGCACTCGCTGCGGCTAGATTTCCTGAAGCTTGTGGCACACTTGTACTAGGTTGACTGGCCAAGTTTTCCACGATACTGATTAACCTTTTCTTTCTTCTGGTGTCCCCTAGGTCTGCATACTGTAATTCTTGGGCTGCCCATTTCTCCATTTTTTTGCTTACCTCCACCTTAATTCCTTCTTTCAAAACTATACCTATCAATCGTTTCCCCTTTTTTTAAGTTTCTTCTCTTTTTGTTAAGAAAGATCCGACTAATGGATAGCTTATTAAGGGGGGCAGGGGGGATCAGAGGCAAAATCTATCTTCAATTTAATTATAACTACTTACTTAGATAAAAATAATGGTTGCATCTCTAGAATCTTCTCTGGTCAGAATTTATAAGCAACGAAAAAATAAAGATGATACAATAGAAATTGTCGGAGCGGGATTTCTAATATCATCAGAATACTTGATTACCTGCGCTCATGTTGTTAATGAATCTTTAGGATTAGTATTAACATCTGCTGAGAAACCCACTGACATTATTGAGTGTGATTTTCCTATCATTGCATCGGGTACATCTTTAGAAACAACCGTAGAAGTTTGGCATCCGGTTAAATTTAAAAGCAACTATCCTCAAGATATTGCTATCTTAAGATTAAAAGATTCAGTTCCTTTACAAGCTCAACCAGTTTCTTTAATTACCTATAAAATAGGAGATTTATCTGATCATAATTATAAAGCTTATGGTTTTTCCAGAAACGAAGGTGTCTGGTCTGATGGTAAGATAATAGGTCATATTGCTAACAACAAAATTCAGATAGAAGATAATAAAAGCACGGGATATGCTGTAGAAGGTGGGTTTAGTGGGACAGCTATCTGGGATGAGCAATTGGGGGGAGTAGTGGGGATGGCAGTAAGTGCTGATAAGGAAAAAATGTTTGCAAAATCTGCATTTTTTATTCCTACTAATGTTCTTTTAAAAGCTTGGGATAAGTTGCTATATATAGCACAAGTAGAAGGAAGAATCCCTAGAATCATCTCCTTGGTTAGATGTATATTTGAAAACAAGAGTTATCAAGATCAACTTAATACAGCTTATGAAAATTTAAAAATTGAAGTGAGGGATCATTTAGTGGATTTACCTAGAGTAATTCCTTCCTCTTGGTCTGATTTTATAGAAATAATCTATCAATTAGATGAAAGATATTTGACCTATGCTTCTCAATCAAAATTTTCTTGGTTAGAAATATTTATTGGCTATTTAATCATTCAGTTAACCTCAACAGATGCTCTGGCAAAGTTATTAAAAGAATGGCTAAAAAAATATCAAACCAAATGGGAAGTTTTAATCAATACTTTAGAGAATAATCTTAATCATCGCTCACAAAATATCGCTCAAAAATCAACAGACAAAAATCCCTGCTTATTTGTTACCCTTACAGAGGAAAACAAATCTTTAATGCTGAGAGCTTGGATTGTTAAAGATATCAACAATTATCATCCCACAGAAAAAGAACCTCAAAAACGTGGAGAATATCAATCTTTAACCCCCAATGAAGGAATAAGTCTGGGTAATCATCTCCAAGAAAATGAATTGATTAATCACCTAAAAAAATTTAAACGAGAATCAGAAAATATCTGTCAATCTTCCCTAGAAAAAGTTCAATTTTTTCTTCCCTATAGATTTATTGAAAAAGAGATTAAACCGATTGATTTATTTTCAATTGATGAAGTGGCAACAGCTACAGGCTGCGATCCTCATCATTGGGGAGTCGATCATGAGATAATCATGAGATTTTCAGAACGAATAACAGCCGAAAATATCAACAATCAACAAAGCTATTTATGGATGAAAAAATGCCAACTTTTTCGGAATATACAGCAGCAAAATCTGACCCAAATCTTAAAGTGTGAAGAAGAAATCAAAGAACTGATCGAATCAAACAATCAGCAAATAGTTATTTTAAAAAAACCTCTGGCAAATAATGACCATCCGAATAAAATACTCAAATATCATAAATTTAACAATGTTATCGGTTCAAGGTTAACTAATCTCAGTCAAGAAAACTCCTTAGAGTTAAAAAATATTCTAGCCATTTTATACGAAACTGGAATCCCTTTATCTCTGTGGATACGACCCGATGCTAACCCAGAACTTAACTGTCAGGAAAAATTAGACCCTATCTGTCAATGTCCACTAGAAAAATTACCAGAAATAATTAAAAATAGACGTTCCGCCGCTTGGTTAGAAGATAATCATATTGGGAATCATCTATCATTACTTTGGGATGACTACCAGCTTGTTCCCCCCAACTATCCACTTTTGATGCCATAAATTGAATCATGAAAGACTGGAAAATTTTTACAGGAAATCAGGATCCCACAGACGCTTGGACATTACCAGACCCTCCCAGCTGGCGACCTTTTGGCAAAGAAAAGCAACCGGGAGAAAGTCGTCGTAAGCATCGGGGAGAAACCTTTCTAGTGCGCGAAGAAGAAATTAAAATGGTCAATGCAGCCTTGTATTTACGGCGACCTTTATTAGTAACCGGCAAACCAGGGACAGGAAAGTCATCTCTTGCCTATAAAGTCGCCCAGGAATTAAAATTAGGAGAAGTATTATACTGGCCGATTACCACCCATACTACCCTAAAAGATGGACTTTATAACTATGATGCGATCGGTCGGTTACAGGAAGTTAAATTACTGGAACGAGAGCAAAAAGAATTAACCCCAGAAGAACGAAAAGACCAATTAAAACAGATTGAAAAATATATTACCCTTGGACCGTTGGGAACCGCACTATTAAAGTCGGAAAAGCCAAGAGTACTGTTAATTGATGAAATTGATAAGAGTGATATCGATTTACCCAATGATTTACTCACCTTATTTGAAGAAGGACGCTTTGAAATCCCCGAATTAGTTAGGCTAAAAGAAGAAGTCCCAAGCGTTGAAGTACGAACTGCTTATACCGATACAACCGACGTTACCAAGGAAAATATAAAAACACCTATAAATGATGGTTTAGTTATCTGTAAGGCTTTTCCTTTTGTGATTTTAACTAGCAATGGAGAACGAGACTTTCCTGCACCTTTTTTGCGTCGTTGTCTCCGTTTAACCATGAAAGAGCCAGAGAAACCCGACTTAATTAAAATAATTGAGGCCCATTTAGAAGAAACAATTACTATAGTCATTTCAAATAAGTGTGAGACGAGGGAAAAATAAGGTAAAATCAAGAGAAACGAGCAACCCATACAGAAAAATGTCTTATAGCCTAGACTTGAGAAAAAAAGTAATCGATTATGTAGAGAATGGGGGAAGCATAACCAAAGCCGCCGCTCTATTTAATATAGGAAGAGCGACGATATATAGATGGCTAGGTAGGGAAAAACTGGAAGCAACAAAGGTAAAACACCGTCAGAGAAAGCTGGACTGGAAAGCACTGTCAAAAGATGTCCAAGAAAATCCCGAGGCAAGATTAAGAGACAGAGCCGAGAAATTTGGAGTGAGACCAAGTGCCATTTGCTATGCCTTAAAAAACATGAAAGTTACCAGAAAAAAGAAGGAACTTCGTTATAGAGAAAGAAACCGAGAAGAAAGAATGAAATACTACAGAGTGCTGAGAGAATTGATTAAAATATATGGAAGTGAAAGCCTTGTATTTATTGATGAGTCAGGGTTTGAAGAATTTCAAGCCTGTTTTTATGCTTGGTCAAAAAAAGGGAAGAAAGTCTTTGGAGATAGACAAGGAAAACGAGGAAAAAGAGAGAACCTTGTCGCTGGTAGAAGAAAGGGAAAAAAAGACTTTATTGCACCGATGGTATTTACGAGAAGCCTGAATGCCGAAGGTTTTGAAGGGTGGTTATCTTTATATTTGTTGCCCTCTCTAACCATAACATCAGTATTAATTATGGATAATGCACCAATTCATCGGAAGACAGTCATTAAACAACTGGTAGAGGAAGCAGGTCATCAGGTCGTGTTTTTGCCAAAATACTCTCCTGATTTAAATGATATCGAACATGATTTTAGTGCATTAAAGAGGGCAAGAATGTATGCTCCTGTGGGGACACCCCTTGATGAAATTATTCGTACTTATTGTGTCGCCTAGTGTCTCGTTCTTATTTGAAATAACTATAACAATCCAGACATCGATAAACTGATTGATAACTTCATTCAAAAGCGCAATTCACAAACCCTAGCCACGGATCAATTACTTAATGCTATTTTTATGGTCAAAAAAGGAGCTATATCAACTACAGATGACCTGATTAATCAACTTTTGAAAGATTTGGGGAGGGTAGAAGATGAGTGAATCCCCATCCAATTCATCAATTAAAAAACTATTAGATTATCTAGAGCAAACAGGACTACTAGAACGGTTACAACTCAGTGATGAAGATGTAGCTGATAGTATCTGGTTGGCCTTACAAATGGGTGTTGAAGACTTGCAATCACCGCCAATATTTCCAGAAAATAAACAGCCAATAGATTCATCAAATTCTAATCAAATAGAGGAAAATTTAGAGAATATTCCAGAAGATAACCTATCAAAATCCCAGCCAAATGTCGATGTTATTACCGAAGAATCTCTACCCAAAGAAATAGAAAAACCCACCCCAATCCAAGGCTTTCCTTTTCAAGTTCCTGCTGCTCCTGCATTACAGACAGCACTCTTGATTAGTCGCGCTTTGCGTCCTTTCATGGGAAAAGTTCCCTCAGCAACTAAAACGATTCTAGATGAAGAAGCAACCGCTTCTTTTATTGCAGAAAGGGATATTTGGCTACCCGTGACTAAACCCCAACCGGAACGCTGGTTAACCCTCGAATTAGTAGTAGAAGAATCTAGATCCTCTTTCATTTGGCGAGAATTAATTAATGAGTTACAAAATCTCTTAGAAAATCAAGGAGCATTTAAAACCGTCAGAGTTTGGCAACTATCAACCTCAAATAATCAAGAATTACAGTTAGTAAGACGCAGAAAAAAAGGTAAACCGGGACAACGTTATCACCCCCATAAAGAACTTATTCATCCCAGGGGACGGGGATTAGTTTTGCTAGTAAGTGATTGTGTTTCTCCTCTCTGGCAAAAAGCCTTAATTCATCCTTGGTTAAAAGATTGGTCAGAAAAACAACCCACCGCTATTCTGCAACTTTTCCCCGAAAGATTATGGAATAGTACCCAACTAGGACGGGGACGTAAACTCTTTACCACTGCTTTAACTGCCGGGGTTCCCAATCCGAAATTAATCTTAAAAAATTATCCCCAATGGCTACCGATTAACTGGCAAAATACCCTTCTTATTCCCGTAATCACGTTAGAAACAGAAGTCCTCAAACAATGGGCAAAAGTTGTCGCTGGTTCAGGTAATGCTCAGATTTCCGCTTTTTTATTTGATTTAGAATTTATTAAACAACAAATTATCGAAATTCCCCCTATATCCAGAGAGGAAAATAAGCAAGACAGCGAAGATAAAAACAGCATTAAAAATAAGGCCGAGGCAATGGTCGAGCGATTTTTTGCCACCGCGTCAGAACCAGCCAAAAAACTAGCAAAAATGATGGCAGCTGCCCCGGTAAGTATGCAGGTGGTCAATCTTATTCGTAAAACTCTTTTAAACGAAGTGCGTCCCGTTCATGTGGCAGAATTCTACATGGGAGGTTTATTAAAACCGATTGTAGAAAATGAAGAAGGACAGTATCGAGTCTATGACTTTTTGCCCGGGGTACGTCAAGTCTTAAATGATGCTATCGGTAGGCGACAAACTATCAAGGTACTCGATGCTATTTCCCAATATATTGCCGGGGAAATTAAAAGTCCTATCCGCAGTTTTGCCGCTTTATTAACCCTATTACCCACCTATCCCCGAGAACAAAGAGAAAAAATTCTTCCCTTCGCTCAAGTCAGCATCGAAGTCTTACGCAATCTGGGGGGAGAATACGCAGAATTTGCCGAAGAAATCGCCGTTAATATTTCTAATCCCCCTCCAATCCCTCAATCCTCGCCACCTCCCTTAAAAACCCGTACCTTTGAATTTACCCTGGCAACCATAGAACGTCAGTCTCAAAGTCGTTTTGAACCAGAAAAATGGGTAATTAAAAAGGAAAAAAGGCAAGCAGAAGGCATTGTCGAAAAACTAGCCGAGGGAGTCGAATTGGAATTGATGGAAATCCCCGGCGGCACATTTATGATGGGAACCGAAGACGGGGAAATTGCAAGACTGGTGAAAAAATTTGGTTGGGATGGATTTAGACGAGAAAAACCCTCACACCGAGTAACCGTTTCCTCTTTCTACATGGGGCGTTATCCCATCACCCAAGCTCAGTGGCAAGCTATCGCCGCAACCGCTAAAATAGACATCGACCTAGAGACAAACCCTTCTCACTTTAAAGGGGATGAGCTACCCGTAGAAAGAGTCAACTGGTATCAAGCAACGGAATTCTGTAAACGACTATCAAGGGAAACAAAACGGGAATATCGGCTACCGAGTGAGGCAGAATGGGAATATGCCTGTAGAGCGGGGACAACAACTGCTTTTCACTTTGGGGAAACGATAACGGCAGATTTAGCTAACTATCGAGGTACTGAAACTTATGCCCATGAACCAAAAGGAGAATATCGAGGTGAAACAACCCCAGTGGGCTATTTTAAGGTAGCTAATGCCTTCGGGTTGTACGATATGCACGGAAACGTTTGGGAATGGTGTGCCGATACCTGGCACGATGACTATAAGGATGCGCCGACGGATGGCAGTGCTTGGACAAAAAATGGGGATGATAATCGTTCTCCATTGCGGGGCGGTTCTTGGTTCAGCAATCCAGTTATCTGCCGTTCCGCTTTCCGCTCCTTCAGCCTCCGCCGCGACTGCAGCCTCAACTACGACGGTTTTCGGGTGGTGTGCGGTGCTGGGAGGACTCTGTAACCCTTTTTCTCTTTTTTTCCCTTTTTACCCTCATTCCCTTTTCTGGAATTTTTTTGGGCAAGCTATAGTACAAGTGTATTGGTTTAGGGGTTATACTAAATCTGGTTATTTGGGTTCTCCCCCCTGCTCCCCTTGATAAGGGGGGTGTCGATCCCCCCTGCCCCCCTTGATAAGGGGGGTGTCCATGAGCAGAAAACGAGTTTCTCGGAGAAACCCGTTTTCTGTGCTGAAAAAGTACGGGCGAAGCATTCGGATAGAAAATCTCCGGTTTCACCGATAGGTTATTGCCCGAATGCTTCGCCCCTACAGGACGCGGGCCGATGAAGACGCGAGGTTTTGAACGACGATTCTCTCAAAATCTTGCACCTGTTTCGCTCGTAAAGCCCCAAAACCCTTACTTTGCCTAAATTTCACATTTATTCAGCAAGCCCTAAGTAGTTGGTTATAATTAAATTAAAAATGGATTTTAGGTTCGATCCCCCCTGCCCCCCTTGATAAGGGGGGGTGTTGCCTTTTCTCATCTTAAAAAAACAGGAGACAGGACAATGACATCGATCGAATTGCGGCAAAAACTAATCAACCAAATTGAGCGGCTGAGTTTTGAAAAACTTCTCGTTTTAGAAAAGCTGATCGAAAGTTTAGAAAGCCATTTACCAGAAACCTCAAAAAATATAGATTCTGCCCCAGAATCTCCAGCTTCAACAAATACTTATTTAGAAGATGATCCAATTATAGGAATGTGTTCTGGTGTAATTCCTAATCTTATTGTTACTACTTGAATATCTTCGGGTATTTGTTGTTGTGTTTCCGACCAAGAATTTAACCATCTTTGACACTAAATCTGGTTATTAAGTAGGGTTTGCTGAATAAATCTAAAAACATATCGTACAGATAAGGGGATTCTGATTCAATCTGATGTCATAGGTTCCTACAATATTTTACGAAAAGCATTCCCAAATGCGTTTAACCGCTATGGGATAGAGAGGTGCGTAGTTCACCCAAGGAGAATCAATCTCTCGAAGTAAAAGTGAAAGGAATTTCTGAAATGGAATTCAGTCTGTCTATATTTGACTATACTTTTACTAACTATTCCGACCGGGGACACTCCTAATGTGGTATCAACTTTGAGCCAAAGGATGTTTGACATCCTCACCGCCGTAAACGGACGGTGATTCCTCACCACGCCACCTTTTTAGGATGGTCGTTGAATGGGGTTGACGCTTCACAGGATGCTGCTACCTTAGCGGTAGTCTTACACTTTCTCCACGTCCGTTTTGAGTGTCCGAATGCCCTCCGGCCACTTTGAACAAGTCGAAAAAATCTCATGTTCAACCTTATTTCCTAGAAAGTTTTACTCGTTCAAGGCCGAATTTGAAGTCTTTTCTGAACGAAACCCCCTACTATCTGTGGTCAAGGTTCGGTTTTTAGCTTGGTTATCGCTTTTTGCATTGTAGCTTAAAGCCGTCCTAAAAGGACGGGGTTTTCAACCCAAATTTTCGATAAATTTTCACAACTCGATCGCTACAACTATCCGGCCAAGAACTACAATAACCCTAGCATCTGTGTGAAAAAAGGCCTATCTATGCAACTTTCGCCCCAAGAAAAAGATAAATTACTCATTTTCACGGCGGCACTGCTCGCCGAAAGACGCAAAAATCGCGGTATCAAGTTAAATTATCCCGAAGCGATCGCCTATATTAGCGCCGCCATCCTCGAGGGTGCTAGGGAAGGTCGTAGCGTGGCTGAATTGATGAGTTACGGCACTACTTTATTAACTCGCGAGGAGGTAATGGAAGGTATCCCGGAAATGATTACGGAAGTGCAGATCGAGGCGACTTTTCCCGATGGCACTAAATTAGTTACCGTTCACAATCCCATTCACTAACAGGAGATTTTTAGCAGTTATGATTCCGGGAGAAATTATCACACCATCCGGGGCGATCGAGATTAATGTCGGTCGCGACACCCTGCGTATTTCTGTGGCTAATACAGGCGATCGACCCATTCAAGTGGGTTCCCACTATCATTTTTATGAAGTTAATCAGGCCCTGGAGTTCCAGCGCGAATTAACCAAAGGAACCCATCTGAATATTCCCGCGGGTACATCAGTTCGATTTGAACCGGGAGACACGAAAGAGGTGGAATTAGTTACCATCGCGGGAACTGAAGAAATTTATGGCTTTAATGGTTTAATTAATGGTTCCCTCAAGGGCAAGAAAAAGAAAAAGTAAGGCCTTAACGGAAAAATTATCACAGTTCGATCGCTCAATTATGGTACAATCAAGGCAACGATAACTAATTCTTTCCAAGACTATGACGACGGTAAAAATTGGCATCATTGGCGGCAGTGGTTTGTATAAAATGGATGCCCTCAAGGATGTGCGGGAAGTATCCCTCGATACTCCTTTTGGTTCTCCTTCCGATGCTTTAATTCTCGGTACTTTAGAGGGAACAGAAGTTGCCTTTTTAGCGCGTCATGGCAGAAATCACCATTTTTTACCGACCGAATTACCCTTTCGCGCTAATATTCACGCTCTCAAACAATTAGGGGTTGAATATATTATTTCCGCTTCGGCCGTTGGTTCCCTAAAAGCCGAAGTTAAACCCCTAGATTTAGTCATTCCCGATCAATTTATTGACAGAACTAAAGAGAGAATAGCGACTTTTTTTGGGGAAGGAATTGTTGCTCACGTTGCCTTTGGTGATCCCATTTGTCCCCAATTAGCCGAAATTTTAGGGGATGCCGTCGCTAGTTTAAACCTACCGGAAGTTACCTTGCATCGCGGCGGTACATACCTCTGTATGGAAGGGCCGGCTTTTTCTACTAAAGCGGAATCAAATCTCTATAGAAGTTGGGGGGCAACCGTGATCGGTATGACCAATTTAACCGAGGCCAAATTAGCCCGAGAAGCGGAAATTGCCTACGCTACCTTAGCCCTAGTTACCGATTACGATTGTTGGCATCCCGACCACGATCATGTCACGGTAGAAATGGTGATCGAAAATCTCCACCATAACGCTATTAATGCCCAAAAAGTTATTCAAGAAACGGTGCGTCGTCTGGCAGCTAATCCTCCCGTTTCCGCCGCTCATTCTGCCCTTAAATACGCTATTCTTACCCGTCTAGATTCTGTTCCCGTCGCCACTAAAGAAAAATTAGCTCTCTTTTTGAAAAAATATCTTGAATAAATAGAGAAATAAGAGCGGAGAAAAGTCGCCGATGAATCTAGAAATGGGTCATTTTTCTCGCTGTTATCCAGACGCTCAATTTGACCCAAATTCTAGGTTATCTCTAGCTTAACTAGCTAGATATTCTCTGATGTTGCCCTTGCGTTTTCTTAATTTAGCGATCGCTTCTCGTTCGATCTGACGCACGCGTTCACGACTGATATTGAGTCGAACGCCAATTTTTGCTAGGGTGAGGGGCTGCCCATTATCTAAACCAAAACGCAGACAAATCACTTCTTTTTGTTGAGGGGTGAGGTCTGCCATCAGTTTTTCCAAATCCACTTGGAGGGAAGAATAGGCAGTGTAATCTTCGGGGGAAAGTCCCGTATCTTCCAAGAGTTCCCCTAATTCCGTGTCTTGATTGTCCCCCACCTTTAAGTCAAGGGAAAGGGGTTGACGGGACCTTTCCAAGTAGTCTCGCACCTGTTTGGGAGTTAGGTCTAATTCCTCGGCTAATTCGGCAATGGTGGCAGCGCGACCTTTATCTTGAGCTAGTTGACGCTGGGCTTTTTTGATTTTATTCAGTTTTTCGGTGATGTGGATGGGCAGACGGATGGTGCGACTTTTTTCTGCGATCGCCCGGGTGATGGCTTGGCGAATCCACCAATAGGCATAGGTGGAAAAGCGATAGCCTTTGGTGGGATCGAATTTTTCCACACCTCTTTGCATCCCAATCGTTCCCTCTTGGATAAGGTCTAATAGATCTAGATTGCGTTTTAGGTATTTTTTAGCGACGGAAACCACTAGACGCAGGTTCGCTTCTACCATCTTGCGTTTGGCGAAATCCCCTGCCCCCAATTCTCGACGGAGTTGTTCTTCACTAATTTCCGCCGCTTCTGACCATTGGCGATCGCTGGGGTCGCTGCCGAGTTTCACCTTTAGGGATTCTTTGATTTTTTCCAGAAAAATTAATCTTTGTACCTGTTTCGCGTAGAGAATTTCTTCTTCATGGGTGAGAAGGGGAACTCGGCCAATTTCTCTGAGATAGGCGCGAACTGGATCGGTGGGGTTTTTCGAGGTTTTCATGAGTGCGCGTCGGTTGAGGGTTGATATTCAGGGATTGATGGCGTTTTTCAGATCGCTTCCCCAGGGGCAGTTAAGGAGATGCTATCAGGGTTTTTTCTAGTTTTGTAAAGAGATTAGTAAGTGATCACTCAAGGATATAGAGAAATCTAATTGAAGATTTAATTGCCTCTATAGTTCTTTTTTTGGCTAGATATAGAGTTTATCGGCATAAATGGCAAGTAGTAAGAACCTTGGTTGTTTAACCAATATTACAACAATTATTAAATATTGTAAAGTTTATGAGAAAAAAAATATCCCTATCAGGAACGCAGCAAGGAAGGGGAGGTTTGAGTATCTGTACCCATAGATTACCCAAAGGTTTCCAATCAGGATGCAATCTAGATGACAAATTGACATCCTCACCGCCGTAAACGGACGGTGATTCCCAAACCTCACGATTTAGGTTTCTGCTTCTTTCCCTTGCGGGGTTCCGCACCTGCCTTAACAGATTTACTCTGTTCTGGTCTTATGGTCGCTCTACAGACTGACACCGCAAGCCCTGCGGCCAAAATATTTTTACTAGCGTTAATATCTCGGTCATGGTGAGTCCCACAGTCTGGACAGTCCCATTCTCGAACATTTAACGGCATTTTCAAGGGCAATATACCCGCAATTACTACACCTTTTAGAGCTAGGAAACCATCTATCTATTTCGATGTAATTTCTTCCATACCAACGGCATTTATAGGCTAATTGTCGGGTAATTTCTCCCCAGCTTACATCAGATATTGCCTGAGATAATTTCGGGTTTTTGACCATATTCTTGACGGCTAAATTCTCAACCACAATCGTTTGGTTTTCACGAACTAATTGAGTGGTTAGCTTATGTAAATGGTCTTTTCTACTATCCGTGATTTGAGCGTGAATCTTGGCTACTTTGATTCTTGCTTTTTCCCGATTTTTTGACCCTTTCTGTTTTCTAGAAAGGCTTTTTTGTGCTTTTCGCAACCTCTGATAATGTTTCTTAAAATGCTTGGGATTAGACACTTTATCGCCATCGCTGGTAATCACGAGGCTACTAATTCCTAAGTCAATTCCAATGGCTTTATCTGTTACTGGTAGAGGCTTAATCGTTGGGTCATCAAATCTTATTGAGATATGCCAACGTCCAGAAGGATGTAATCTGACTGTTACTGTGCTTGGTTCACAGCTTTCTGGTATTTGTCTTGACCATCGAATAGGTAAAGGTTCTGTGCATTTAGCTAAATAGATTTGTCTGTCTTTAATTTTAAAAGCAGATTTGGTAAATTCGGCACTTCCTCCCTGATGTTTTTTCTTAAAGTTAGGATACTTAGTACGACCAGCAAAGAAGTTAGTAAAAGCTGTTTGTAGGTGTCTTAACCCTTGTTGTAAAGGTACACAGCTTACTTCATTGAGAAAGTCTAATTCTTCTTGCTTTTTCCACTCGGTCAACATTGAAGAAGTTTCAGTATATCCTACTCTTTCTTGTCTTTCATACCAAGCTTGTGTTCTGACATGGAGAGCTTTGTTGTAAACTAATCTTACACAGCCCAAAGTGCGCCGCAATAGCGACTCTTGTTCGGGTGTGGGGTAAAATCGGAACGAGTAGGCTTTTTCCATACCTCACATTCTAGCATATATTTCGTAAATGTTCTAATATTTAACAGTAAAGCCGTCGTAGAACGACGGGGTTTCAGACCCAAATTTTCGATGAGCAATTTTCTCAGATAGCGATCGCAGGGCGATCAGTGAGGGGTTTGTACTAAAATGTCCAATAGGCAGTTTAAATGCAGTAAAGCCGATATTTTCTAGCAAATTTCTTGATTGTCAGCCCTTGGCTGGCAAAAAAGCAGCGAAAAAATCACAAAAATCCGCTGAGATGTCTTCCCAAGACATCAATTAGGGTCTGCTGAAAAAGTCGCTCAGGGAATTATCGAAAATTTGGGTTAAAACCCCGTCCTTTTAGGACGGCTTTAAGCTACAATGGAAAAAGCGATAACCAAGCTAAAAACTGAACCTTGACAACAGATAGTAGGGGGTTTTGTTCAGAAAAGACTTCAAATTCGGCCTTGAACGAGTAAAACTTTCTAGGAAATAAGGTTGAACATGAGATTTTTTCGACTTGTTCAAAGTGGCCGTCCGGCATCCGGACACTCAAAACGGACGGGTCGAAAGAGTCAGACTTAAGCAATTAAGCGTTTTTCGGTGAAGCGTCAACCCCATTGACGCGACCACCCTAAAAAAGTGGCGTGGTGAGGAATCGCCGTCCGTTTTACGGCGGCGAGGATGTCAAGTGATATTGTCTGGCAATTTTCACTGGTATCGAACGCCTCAATGGTTCTGATCGCCGCACCTTCCCCACCGGTGCGTTGCTGGGGGTGGGGCATGACGCTTAAATGCTATTTTGGTTTAGTTTGGACGCTAATAGGGCCATTAACGCTGGTTTGACAGGCTAAACGATAATTTTCGGGTTTTTTCTTCAGACAGCGCTGTTCAAAGTCGGTTTTGGCCGAGAGATTTTCCATACCCTCGACAATTGCCACTATACAAGTACCACACTGACCGTAACCGCCACAATTCATCAATTTACCGCCAAAAGTGTAGATATCAACGCCATTCTGGATTGCTTTCTCTCGTAAATTCGCTCCATCTGCCGCTACCACGATCTTATTCTCTTTGACGAAGTTGATGTTACCCATGACTGTGTTACCCTAAATTTTTGCAAATTAATATTAAAAAATATTAAATTTTTTTGATTGTAACATTTTTGGCTCGCTGTTCTAAATATTCGGCGATGCCAATAGCGATCGCTTTTTTGCCGATAAATTTCCCCAATGCCGCTTTTGTGACCAAATAAGCCACCTGTTCCCCTTGATCGCCCTTTTCCTCACCCCTATTAGCAATGACGGCCTGATAGCCCTTTTCTAGGCGTTTACGGGCGATTTCCAGCAACTCCTCCTGACTGACTCCCTCCTGATACTTGAAAGTCACCATCTCTAAATCGGGAAATTTTTCTCTCACCTTGTCAATCACTTTTTCCGTCGGCACAAAATTAAGATTTAACGGCCCACCACTGGGAATTTTGCCAGAAAAAGGGCTTTCTAAGCGATAATCTGCCACTGCTGCCGAAAAAATCCCAAATTTATAATCTTTACTCTCTAATTCTCCCATAACCTTCCCTAGATACTCGTCATAAGTTTCAATAATTTCATGGGGTAAATAAGCGGGAGGTGTATAGCTGCCGCGTCCGTGGATTAATTGCACCTTTGCCCCGCGCAGGTACAATTCTTCTGCAATAGCGACTCCTAATTGTCCGGTAAAACGATTGGTTAAACGACGAATATTATCGATAATAACGGGTGTGGGTCCACCAGTGACTAAAATCGGCCTATTTTTCAGGACAGAATTACTGAGAATCCCACAGGCTGCTACGGTGATCTCTTTTTCCCCGGGGAGATTGTGCTTACCGTAATCATCCCGGGGTGACATAATCTGGACTCCCCAGCGATCGAGAGTTTGCAAAGATTCGGTCAGAATAGCATTATGTAAACTGCCGTGCATGGTGGGGACAAGCAGAATTTTAGTTTTTCCCTTTTCCTGTCGTCCCAAGGCCGAGGCCAAGCATGAAGTGATCACTCCGTCAGCGATTCCGTAACGAAACTTATTAATCGTGTTATAGGTAGCGGGGGCGACTAAATAAAGATCAAAGGGAGATTGATCGCTTAAATGTTCTGCTTTTGCCGTTAATTGGCTAATTACGGGATTAACCGTACTCCATTCCAAAGCTTCCTTAGTGACGTATCTTAAAGCTTCTTCCGAGACAAAAGCCACGACTGTAGCCCCGAATTTCCGCAAAGATCGGGCAATTAGCGGCGCTTTCATGGCCGCAATCCCTCCTGTCACCAGTAAAGCAATACGTTTACCCCAGAGATGATGACTTTCTAAGGGTACTTCGCGATCGCTTAAGGGCGAATCCGTCGGAGAAGAGAAATTCCAAGTCATAAATTTGGGGGTGGGGGTTTTGTCAGTGATCAGTAAACAGTAAACAGTGAACTGAAAACTCAAATCTGATCACTGATAACTGATAACTGATCACTGATTCGGTTATCCCTATTCGGGGTTTGTCTATCCCTGAGGGAGAAACTGGTTATCCTAGTAAATAAAGGGTTGCTTCGGTGTTCTTATGATTGACAAAATTTTAACTAAAGTTCGATCGCTTGCCAAGCCGCTATTAGTTCTAGGATTAGTGACAACGCTGATTTTAGGCAATGTTTCCAGTGCTTTAGCGGCATCGGGGGGTAGAATGGGGGGCGGTAGTTTTCGCGCCCCTAGTCGCAGTATTAGCCCTTCTAGAGGTGGTGGTTACAGTTCCCCCGGTTACGGTGGAGGTATTGGTTTTCCCTTCCTCTTACCCTTCTTTTGGGGTGGTGGTGGCGGTGGCTTAATTTCTCTGTTAATCTTTTTTGCTATTGCCAATTTCCTCGTTAATGCTTTCCGTAATGGTGGAGGCAGTGATGAGAATGGTATGACGATAGAATCCGGTTATGAAACCGTCTCCGTGGCTAAAGTACAGGTGGGTTTGTTGGCTAATGCCCGTTATCTGCAACAAGAATTAAATCAAATCGCCCTAACTGTGGATACTAGCACCTCCGAGGGACGCGTCGAAGTCTTACAAGAATCGGCCCTCGCCCTGTTACGTCATCCGGAATACTGGGTTTATGGTAACGTCGATTGCCAACAAACCAGCCTCAGCAGTGCAGAAGCGAAGTTTAATCAGTGGTCTCTCAACGAACGCGGTAAACTAACGGCGGAAACCTTAACTAATTACAATAATCAACTGCGTCAAGGTTCTCAAGAAAATATTTTACCCGAATCGGCTGGGGAATTAGCTAAAACCGCACCGGAAGGCTATATTTTGGTGACTATTTTAGCCGGCATTGTCGGTAAATTTTCTCTAGCCAAAATTAATGATTCCCAAGACTTGAAACAAGCCCTGCAACAAATTGGTAGTATGGGAGGCGATCGACTTTTAGCGGTAGAAGTGATTTGGACTCCTCAAAGCGAGGGTGATATTCTCAGTCAAGACGACATTCTCGCCAATTATCCCGATCTGAAATTGGTGTAATTTGTCGGGGTATAATACCAGATATTGGCCAAAATCTCCCTTTTGCAGGGAGATTTTTTGATTATTAAGGAATTGCTGCCGTGATGGGATTTTTAGGTGTGTCACGATGCCCTAACACACCCTAACCATTAACAATATAATTCCTGAATCCACTGCCATTCTTGGGCTAATCCTTCGGCTAAAGAGACTTGGGGATTATAACCTAGAATAGTACGGGCTTTGGTGACATCGGCGGCGGTGTGACGGGCATCTCCCCGGGCGAGTCCTTGATGCGATCGCTCGATAGGTTTACCGATGACTTTTGCCATGGTATCCAAGACATCCAACAATACCACGCGACTACCACCACCAATATTAAACACCTCCCCCACCGCTTCCGGCACTAGGGCAGCGGCTAAATTAGCGGCTACAGCATCGCTAATAAAGGTAAAATCACGGGTTTGTTTGCCATCTCCGTAGATGCCGATCGGTTTACCTGCGATCGCTGCTTGAAAAAACTTATGGAAAGCCATATCGGGACGTTGCCGCGGTCCATAAACGGTGAAATAACGCAAGGCAGTGACGGGAACGTTAAAATTCTGGTGATATAGCCAACAGAGTCTTTCTGCCGCTAATTTGGTGATGCCGTAGGGTGAAACTGGTTGGGGACAAAGGGTTTCGGGAGTCGGCATCGTTTCCGCATTGCCATACACCGAGGAAGTGGAAGCAAAAACCATCCGTTGTAAAGAAGGGGTTTCCTTAGCGGCCTCAAGAATAATTTGAGTGGCATTTATATTCCTTTCGGTATATTGACGAAATCCATCACCCCAGCTTGCTCTGACTCCTGCTTGGGCTGCCTGATGGAATAATACTTCTACTCCTTGCAACAGTTGTCGCCAGTCAAGGGCTTGTATATCCGCTTCAATTAACTGAAATTCGGGATATTTTGCTAGAATATGGGCATTTTTGCGCTTTAAACTGGGGTCGTAATAATCGTTAAATTGATCGATACCGATCACCTGATCTCCTTGTTCTAAAAGCTTTTGTGCCAAGTTAGAACCGATAAAACCTGCGACACCAGTAACAATATGAGTAGCCATTTAATCCTAGTCGTTGATATTTTGTATCGATTGTAAGCTAAGACGCATTTAAACCGCTTATTCTTAGATTAGCAGAATCTCCCCCAACCCCCAGGGTAATCGCATATTGATAGAGTTCTCAAATTCCGAGGAGTTAGGTCTAAAATTCGATGGCCAACTCAGGCTTTGACCTGCACAAGGCTCCCGAATCTCTGGTTTTGCCAGTCATTATGACCTAACAAACCCCGAACTGACCTTATCTACTCAGTTCCTTAAAGTCCCAAAACTCCTCATCAACTACAGGATTAACATCTACCTCCTCTCGCTGTCAACGGCACTGGCGGCTAAGATTTTCACCATCAAATCATTGTTCATGCTTGCCGGATACCGTTTCATCAGAATTTTTGGCCGTTTTCCCATCTATAGGGATTAGTTCTAGGTTCAATTTCTCGGTGATTTCCCCTATCCAAGAGCCGGAATCCTGACTGTAATTGCTTGGGTTCTAGTATCCTTAGCACTCTGCCAAAGGTATCGTGGGAAGGTATCCCCTTCGGTAGGTCTAAAAATGTTTCCAACCAAGATTGCTTGGCTTGACCGTAGACTTCTATGGCGGCAAACCCATCGGCACCAGTTAAGACCGCCAAGATAGCTATGGTAATTATCGATACTAGGCTAGGATTGCGCCCCCTGTCCGCTCTGGGGTCTTCTAGATGCTGAAAATGTTTCAAGACAATGTTTCTTAAGAGCTTTGCCTCTCGCTCTTGCTTGGGGTTTAAAACTAGGAGACCAAAACCGGATGCCCTGCTCAACTGCTACACCATGTAACTTTTTGCTTCCTCTCAGATTAACTCCTGTCAGTTCGCCCTGATAGGCGCGACATTCAGTCACCTCTGTCTGTTATATTTTATACAAAACGACGTGCGATTACCCTGTCCAGCTTGTTTCAAAACTGCATTAGCAGTATGGCGTGATTTAATAGTATTATCAACTACAAATCTTCTTTCTGTCAGAGTACTATACCAAATTTCATGATCTCCTTTCCCTTGACGTTCAAAATAACATCCGGCTGCTGAAAGTAGTTTTTTTAATGCAGTTGTTAAAGAAGTAGCCATCTAAACAGCGCACTCAATTGATTCTTGACGATGACTAATTAGTTCAAAAGTTATCGCTTTTTGAGGTTCAATGGTAATTAGATGATTGAGTTGTAATAATTCTGGAATTATCTGTCGTAATTTAGCTGTTAAAGCTTCGATGGTATCAGCTTCGGTGACTAATCCCGGAATATCTTCACTCTCTGCTACCCACACTTGCGCCTCTCGATCCCAAAATGCTTCTACTTGGTACGGTTTTTGATTCATGATTATTTAGTTCAATTGAGTAGAATTAGCTGATATATCAATTAAGATTATACAGTGCGATCCTGTGATACAATAAAATATGCAGTATTAAAAAATCAAATCAAAGAGTAAGGGTATTATTTGCCATGAGTCAATATGTTCTACTTCGGATTCAAGTCATTCAGGAAGAATTAGAAGCCTTAAAAAAAAACGGTCATTCATCAACTTGAAGGTTCTCGCAATAAGACTCAAATTAAAGGTTTATGGAAAGATGTTGTGATCAGTGATGACGATTTAGAAGAGGCTAAAAAAGCAGTTTTTCGAGATTAGGTTACACTTCATTTTTATGATAACCGCTATAGTTATCATTAATGATCTTTTTAAGAGTTTAAATCCTTAAAGGGATTGATAACCTGTAAGCTATTATTGATAATTAAACCATCTTGCATATCTTCTGAGTAGAGAATAGTTGCATCGCCTAAAACTGCACTAGCAACAATCAGGCTATCCCAAAATGAAATTAAGTAGCGATCTCGTAATTTCACGGCATACTCAAGGGTTTCGAGGGAGACAGGTAAGATTTCACACCCTTGTGTCAATTCTTCAAGTAGATGGTAATGATTCGGTAGTAGTGGCGTAGCTCTCTTGCTTACCTGGTATGAATTGTGTAAAATATTTATTAATAAAAATAATTGGCTCGAATCAGTCTTTAAACCTCTAGCTTGATCATGACTTTTCTGATAAATATCTTTTTCTGGCTCCTGTCTGGCTTACTGAAATATCAGTCTAGCACCGAACAAAGTACCCCCTTCACCTCCGTTCCCCTGTCCTAATTGTGGTTCTCACCATACGATCAAGAATGGTTCTATTCATAATGGAAAACCCAAACGTCAAGGTAAAGAATGTGGTCGTCAGTTGGTGATCAATCCCACTAATAAAACCGTCTCTGACGAAACCAAACAATTAATTGATAAACTCTTGCTCGAACGAATTTCCTGACGAGGAATTGCTAGAGTAACAGGGGTAAGTTGGTCATGGTTACAAAATTATGTCAACAATAAACTGGCGGCTGTCCCCCGTCAAATAAAGGTTTCGGACAAACCAAAAGGTAAATTGGTTAGAGAATGTGATGAAATGTGGTCTTTTGTTTTTTCTAAGACGATAAAGGTCTATATTTGGCGGTTAATTGATAGAAATACAAGGGAAATTATTGGTTGCTATGCGCGGAGATAGGAGTCGTCAATCAGCCAAAAAACTTTGGGCTAGTTTACCAGGTGTTTACCGACAATGTGCAGTTGCTTACACAGACTTTTGGGAGTCATATAAGACAGTAATTCCCAGTAAACGTCATCGACCAGTCGGGAAAGAAACTGGTCAAACTAATCCTATTGAAAGATTAAATAATACCTTTCGACAAAGGATTTCTCGGTTGGTGAGAGAGAGTCTATCTTTCTCTAAAAAAATGGAGAATCACGTTGGGGCTGTTTGGTATTTTATCCATGACTACAATGCACACCTGGCAAAGGATTAAGCCGCCATCACTACTACAGAATCACCACCCTAAATCTGTATTAGCTGGCAAACTGATATAGGCAGTTAAAGTCTTAGTTGCTTTACGTTTTAGAACATCTAAAATTTCTAAAATAAAAGCCGTTTTCCCAATACCAATCAAACCGTAAACTAACAATCTTTTACGCTCTTTTCCTTTTAATAAGCTGAAAACTGGTTTTAATTCTTGACTTCTCCCAGTAAAAACTTTTCTTAACTGCGATTCCCTCAATGTTGAAGCACTTTCAGAAAAAGGAATTTCCGTTATTCCCCATTGACAATAGATATTATCTAATTCATCCCAAATGCGATCCGCTTCATTCATACAGCTTGTTTCTCCTTAATTTTGGCAAGGCAATTCAGAACTTCTGCTATTTTAGCAATTTCTTGTTCATTATTCAGTTCTTTAAAAATAAAAGTAGCCTTCTTTAATAATTCTTCAGCTTTTTCGACAAAACCAATTTGCAACATGAGTCTGCCTAAACTTGCTTGACAAAAGGCAACACCTCTATCATGTTTTAGATATTCATAAAAGCGCAAAGCATCCCGATAATAAATAGAGGCTTTTTCATGGTTTCCAATTAGGTGATGGGTATGAGCAATTTGATAAATGGTATCAGCACGACTTTTGAGATCGTCAAATTGACGATAAATTTTAAGACTTTTTTCTAAATAAGCTAATCCTTGATACCATTCTCCTCGATCTACTTTAATTTTACCTAATGTTAACCCCATCTCTGCGGCATTCAGGAAATCTCCTGCGGTTTCATATCCTTGTAAAGCGTTTTGATAACACATGACTGCTTGTTTTATATTCTCTGCTTTCTCTCCTCTGATTCTGTTACTGTAAGCAATAGCGAGATTATTCTGTATCCTTGCCCAGTCTTGGGGAAAAGCGTCAAAAGTCCTCACTTTCAATGCTTCCTGGTAAGCGGTGATCGCCGTTTCTAAATTGTCGGCTTTCTCCCCTCTGATTCTGTCACTGTAAGCATTAGCGAGATTGTTCTGTGTCATTGCCCATTTTTGTGGAAATGCGTCAAAAGTCAACACTTTTAAGGCTTCTTGGTAAGCAGCGATCGCCTTTTCTAAATTCCCTGCTTGCTCCCCTCTGATTCTGTCACGGTAAGCTTCACCGAGATTATTCTGTATCAATGCCCATTGTTCGGGAAATGCCTTAAAAGTATAAACTTGCAAGGCTTCCTGGCAAGCGGCGATCGCCTTTTCTAAATTGTCAGCTTTTTCTCCTCTGATTCTGTCAATGTAAGCAATAGCGAGATTATTCTGTGTCGCTGCCCATTCTTGGGGAAATGCGTCAAAAGTTCTCACTTTCAAGGCTTCCTGGCAAGCGGCGATCGCCCTTTCTAAATTGTCAGCTTTCTCCCCTCTGATTCTGTCACAGTAAGCAACAGCGAGATTATTCTGTGTCATTGCCCAATCTTGGGGGAATGCGTCAAAAGTGAAGATAGTTAAGGCTATTTCATAACCCGTGATGGCAATTTCTTTGTGGGTGGTGATGTTACCGTGAGGAAACTGGGCAATTAAATTAGGCTCTTCGTTACCCTTTATGCTAAATCAACATACAAGATGCCAAGATAACATACTTCTAACCCAAAAATTCCGAAAGTTTCTAAAGCCATAGCCTCTCCGTTTTATTAGTTTAAGTTTATTGTTGATTCCCTCGACCACCCCATTCGTTGTCCTTCGCTCGAAATAACTAATTATTTCTCCAAACCAGTTTCGGATTGTTTGACAACTCTTGGTAAAAACACTGGAGGATTTTGCCAACCATTCCGAGATGGATAGCATTCCCTCTGTCGGATTCTCTGAGGTTTCATAAATCTTTCTAAATTCTTCCTTTAATTCCTGCATCTTTTTCAAATTTGGGAATTTTTCTTTGATAGCTTCTAGTTTAATTTTTTGGGGTTCCGTTAAATCTTCTTCATTTTTTAACAGGCTATATTTACTTCGCTTTAAAACTTCTAGCTTCGCTTCTTTTTCCGCTTTCTGTTTTTTATTTTTCTGCGCTTCTACGGCTCTTTTTTCTGCTCTTCTCTGTTCGTCTAACTCTTGATTAATTTGTTTCATTACATGGAATCTATCGGCGACTACTTCGGCCGATGGCATCAATTCTTTCACCAAATTTTTATAAGGCAACCAAAGGTCTATGCTCACTTCTTCAATTTGCTCTAACACCTCTTTTCCCCAGCCCGTAAGCGTTTCTCTCAACTCTTCTTGTGTTCGCTTCTCTAGAATAGCTATTAGTTTTCCCGTATCTAAATTTACTAAAACCGCACAGTAATTTTTTTGTCCTTTGACTAGAGCGATTTCATCAATTCCTAGTCTTTTTAATTCCGATAGGTCTGGCTCTGTAATTTCTTCGGCGATGTCCTCTATCATTCTTTGAATCTCTTCTTCCGTTACGTCATTTATTCGACTAACATTTAAAATATCTCCTTCTTTTAATTGTTCGAGTATATTTGCGGCTAGTCTTTTCGTATAGGTTCGTTTCTTGGCGACAAAATCTAACTCTTCGCTCAAGGGTCTCTGACAATTATCGCACTTAAATTGACGACGATTAATTTGTAGGTATACTGGTTGACCTGAGATTGGTAAATCTTTGACTAAATGTCGATGATTTTGGTGGAGTTTATCGCTCTCTAACCCACAACGAGGACAGGTTGCTTTTTGATTTTTCGATTCGATTCGGCAAACTATACCGATATTTTCTAGGTGTAGATAGCCTTGAATACAGGTTCCTTTTAGGTTCAAAAATTTGTCAAGTATCATAAGTAAAATAATCTCGTTTTTGGCTATTATATCAAATCTTAACTCAATTGTCTATCTTTTGGTATTAACCTGTTTGTGCCTTAAGTCCTTCCCTGTATGGATTTCAGCTACTTTTGAGCGTAGGCGCTCTCATCGAATTTTATTTTAAGTTAATTATTTGCATAACAATTCCCGAAGAGCCTTAAATTACTGAAATAAAAAATATCCGTAACAATAGAATTCGCTTGTTGTGGGGCAACTTGTATTAGTGTTTGTCTTGCCCACTCATCTAAAACTTCAATCAAATTTTCATCGAATTTATCCAGATTTTGCGCCCAAAAGGGATAAATTACTTGAGGGTTGGAATTTTCTGAGATTTTTTGTAATGTCTCGATTAAGAAATTGAGATAGTTAGTTTCCGTCTTTATAGAGGAAGAGGAATAGCTTTGTAGCAAATTTCCCGCAATATTCATTAACCGATTCGCATTATTGAGATCGCTTCTTAGCCTTAGATTATCCGCTACTTTTAATAATTCTGTCACCAAACCCTGATCCAATAGTTCCCGATTTTCCTGTAAAATTCGGGGTTCATCGCCATCATTGCAGGATAATAGCTGATTAATCAGGTTTAGATAAGCTTGGGTGCGTTGTTCGTTCATGGCGTGGTAAATGATGGCGGTTAATTTAGTTATCTTTAGCGATAGGTTATTGTTCGGGGGTAGGGGCGAAGCATTCGGGCAATAACATATCGCTGAAACCATAAATTCCCTATTGGGACTTAAACGCCAAATAAAGATCAAATCGAGTATAATCGTTAAAGAGTAAGCACTTTACGTTGAAAGATCAGCGATGAAAGAGACAACCCCAGCCGCAATGCCCCCATGCTTTGACCGATGGTGTCGGCGGTTTGACAATTGCTTCAAAAACGAAGCGCAAAAAAACGGCTTCAGACAATATTTAGGAGGATTATTAGGGGAAAGTGAGAGGAAAAACCTGACTCAAATGGCCAATAATGCCGTCGGAGTAGTTTATAACCGATTACATCACTTTTTGACCGAATCTCCTTGGTCAGACCGTCAGGTGAATGAATGTCGGTTGCAAGTGATGAACCAATGCCGCCAGACGCAAATCCCCCGAGGATTTTCCCTGATTGTCGATGACTCAGGACATCGAAAAAGTGGCAATCTGACCGCCGGAGTTGGCAGGCAGTACCTAGGAGAAATTGGCAAGACAGACAACGGAATAGTCGCCGTCACTACCCATCTCTACGACGGCAAAAAAAGTGTCCCCCTAGACAGGGAAATTTATCAACCGGCTAGTTCCTTAGCCGAGGGGAAAGAAGACAAAGAATTTAAGAAGAAACCAGAGATAGCGATAGATTTAATTGACCGGAGCTTAACCAGAGGCTATCGACCGAAAATCGTCTTAATAGATGCTGGTTATGGCAACAACACAAATTTTCTCAAAGCCCTGGAAGAAAGAAAGCTAAAATACTTAGGAGGATTGGCAAAAAATCGAAAAGTAATTATTGAAAAAGAAGGGGGTGTGGAAGAAACAATCCAGCTTGAGCAACTAGCAAAAAGCCTATCAGAAAAGGATTGGGAGAAAATCACCCTAAATCTAGATAAAGAGAAAACGGTTTGGGTAGCGGTATTCAGAGCGAAAATATCTCAACTAGAAGGAGAAAGGAACTTGGCGATCGTCATGAATGCAAGTTCAATGGAAAAAGCAACAGAGGTTGACTATTTCATCACCAATGTAGTTGAGGCAGATACAGTAACAGCGTCGTGGATAGTCAAGACTTACACCGAAAGAAATTGGGTGGAAGTATTCTACCGAGAAGCCAAAGGATGGTTAGGGTTAAGGGAATATCAAGTCAGGGATAAACGAAGCTTACTTCGTCATTTTATCTTGGTGTTTTGTGCCTATACATTTATCCTGTGGCATAAGTTAACTGGGGGATTGCAAAGGCAGTGGGCGAATCGACCTTTAAACACTTTTGTGGAAGCCTTGGAAGCTTTTCGGACAGCGATGTCTTTCCGTTTCTTTGAGTGGCTGACCGAGAATCGGGATGTGTTTGCCGCTTACAAAGCCAGTTTAGGCTTTGTTTGGGCTTGAAATTTGTTTAAGTCCCACTATCCGAATGCTTCGCCCCTACAGGTTATTTCCCCCTACAGGTTATTTCCCCCTACAGGTTATTTCCCCCTACTGGACTGTTTCAGCTAATTTGGTGCAATAGATTCTCCCGATTCCTCCTCCTCAAACACAGGATAAAGATGTTTCAGCTTGACCCTAGCATCGCTGGTCGTAAACGTCCATATTACTGTAGATGCAGTCTGATTACGTTCTTTTTGCCAGGTTTCTATCTCCCTTTTCAGTTCTTCCTTGCTAGAAATCCTTCTATCTAAACATTGCCTCGATAAGACGCTTAGTTCAGTTTCGGCTACATTTAACCAGCTACCATTACGAGGTGTGTAATAACCCACATTCCGCACCCTAAGTGTCACAACGTCTCAAAAGAGGAAGGGGCGTGAGTCAAAATACTTATCTAGAGGAGTGAGTTGGCGGCAAGCTGCCGGCAACTAAGCCGAAAATTTCAGAGTTCCCCCGGTCATTCTCAATAAACAGTGCTTGTTGAGAATGACTAGGCAATCAGACTTAACATCTAGGGGGAGATGTTCCAGTTGCTCGCTTTGTTTTGTCACCCCTTGAAGTCAATCCATCTGGTCAAGATAAGAGATAATATTCCTGGCAAGGTTTGGGAAAAAATCTCAAAATGTTGCGCCTCTCATCCGTTAAGTTGCTAATCTTTTGATTGTCTTGAATACGGACGAGATGAATCCCTTGAAAGCCCTGAAATATCCAGCGTAACGTCGGTCGGTCAGTTAACTTACCCAACGGATTTTTCAGTCCCGTCTCCTGCTGTTTTAAACTTAAACGAAGTTGTCTTTGACCAATAGTATAAACCAGCAGGCACAAGCCCATGAGCATGGCCATGACCTCGATTCTATGGGGAGATTTGAGAAAGACACTGTGGGCAAAAAAGCAGGGGTCTTTGAGAAAAGAAAATCCTCTTTCCGGAGCTTGTTGCCCTTTATATTTTTTGAGTATATCCTCACTGCTTAATCGTTGTTTCTCCAAATCGTTAGTTGCTAAAACGAATCGTCCTGCTCGTTTCTTTAGCCTCTCAATGGCGGTCAAATTCAACTCTAATTCGGCTTGAACTTGATAGCTTTGAGAGGGTAAATCGTCTTTTGATTTGAGTTTTGACCCCTGGGACTCAGGCGGAATGAGATTGACTTTAATCTCCGTTAACTGATGAGATTTTAAGGAGTCAGATAATCCTTTGGCTATCGCCAACGCCACCGCTCTATTCTCAAATTCTCTTCGGGATAGTTGCCGGATTTTTTCTTGGGCAGAATTCTTTTCCTGCTCGATTTTTTTCTCTAATTTTTTCAAGTCTGATTCTTGTCTAGCTTGACTTTCAACTAGCAACCATCTTTGTTCTATCCCCCCATAGTTAGAGATGGTTTCCCGCCAGGAATAACCCGGTATTTCTGAATCGGTTAACTCTTTTTCTGAGATGCTATCAACCAACTCTTGAGCCTCTTTAATGCTTAATGGTACTCGAGACAACCAACGCATTTCTTTCATTAGTTTTAAATTCTCTTTGCTATAGAGGGCGCTATCGCCGACTATTAAACTGTCAAAGTCAACTTGTTTTTTAAATTCTCGGGCGATTTGACCAAAAACCGCTTTGTCCGCTTCATTTCCGTCCCCTACTTTCAGGAATAAAGGTACATCTCCATCCCCACTTACGATTAAGTCAATCATAAATTGTTTTAAGTCAGGTCTTCGGTCGCGGGAGTATCCGTAGGTAATTTTTATTGGCTGTTGTCTGGTTTCAATTTCTTCTCCCACTGCTCCTGATTTCAGGATTTCTACTGTTGGGTATTCCTTTTTATATTCTCCTTCTACTGATAGAGAAGTCGAATCTAAATGGGAGTTCTCGGTTGCTACACCAAATTTTTTCACGGCGGCTAAACTGATGAGTAGGAAAATACCCGAAACATCCAGTTGATAAAGTTTGTCCATTACTCGACCAATTTTATCATCATTCAAGTGCTTGGGTTCGATGCCCTCTCCCAGCAGATGTTCGGTTGCTTTATCTTCAAAAAATTGAGGAAATAAATACAAGGCTCGGGAGACAAATCCCAATCCATTCAGGATAATTGCTTTCACTACTTGCCCCGCTGTGACAATTTCTCCTCGCTCAATTGAGACTTGTTCGTTGATAATTTCAACGATTCCTATTTCATCGATAATTCCGGCTACTAATCCCAGATGGTCTAGATTTTTGACTTCAATTTCTGTTGATTGATTCATGGTCGAACAGTCCACTCGCCTCAGTTTTCCAACAATTCCTATTTTTTCATAATTAGGGGTCTCAAGACCCCCCTAGCGGCCACCGAGAAAACCTTCACCAGCTAGGTATTTTTACTCAAGTCTCTGGAGGGGGACAGCTTACACCATTTTTCTTTATTCGCGTCACAACGAACACCGGCTTGGCAAGCATTCGAGCGTGGATGTCTGTCATGGATTTAGAAATTTGGTATTATACCATTTTTCAAAAAGTATGTCATACTTGGTAAAGGTATAGTTTGTGTGGTAAAAAGGCAATGAGTGGAGTCCCTAATATTAATGTTGCTGAGTCAGTAGAAGACTTAAAATCCTTGTTGAAGCAACAAGTAACCTCTTTAAACTTTGCTAAAGTACAATCCCTGTATCTACTAAAAATTAAGGAGGTAGAAACGGTTCGTCATCTCGCCGTGTTAATAGGACGCTCAGAAAGAACTATTCATCGCTGGTTAAGTTGTTATCGAGAAGGAGGGATAGAAAATCTCTTGTCAGAACCAGAAAAACTGGGAAGACCCAAAAAGATTTCAGTGGAAGAAGCCGCTCTAATTCAGAATGAATTAAAAGACCCAGAAGGATTTCAAAGTTATAAAGAAATTCATTTTTGGGTATCAATTATTTTAGAAATACCCACCAGTTATATAACTGTTTACCGTCTCGTAAGAAATGAATTACAAGCTAAATTAAAAGTGGCTCGACCTCAAAATTTAAAACAATTACCAGGAGAAGTAAAAATATTCCAAAATAATCTATCTGAACAGCTACAAGCTTTACTAGAAAAGGAATCTGAAAAAGTTAGTCAATATTTAAAAGTCCGCTTCTGGTGTCAAGATGAAAGTCGCTTCGGCTGTCATACCATTGTCAGAGATAAAATAACAATTAAAGGCATAAAGCCCCTTGGTAATTTTCAGTATAATTTTCAATATCTCTGGCTCTATGGTTTAATAGAACCTCGAACAGGTAGCAGTTTTTTCTATGAATTTTCTCATTTAGATGGGGAATGTTTTAATCAATATTTAACGCTTTTTTCTCAAGCTTTTTCTGAGGAATTACATATTATTCAATTAGATAATGCTCCCGCACATACGGCGACCGACCTAGAAATACCTGATAATATTATCCTATTTTATCAACCTCCCTATTGTCCAGAAGTAAATCCAATTGAGAGAGTTTGGCTATATTTGAAAAACCTATTGGCCTGGGGCAATTTTAACTCCCTTGATAACTTAAGAAGTAAACTTTACCATCTTTTAAATTCTCTATCCAATGACACGATCGGGTATTTGACGGGATGGTCTTGGATTTTAGAAGCTCTATGTCTGTCAGGAATTTAGAAAAATGGTATTATGTGACAGTTGAGGGTGCGGAATGTGGGTAATAAATTTCCAGTCTTCTAGCTAAACGATGAGCAACGGGTGCTGGAAATGCTTCATAAAGCGAGGCTATGTTATGAGTGTTGAGATTATCACAGACGAGCTTGACTTTTCGAGCCTTTGGATAGTCCACATCCAATAATTGACGAATTTCTTCTGCCCAATCTATTCGGGTTCGACTATCTCGGTTACTCACCCGTCTCCATCCTCGATGGGGGTCAAAAAACATGAACAAGGCTTGAACCCCTTCACGACTATAGTGATAGTCTTCTTTTTTATCTTGTCCAGGTTGCATGGGTATCGGAGGGTAAACTTCTCCAAGTAGTTGCTTTGATGCTTCATCCATCGCGATTAACGGTTCTTCTTCCGATGGCTGAGTGCCATACAGGTCAAGGACAACTTCCATCTGGGCAACAAATCGGGCTAAATCCTGTTCCGGAATACAGTATCTTTGGGTTTTCCAAGGGCGTAATTGGTTTTTTTTAGAGTACGCCACACCGTTGGACTGGAAATCTCGGTGATAATTTGTCTTTGTTTGAGTTCCGAGGTTAATAGTCGGATTGTCCACTCGGCTCGGCCAGATGGTGGCTCCGAACAGCACAGGGCAATGATTTGGGCGGCGGCGGCTCCATCAACTTTTGCCGGAGTGGGGGGAGTTTTTCTCGATTTCCGTTCTAATGCTGGTTTTTCGCCTTTTTGAAGAAATCTTTGACGAATACGTCCCACTGTATTTCTATGAACTTCTAAAGCTTCGCCTATTTCTTCATCTGTCCATTTCCTTTTCGCCTGTTCTCCCTCGTCACACATCAGCAAAATCCGAGCGTGGAGAATTTTTTTAGCTGGTGCATAGCCATTACGACTGATTTGTTCGAGGTTTTCTCTTTGTTCCCCTGTTAGATTGACTTTATCTCGCCGACCTCTTCCCATGATTGATGTCCTCTGCTTGTTCGAGCTATTGCCCTATTTTAGCTGAAACAGTCCACTACAGGTTATTTCCCCCTACAGGTTATTTCCCCCTACAGGTTATTTCCCCCTACTGGACTGTTTCAGCTAATTTGGTGCAATAGATTCTCCCGATTCCTCCTCCTCAAACACAGGATAAAGATGTTTCAGCTTGACCCTAGCATCGCTGGTCGTAAACGTCCATATTACTGTAGATGCAGTCTGATTACGTTCTTTTTGCCAGGTTTCTATCTCCCTTTTCAGTTCTTCCTTGCTAGAAATCCTTCTATCTAAACATTGCCTCGATAAGACGCTTAGTTCAGTTTCGGCTACATTTAACCAGCTACCATTACGAGGTGTGTAATAAATTTCCAGTCTTCTAGCTAAACGATGAGCAACGGGTGCTGGAAATGCTTCATAAAGCGAGGCTATGTTATGAGTGTTGAGATTATCACAGACGAGCTTGACTTTTCGAGCCTTTGGATAGTCCACATCCAATAATTGACGAATTTCTTCTGCCCAATCTATTCGGGTTCGACTATCTCGGTTACTCACCCGTCTCCATCCTCGATGGGGGTCAAAAAACATGAACAAGGCTTGAACCCCTTCACGACTATAGTGATAGTCTTCTTTTTTATCTTGTCCAGGTTGCATGGGTATCGGAGGGTAAACTTCTCCAAGTAGTTGCTTTGATGCTTCATCCATCGCGATTAACGGTTCTTCTTCCGATGGCTGAGTGCCATACAGGTCAAGGACAACTTCCATCTGGGCAACAAATCGGGCTAAATCCTGTTCCGGAATACAGTATCTTTGGGTTTTCCAAGGGCGTAATTGGTTTTTTTTAGAGTACGCCACACCGTTGGACTGGAAATCTCGGTGATAATTTGTCTTTGTTTGAGTTCCGAGGTTAATAGTCGGATTGTCCACTCGGCTCGGCCAGATGGTGGCTCCGAACAGCACAGGGCAATGATTTGGGCGGCGGCGGCTCCATCAACTTTTGCCGGAGTGGGGGGAGTTTTTCTCGATTTCCGTTCTAATGCTGGTTTTTCGCCTTTTTGAAGAAATCTTTGACGAATACGTCCCACTGTATTTCTATGAACTTCTAAAGCTTCGCCTATTTCTTCATCTGTCCATTTCCTTTTCGCCTGTTCTCCCTCGTCACACATCAGCAAAATCCGAGCGTGGAGAATTTTTTTAGCTGGTGCATAGCCATTACGACTGATTTGTTCGAGGTTTTCTCTTTGTTCCCCTGTTAGATTGACTTTATCTCGCCGACCTCTTCCCATGATTGATGTCCTCTGCTTGTTCGAGCTATTGCCCTATTTTAGCTGAAACAGTCCACTACATTGGTTTGAATTTATTAAGATTGTTCTCGTCTTGTTCCCAATTTCGCGGATTGTCAAGAATGTATTGCCGGATTTTTTGATAAGAATCTTCATTGCGAATGATATGTTCATAATAATTGCGCTGCCAAACTTTGAGGTGATCGCCACATAAACGATTAATTTTACGACTAGAAATTGATTTGAAATTCTGCACAATAGCCCCCAAAGATTCCGGCATTGTACCGTGAGTATATTGAGAATCGTATTCGGTCTTTTCCAGATCATAATTTTGTATTACTATAATTCCATGAATATGATTGGGCATGACAATAAAAGCATCTAGTTCAATAAATTTAAAATTTAGAGGTAGTCTATACCATACCGCTTCAATAGTATCACCAAGTAAATTCTGCTCCATATTTACTTCAACAATTTCACCAAATAGATACTGCTTCTGATAAGAACAAATTGTTATATAATAAGCTCCATTAAGTCTATAATCATAGCCTTTTAAGCGAATAGATTGTCGATGTTTTTTGGGTTCATTCATGGCGTGGAGGATGGTGGCGGTTAATTCAATTATAAGCGATTCATCGGCAATCATCAAGAGTTGGGGATTGGTGGTAAGATTGTCAGAAAAGCGATCGCACTGAATCAAGGCTGAATAATGAGGGGCTATGATAATAGGTCGTGGTTAGAATTTTTAAAACAGTCTATCAAATCCTCACAACAATCATCGAGTAATCCAAGCACTAAGAAATTCAACCTGATCGATCATTTCTTCGGCTGATTTAGTGGCAATTAGCTGTAAAATCCCTCGCATAACTTCCCCCATTGAATATCTTTGTTGTTGGACTAGAATGATTCCTGCATGATTTCTTTTTTGTTGCAAGAAAAGTGTATGTAAATAATAAAAATCTCTAACATTAGAACTATAAAGACTACACCCCTGAGAAGTTGCCCAGATTAATTGTTCTTCATCAGAGTATCCCCATCTATTAGCTTCTAAAGCAGTAATCACATCAACACCTCTACTTTTCAAAATAAAAGCAAGCGATCGCAATGTAGAATCCTCATCCATATATAAGCTAATTCTACTCATAAGAAGAAGAATAATGTAATGCTTCAATGCGATCTGCTTCGGCGGCTTCGGCTATAATTTCTGCTTCTATTGTTTCTTTGTTAGTATGATAGTAAGTTAGAGCGGCATAAACTTGTGCCAAAGAAAGATGAGGGATTTCATCGGCAATTTCTTCAGGGCTATATCCTAATTTATACCAGATCACTATTCTTCGTACAGTAACAGCAGTTCCCGCGATAATAGGACAACCTCCATGAATTTTGGGATCGCTTTTTATGAAAGTGCCAATATTGATCTCTGTTAACATAACTTTCTTCGATTCAGTTTCAACTAATTAAACTACATAGGATTCTATGCTTTTATCACCATTCTAGCATAGCCCAAGCATTGGTCGGGGTAGGGGATTGAATGGGGAGATTATCAGAATTCTATCACAGGGACGATAGCCGAAAAAAATAATAGTCAATCAAACAATCGTCTGTACTGTGATTTGAATGATTGAATGAGGACTATGATTGTTAGGATTATGATTGAATGAGGACGATGATTGTTAGGGTTATGGCGCGATTATTACAATTATATCCCAGAGATCATAGCCGAGAAAAATCCTAGTTAATCAAATAATCGTGGCTCTTCGGGAATTGTTATGCAAATAATTAACTTAAAATAAAATTCGATGAGAGCGCCTACGCTCAAAAGTAGCTGAAATCCATACAGGGAAGGACTTAAGGCACAAACAGGTTAATACCAAAAGATAGACAATTGAGTTAAGATTTGATATAATAGCCAAAAACGAGATTATTTTACTTATGATACTTGACAAATTTTTGAACCTAAAAGGAACCTGTATTCAAGGCTATCTACACCTAGAAAATATCGGTATAGTTTGCCGAATCGAATCGAAAAATCAAAAAGCAACCTGTCCTCGTTGTGGGTTAGAGAGCGATAAACTCCACCAAAATCATCGACATTTAGTCAAAGATTTACCAATCTCAGGTCAACCAGTATACCTACAAATTAATCGTCGTCAATTTAAGTGCGATAATTGTCAGAGACCCTTTAGCGAAGAGTTAGATTTTGTCGCCAAGAAACGAACCTATACGAAAAGACTAGCCGCAAATATACTCGAACAATTAAAAGAAGGAGATATTTTAAATGTTAGTCGAATAAATGACGTAACGGAAGAAGAGATTCAAAGAATGATAGAGGACATCGCCGAAGAAATTACAGAGCCAGACCTATCGGAATTAAAAAGACTAGGAATTGATGAAATCGCTCTAGTCAAAGGACAAAAAAATTACTGTGCGGTTTTAGTAAATTTAGATACGGGAAAACTAATAGCTATTCTAGAGAAGCGAACACAAGAAGAGTTGAGAGAAACGCTTACGGGCTGGGGAAAAGAGGTGTTAGAGCAAATTGAAGAAGTGAGCATAGACCTTTGGTTGCCTTATAAAAATTTGGTGAAAGAATTGATGCCATCGGCCGAAGTAGTCGCCGATAGATTCCATGTAATGAAACAAATTAATCAAGAGTTAGACGAACAGAGAAGAGCGGAAAAAAGAGCCGTAGAAGCGCAGAAAAATAAAAAACAGAAAGCGGAAAAAGAAGCGAAGCTAGAAGTTTTAAAGCGAAGTAAATATAGCCTGTTAAAAAATGAAGAAGATTTAACGGAACCCCAAAAAATTAAACTAGAAGCTATCAAAGAAAAATTCCCAAATTTGAAAAAGATGCAGGAATTAAAGGAAGAATTAAGAACGATTTATGAAACCTCAAAGAATCCGACAGAGGGACTGCTATCCATCTCGGAATGGTTGGCAAAATCCTCCAGTGTTTTTACCAAGAGTTGTCAAACAATCCGAAACTGGTTTGGAGAAATCATTAGTTATTTTGAGCGAAGGACAACGAATGGGGTGGTCGAGGGAATCAACAATAAACTTAAACTAATAAAACGGAGAGGCTATGGCTTTAGAAACTTTCGGAATTTTTGGGTTAGAAGTATGTTATCTTGGCATCTTGTATGTTGATTTAGCATAAAGGGTAACGAAGAGCCATAATCGTCTGTACTGTGATTTGAATGATTGAATGAGGACTATGATTGTTAGGATTATGGGGCGATTATTACAATAATATCCCAGTGATGATAGCCGAGAAAAATCATAGTTAATCAAATAATCAAAAAAATCATAGTTTAGACGGGATTGGGTGCGTTGTTGATTCATCGGTTAAAATAAGATTAATTTAGAATTAAGGATTGAGTTATGCCGCAACAAACCTGTGAAGCCGTCTTTGAAAATGGCGTTTTACGTCCTCTTAGTAATCTCCAACTCAATGAAGGACAGTGCGTTAAACTCACTATAGCATCCAATTCAATTTCCCAGCTTACTCCCCAAAAATGGTCAGAAACGGGGATAATCGCCCAGTTAACAGCAAATCCGATTAAAATTGAAGATTTCCATCCTCTTACCAGAGAAGAAGCGAATGAACGCTGGTGAATCTCAACCCTTCTTTATTGATTCTAATATTTGGCTGTATCGCTTCATTGTTAATTGTAGCGATCCTAATGCCATCCCTAAGCAACAAATAGCTACAAATATTACGAATCAAGGAAACTTGATAATTAGTACACAAGTTGTCAATGAGGTTTGCTCAAATTTAATCCGCAAAGCAGGGTTTAATAATTTACAGATTCAAAATCTACTTGGTGGTGATTCTGTAGTAGTGATGGCGGCTTAATCCTTTGCCAGGTGTGCATTGTAGTCATGGATAAAATACCAAACAGCCCCAACGTGATTCTCCATTTTTTTAGAGAAAGATAGACTCTCTCTCACCAACCGAGAAATCCTTTGTCGAAAGGTATTATTTAATCTTTCAATAGGATTAGTTTGACCAGTTTCTTTCCCGACTGGTCGATGACGTTTACTGGGAATTACTGTCTTATATGACTCCCAAAAGTCTGTGTAAGCAACTGCACATTGTCGGTAAACACCTGGTAAACTAGCCCAAAGTTTTTTGGCTGATTGACGACTCCTATCTCCGCGCATAGCAACCAATAATTTCCCTTGTATTTCTATCAATTAACCGCCAAATATAGACCTTTATCGTCTTAGAAAAAACAAAAGACCACATTTCATCACATTCTCTAACCAATTTACCTTTTGGTTTGTCCGAAACCTTTATTTGACGGGGGACAGCCGCCAGTTTATTGTTGACATAATTTTGTAACCATGACCAACTTACCCCTGTTACTCTAGCAATTCCTCGTCAGGAAATTCGTTCGAGCAAGAGTTTATCAATTAATTGTTTGGTTTCGTCAGAGACGGTTTTATTAGTGGGATTGATCACCAACTGACGACCACATTCTTTACCTTGACGTTTGGGTTTTCCATTATGAATAGAACCATTCTTGATCGTATGGTGAGAACCACAATTAGGACAGGGGAACGGAGGTGAAGGGGGTACTTTGTTCGGTGCTAGACTGATATTTCAGTAAGCCAGACAGGAGCCAGAAAAAGATATTTATCAGAAAAGTCATGATCAAGCTAGAGGTTTAAAGACTGATTCGAGCCAATTATTTTTATTAATAAATATTTTACACAATTCATACCAGGTAAGCAAGAGAGCTACGCCACTACTACCGAATCATTACCCAGATTTAGCTACCATTGCATTAATTGCTTTAGCCCGGGAAATGAAAGAAGATGAATGGGCGCAACAATTCTTAAATCAAATGGGATTAATTTCAGCCCAACCTTTAAGACAACGAGAGAATACAGCTAAATTTGGAATTGCAGGAATTGGTGCAGAATTAAAAGAAAAAAGTATTGATATTAATAAACCACTCTTTCCTGAACTTAGTTTTGAAGACTTATTAAAAAGAGCATTAAAAAAATATGAGCGAGTGATTATTGCTGTTGATGACTTGGATAAACAAGATCCTGCAACTGTAAAACAATTACTTTTAAATGCTCAAGGAATGCTAAAATCAGGAGCATGGTTTATTTTGACTGGTCATCCTTCGGGTTTAACCAGAGATATTTTAATTAGTGAAAGAGGATTATTTGATTTTGCGATTAAATTAGAACCTCTTGAACAATCTGTTATGTATGAAATGCTGGTTAATTACCTTAACAGTGTACGTTCTCAAGATTGTCAATATTCGGTAAAAGATCCCCAAGCAGTTAAACCTTTTACACCAGATACAGCTAAGATGTTGTGTGAGAGATCTAATGGTGTTCCGCGTTATTTAAATCGTTTAGGTAGCTATATTTTACAGAAAGCATCTGAATTAAATGCCGAAACTATTACACCTCAAATCTTAGAAGAAGGATTTATTTATGCTGACCAACAAATGCGAGGTCTGCCAGGATTAACCCCAGCAGATTTTATGTTGATAGATCTAATTCTAGAAAGGGATAAATTATCAGATGAAAATATTACTTTAGAAGATTTACAAAAGTTGCAAGTTCAAGAATTTAGTGAATTACTTCCAATTATTGACAAATTAGTAGAATTAGATTTAATTAGAAGATTGCCTAATGACCAAGCTATAGAATTTGCCTTAACTCCATTATTATTACCTTCTCAAGAAACGCAAAAATAAATCGCCATATCGTCGGCATCTAAAGCAGCGATCGCACTTGGATTGTCTGCCAATTCAGCGCGAAACTGGGCAATTTCTTCAGGAGTAACTTTAGTTGATTCAATATCCATAGGTTATTCTTATTTACAGACAATACTAATTGTATAGTTTCTATTTTGCTATCTATCGATAGTTTTTCATAGAAAGTGTTAATCTAACTGGTTACTGATAACTGAAAAGGTTCTTAATTCCCTACCATTGTGATAATTGCTGTCATTTAAACCACGACAAAATTAACTAATTTGCCCGGGACAACAATCACTTTTTTGATTTCCTTACCCTCTAAATAACGTTGGGCGATTTCTGATTCCAGGGCGAGGGTTTCTAGGGTGCTTTTATCGGCACTAGCGGGAACTTGTATCGTGCCTCTGGTTTTTCCCAAAATTTGGATGACAAGGGTAATCTCGTCCACAATCAGGGCAGTGGAATCAACTTTTGGCCAGGGTTGCAGGTGAATTGATTGGTTATGACCTAAAGCTTGCCATAATTCTTCGCTAAGATGGGGAGCAAAGAGGGAAAGTAAGATTAATAGGGTTTCGATTCCTTCCCGATAAATGGGGGATGCAAAACACTTATTATCCCCTAAAGCGTTACTGAGTTTCATCAATTCGGAAATGGCGGTATTAAATTGATAATCTCCTTCTAAATCCTCGGAGATTTCTTTAATAGCGGTGTGAATTGCCCGTCTTAAATCCTTGTCAGTTTTCGAGAAAGTTTCTATTTTTTTGACTTGCTTGGGTTTATTTTCAATATATTCGCTGACTAAACGCCACACCCGATTAAGAAAGCGAAATTGTCCTTCTACCCCCGCATCTTCCCACTGTAAATCTTTTTCTGGGGGTGCGGTAAAAAGTATAAACATTCGGGCAGTATCGGCCCCATATTTTTCGAGGACTTTTAGAGGATCAACGCCGTTATATTTCGACTTAGACATTTTTTCAAAGAAGAAAGATAGAACTTCTCCCGTGTCTTTATCGCAATATTTATCCTCTTTATAGATAACATTTTCTGCGGGGACATATTTGCCAGTTTCGGGATTTTTGTAGGTTAATCCCTGTACCATTCCCTGGGTTAATAGACGGTTAAAAGGTTCATCGACATTAACTAAACCTCGGTCTCTTAAAACTTTGGTAAAGAAACGAGAATAGAGTAAATGTAGGATAGCGTGTTCGATTCCTCCGACGTATTGATCCACGGGCATCCAATCATTAACCTTCTCAAATTGAAAGGGTATATCTTCATTTTTAGCATCGGTATAACGGAGGAAATACCAACTAGAATCGATGAAAGTATCCATGGTGTCCGTTTCCCGTTTTGCGGGAGTTCCACAGCGAGGACAATCCACATTTACCCAGTCTTCTAACTTAGCTAAAGGAGAAGCACCTCGACCGCTAAATTCGACATTTTCCGGTAAAGTAACGGGTAAATTATCGATAGGTACTGGCACGGTTCCACAGTTAGGACAGTGGATAACTGGAATCGGACAACCCCAATATCTTTGACGGGAAATTAACCAATCCCGGAGGCGATATTGTATTCTAGCTTTGCCGTAACCTTGGGCAGTGGCATAATCAATAATAGCGGTTTTTCCTTCTTGGGAATTCAGTCCATTAAATTGAGCGGAATTAATCATAATTCCCGCTTCTGTATAAGCATCTTTTAACTCGATTTCGCCACTTTCTGGAGTAATAACTATCTTAATTGGTAGGTTATTTTCCCGAGCGAATTTAAAATCGCGACTGTCGTGAGCCGGGACTCCCATCACTGCCCCCGTCCCGTATTCGTAGAGGACATAATCAGCAATTAAAATCGGAATTTCTTCACCGGTAAAAGGATTAATTGCCAGTCCTCCGGTTTTAATACCGCGTTTGGGTTTATCTTCGGCGGTTCTTTCTAATTCGCTTTCGCTGGCTATCTCTTGAATAAAAGTTTCTACGGCCGATTTTTGTTCGGGAGTGGTAACTTGTAAAGTTAAGGGATGTTCGGGAGCAAGTACCACATAAGTGACTCCATAAACCGTATCGGGACGAGTGGTAAAAACGGCAATTTTTTCTGTGGAGTTAACAAGAGGAAATTCTAAATAAGCACCTACCGATTTACCAATCCAGTTGGCCTGCATGGTTTTAACCCGTTCTGGCCAACCGGTAAGTTTATCTAAATCAGTGAGTAATTGTTCGGCATAATCGGTGATTTTTAGGAACCATTGCCGGAGTAATTTTCTTTCTACTTTAGCACCCGATCGCCAAGATTTTCCTTCACTATCTACCTGTTCATTGGCCAAGACAGTTTGATCGATAGGATCCCAATTCACTGCCGCTTCTTTTTGGTAGGCTAATCCTGATTCAAAAAACTGTAAAAATAGCCATTGGGTCCAACGATAATATTCCGGGGAACAGGTGGCAACTTCTCTTTCCCAATCGATAGATAATCCTAACTGTTGTAATTGCCGTTTCATCTGGGCAATATTTTGATCAGTCCATTTTGCCGGAGGAACTCCCCTTTCAATAGCGGCATTTTCTGCCGGTAATCCGAAAGCATCCCACCCCATGGGATGCAGCACGCGATAACCCTGCATTCTTTTCAGACGGGCAATCACATCGGTGATAGTATAGTTACGAACGTGACCCATGTGCAGGTTGCCTGATGGATAGGGGAACATGGAGAGGGCGTAAAATTTCGGTTTATCGGCGTTTTCTGGGGTTTTGTCCAATCCCATTTGCTGCCAAATCTTCTGCCATTTCTGTTCGATTTCTGCGGGGTTGTACGGCACTGGGGTCTTTTCTCCTGAGTTTTATCTATCCCTCCTATTTTACAGCAGCCGGCTGGGGGCGATTGCCAGTCTTGGGGTTATCTACCCTAGCAAAAACCCTCTGGGTTTTAGTGGTTAATTTGCACGGGGAATATTAAACCTCTTGCATAATTAACTTTTGAGGGTTCAAAAACGTCAAAAATAAGGATTAAATCGCATAAAATCTGTAAATAGACCATTTAACTGATTATTATTCATTCTTAATTCTCCTGACTACTGACTACTGGCTACTGACTCCTAACCCTAACAACAATTTTTGATTTTTACAAGAGGTTAACAGCCGTTCGACTTCACCCAATAGTTACTTGACTGGTATCGACGCTGGTTGCCCCATGGACTTTACTGGCAATTGCCACCATTTTATTTAAAGTCGCCTGATTGGAAACCTTGCCTTTTAGTACAACTTTACCACCAGTTTGAGCGACCCACAATTTGTCTTCATCAGCTAAATCCGGTGTCTCGTCAAAAGCTAAAACTACTCGTTTAGCTAGGCCGCTTTCGTCGTATTTTCCATCTAATCCGACTCTTTCGGGGGGAATACCCGCAGCAGCGGCTTTCCCCGCGATCGCACTAGCGGCATCGGCCGGTTTATCTAAGCCAAAAATTCTTTTTAACCAATCCATTGCTAACACTCCTGATTGAGTTCTAAAACCCCAATTTCTTTAAGAGGGATTTGGTGGAAACGATGTGTCGATCTAATCCTAAACGATCGGGACTGACTCCCACCGCTAAAGCGACTAATTGGGAAAAATGTAACACGGGTAAACCTAAACTTCGACCGATCACTTTTGCCACTTCCGGTTGTCGGGAATCAAGATTAAGATGGCATAAAGGACAAGGGGTGACTAAACAATCGGCCCCCGCTGCCATGGCCTCTAAAATGTGTTTTCCTGCCATTTGGAACGATTGGGTGGTGGCATAACTGGACAGGGGCCAACCACAGCATTGAGTGCGTCCTTGATAATAAATCGGATTTGCTCCCACCACCCGAAAGACATTTTCTAGGGATTCCGGCTGAAAAGGATTATCGTAGGGGAGAGTATCCTGGGCCCGCAGGAGATAACAACCATAAAAACTGGCACAATTTAAGCCTGATAAGGGACGAATCACCTTGGCCGCCAGATTATCTAAGCCATAATCGCCGACAATTGCCCAGAGTAGGTGCTTAACCGTCGTCGTACCTTGGTAGGGGGAACAATGTTCTTTCTGTAAATAATTATTAACTTCCTCAACATAATTGGGATTATTATGCTTTGCTTCCTTCAAGCGCTCATCCACATGACCGATCACTCCTTGACAGGTGCTACAGTGAGTCAACAGGGGTAAATTGAGGGCTTCCGCTAGGGCAATATTGCGCGCATTGACGGCATCTTCCAAGAGTTGCGAATCTTCCTTATAGGTTCCCGAACCACAACAGGCAGCTTTTTTGAGTTCGACTAAATTAATCCCCAAAGCTTCCGTCAGGGCTGCCGTGGATAAATATAGTTCCCGACAGGCACCTTGGGCGACACAACCGGGAAAATAAGCATACTGGAGATTTTTGACTGTCATGGATTCTAGGAAATTACTACTCATTACCTATCTACCATCTTGGCCCCCTTCCCCTCTGTCATCACTAAAGTCATGGAATTTCTTAATAGACAGCCTTTTGTGAGCTGCTCCCAACAAGTGTATGCTAGTTTGCCCCCCGAAATAATATCCAAAAACGAGGAGAGCCATCTCAACAGTATAATGCCTCTCCTTGAGAAAAATTGTTGTTTTGAGGAGTCGATAATGTAAATGGCAATCTGTCCGGTCAAGAGGTGATTTACTGGTAGAATTGAGAGTGCAGCCGAGAAATTACGGCCAGAAACCCTATTTTGTCTGCTTACGCCGCTTGGGGGAGGGTGATAACAGCATCAAAGTCAGCACGGCTAGGGAAAATCGAGAGAACCCGGTCTAGTTGGGTTAATTCAAAGATAATCTTGACTGAAGGTGAAATAGAACAGATATTGAAAGATTTTTCTTGACTTTGAGCCAGACGAAAGGCAGTAACTAAAGCCATTAATCCAGCGCTGTCGAGGAATTCCACCCTACTCATATCCACGAGAAAAGTGATAGAGCGACTCCGGTTAACCAGATTGGTGAGCTGCTCTTGAAATTCTAGGACGTTAGCGGCGGTAATATAGCCGTTTGGCTCAAATAGAGCAATTTCCGGGACTTTTACAGGACTTTTCATGGCTGGGCTTTGAAATTCATAAATGAACCTTTTAACTGGAGATCAGATACCGCTATTATGTCCTAACTTTCTGATTTTGCAACCTTCGTCTTGATATATTTTCCCTCTCCTGAAAAGATTAATCTTTTCTTAATCTTTCCCCTTTAGGAAGGAACCACTTTTAGGTTAACCTGATGGTCCGGGGAGTAAAGAGGAACAGTGATCAAGGCTTATTAGGGCAAATACTAGGGGAAAGTCGTTAGGTTTAAGCTCTAATCCCGAATGACTGATGATGACCCAGCATTATACTGGTATTTTTGCTGAAATAAAGTAAAGCAGGATACAGAAACTAGATTTATTGAACTAGAGTAAGGAAATTGTGGATACCCAGCCGACTATCCGCCAATTAGTGGAACAAGCCCTATATTATCGTCAAATCACGCCAGAAATCGAAAACGGAATTAATGAACTCCTCGCTCGTCTTGGCTACGTTTCCGATGTGGATTACGAGGCCCTAGAGTTACTCATGGATGAAATGGACGAGGGCCGGATTAATCTCGTTCCGCGTCGGTAAATTCAGTGATCAGTGATCAGTGGTGAGTTTTCAGTTCACTGATGGCCTTTCGGTTCGTTTTATGCAATGGACGGGGTTATAAGGGATGAAACCATTATATAGAAAGACATTTAGCGATCACCCGATCGAACCGAACCTAGGCGTTGGGTTTCATGCTTCAACCCAACCTTGTATCTTGAGAAGTAGGCAACCCGTCCCAACCTAGGTAAAAAATACCGCTTTGTAGCTTGGGTGCCTATATTCTGAAAAAGGGCGTGGACATCCAGTTCAACCGAGGTGCTTGACACCGTTGGGTAGCCACCGGAGCCACGCCGTCATCCCGATGAGACAAGCTCGAACAATCGCTGGAGGATTAACCTCGTATTCGCAAGGACGAGTTACCAAAGGGACAAAATAACTTAACCCCAGCATAAACGATGACAGAAGAAAAAACATGGGTAGGGATCGATGTCAGTAAAGAGGTTCTAGATATCTACGTGTTGCCGCAAGGTCTGACCTTGCAACAACCCAACAGCGACGTTGGCGTTCAATCGCTGATTGAACAATTACATCCTCTCTCACCGAGTTTGGTGGTGGTGGAATCGACGGGTGGATTAGAGCGCGCACTCGTATCGGGCTTACAAGCCGCCACAATACCGGTAGCGATCGCCAACCCCCGCAAGGTCAAAGGGTTTGCGACGGCATTGGGGAAAGCAAAAACGGACAAATTGGACGCACAGGTAATCGCTCAATTCGCACGAGCCGTGCAACCCCAACCCCAACCCGTGGTTGCCCCCCAAGCCCAACAATTGAGCGACCTAGTACGACGACGACAGCAGTTGGTGGAGATGCAGGTGGCGGAGAAAAACCGCCTCAGTCGTGCGTCTGAGACGGTGCAACTAGATATCAAAGCCCATATTGAGGAAATCCAACAGCGTATTGAAAGCCTCAACGAGCAGATTCAGTCCCTCGCCCAACAGCAAGCCGATTGGCAACGCAAAAATGAAATCTTACAATCCGTTAAAGGGATCGGCAAAGTTTCATCTGCCCTATGTTTGGCGGAATTACCCGAGATGGGAACACTCTGGCGAAAAACAGATTGCCCGGCTGGTCGGGGTCGCTCCTATCAACCACGATAGTGGCCAGCACAAGGGTAAACGCATGATTTCGGGGGGACGCACCTCGGTTCGCTGTGGCTTGTACATGGCCACATTGGTAGCCATTCGTCATAACCCGGTGATTCGGAAGTTCTACGAACGGTTGTTGACCAATGGCAAGTTGAAAAAGGTGGCCTTAGTTGCCTGTATGAGGAAATTGCTGGTTATCCTCAATGCCATGATTCGTGATAATAAATGCTGGCAAGCACCCGCTTAGTCCAGTTTTCCGAACAATTTCATCGCTGACAAAACGGATGACTGGTGCCGTTACTTTGTCTTGCCTATTTGGGGTACAAAAGATTTTCTTTATTCCCCTTGACTTTTAAGACAATCGCTACGTTCATCTTATATTTAATTCCACCCACCTACTTAGGGTCTGCTGAATAAATCTAAAAACCTTGTTGGATAAGACTTTTGGACTTTTTTCCCCTCAAAAAGTGCCAGCCATTGCGGGGATCGGGGGAAAATTCAGGTACTTTTTCCCTGAAAATTAGGTAGTTGACCACCTCAAAACTGGTAAAACCCCACACCCCACACCCCACACCCCACACCCTGCCACCACCGAAAAGCTTTTTCAGCAAACCCTACTTAGCGATCACCCGATCGAACCAGACCAAGTAACGAAGAACCTCACTGATTACTGTTTACTGTTTACTGATTACTGATGACTGAACAATCCCCCAAAACCCAATTTCCCCAAATTTCCCCAAATTAATATAATTGACTTCAGGCTTTCTCTTAACCTGATTTTTTCCATGATTCCTTTAACTCTTAATCTCTTGCAAGGTTCCGTTACTTTTCGTTTCAGTCCCAGTGCTGCTCTGGATTTGCAAAGGGAAATTAACATTTTACTCGAGCGCCTGAAAGCGATCGCCAGTAATGCCGCTAGTGGGGGTAAACCCCAACCCCAAAAACCGCTGGAATATCAGCACACTGGTGATGTGTTTCTGGAAGTGTTTTGTAATCCCAATATTTATCCGAGTCCTTTTTCGGCTAAAGTTTTGTTAACGGTTCGTGACGATCGCCTACGCTTAACCACAGAAGCAGAATTAACCCGTGTAATCGAGGATTTAGAGCGTTATATCGACCAAAATAGTTAGAATCGGGGGATTTTTGGGGTTTCGACCTTTCCTTGTCGTCCCACCTCTCCCCATCTGATTATTCTTCTCTAGCTTGCCATGTTACCGACCGATTTATTGATTTCCCGTCAAAATGGCGAGACAATTATTCCCAAACGCTTACCGATCGCTCCTGATTATCTGATGATCGCTCAAGAACAAATCACCTGTTTTCAGGAAAGTATCGGTCAAACTAAGGGAGAATTAAGCCAAAAACTCCTAATCTTGGAGGGAGACAGTCCCGATTATAAAATTAAACGGGGATTTGCTCACCTATTAACCAATCATTTTGCCACCTTTGAGATTATTAGTCCCTTAGAACCGCAGGAATTAAGAAAAAGAGTTTTTGAACAAGCGGCTAACTTTGTTCCTATTCCCCAAAATCGATCGCTAATTCTTCAAACAATTGCCCAGCAACTCAGCCAAGAATTAAATCAAGAAATTTTTCCAGTAGCTCTAGAAAAAGGACTCTATGCTGATTTAGCGGAGAATAAAATTCTCACTCAATTTGATGCTCCCACCCCCGAAAACTTAATTCATCGTTTTAACCTCTCGCAAATTCAAGGTATTTTTTATCGGGCCAGTTATTTAATCATCAACGTCCACCGCAACGATCCGGGGGAATATAAATATCTCTTTCGCTATCTAAAACTATTTCGTTTAATGACTTATATCGAAGGGGATGCCGACACGGGATTTACTATTACTATCGATGGTCCCACCAGTTTATTTAAAGCTAACAGTCGTTATGGCATTGAAATCGCTAAATTAATTCCTGCCTTACTCCATGTTACTCACTGGAATCTGAAGGCACAATTACAGTATAAAGATTCCTATACAGGCACTATTAAAAAACAACAGTTCAATTTAGAGGATAACTGTGGTCTGGTGTCCCACTATTCCCCAGGTAAACCCTACGATAGTATGTTAGAGGAATCTTTCGCTAAACGTTGGTTACAGTTAAAAACTGAATGGCAACTAGAAAGGGAAGTGGATTTAGTGCCTTTACCCGGAGGAGTGATGATTCCCGATTTCCGTTTAGTGCATCCCGATGGTCGCGTTTTTCTCCTCGAAATTGTTGGTTATTGGCGACCAGAATACCTACAAAAGAAATTTTTACAGGTTAAATCGGCCCAAGCAAGTAATCTAATTTTAGCCGTATCGGAACGGTTAAATCTAGAAAAAGCTGGAGTTAAATTTCAAAATCTACCCGCTCAGGTTATCTGGTTTAAAGATAAATTATCACCCCAAGCAGTGTTAGAAGTTTTAAGTTAAAGGTTTAGGAAGCTAAAAGCGGAAGTATGGTTTGATACTCCCGCTTTGGTCTAATCACACTAGGTTAACTCTTTCGCTTAAGACCAGACAATGAGTACTACATCATTGAGCAATGGTAGGATTGATGGACACTTTCACCACTTTATTTTTTTCTTCTTCCGCTTTCGGGAGAGTGAGATTGAGAATGCCATCTTTGTATTCAGCAGTCACGTTATTGTTATCAACCCGAACCGGTAGAGGAATAACCCGATGGAATTTACCATAACGGAACTCAGTGCGGGTAAATCCTTCTTCTTCGGTTTTAATTTCCGATTTCCTTTCACCATTAATGGTCAGACTATCGGCTGTTACTTCCAGGTTGAGGTCTTTGGCTTCCATACCGGGTATTTCCAGTTTAAGCTGAACTGCCTCTGGCGTTTCGGTCATTTCCGCCGCCGGGATGAAGGATAACCCCATTTTTTCGCCATTGCCTACATCAGTCGGCACAAGACGGTCAAACAAGCGATTCATTTCTTTCTGTAGGCTTTCTACTTCTCTGAAAGGTTCCCAACGTATAAGTGCCATATAAGTCACCTCCGAAGTTTTCTTGACGCTAGAGATGTTGGTTTATCTCTACACTTTTAGGATAGATAAAAGATTCTCTGACTGGGGTAGGGTTTTCGGTATTGAGTTTTTCCAGATTCCCGTACTATCTCCTATACTAGGGTCTGCTGAAAAAGTTTTTCCTGGTGGCAGGGTGTGGGGTGTGGGGTGTGGGGTGTGGGGTTTTACCCATTTTCACCTGGTCAATTACCTAATTTTCAGGGAAAAAGTACCTGAATTTTCCCCTCAATCACTGCAAGGGTCGGGACTTTTTGAGGTCAAAAAAGTCTAAAAGCCTTATCCAACAAGGTTTTTAGATTTATTCAGCAAACCCTAATTATCTACTGATGAATAATTAAACTTTCTAAACTGGTTTGTAAATCTTGGGTTAATTGGGCTACGGCCGAGCGTCGATCGCTTTTATAATCAGCATAGCGCTCGGATACGGAAATAGGTTTACCAATAGTTATTATCGCTTTTTGTTGACCAATTTGGGGACGAAAAAAGGGATTACCTCCCTTAATTCTTGTCACTAAATCCCAGAGTAATAAAATTGTCTCGGCGAATCTTTCTACGGTGGGTTTTTCTTTGACATAATAACCGGTTACTGACACGAAACTTTCGACAATTCTCATGTGCCACATTTTTAAATTAGCTTCATCGGCCAGGCGATCAGCTAATCCTAATTCAAGGGGAGAAATAGAATGAGTGGGTTTTAATTCTTGGCGATAAATACGTTCCCATCCTGCTTGTTCCAAACGACGACAGCGATCGATTACATTACCATTAGGAGAAACATTAAAATACTTTTCTACGGTTTGTAGGGCCACATCTAATAAATTGGCTAAACGTTTGGCTAGGGTTTCGTTTGGATCATCGCCATTGGCAGGTACTACAGGCAAAGATTGATAGTAGAAATCTCGATAAAAATCCTCCATTAAAGATAATAATCTTTCTCCTAACCGAAAAAGACGCTCGTATAAAACCTTTTCTTTTAGGGATGAATTCGGGGTTGTTTCTAAACCGCTATCGTTTTCTAAATTAGTTAAAATTTGCTCGATTTCTTGCCACACTGGAGTCAGATAAAAATACTGAATACCAATAGGTAAAATAATTACTTCTTGCTGTTGTTTAGCTTTTTTGACATCATCCACACCCCAAAAAGCTAATTGAGAAATACCCGGTTCAATTGCGCTAACAAGCTCATTATGTCCGTTAGTTGCCCCTTCCGGAGCAGCGGCTAAAGGATAATCTCCTTCTAATAATAAATGACGAGCCGAACGCAATCCGATTAAATCGGCTTTTCCCCGTTGAATTGGTGTGCCACCTAACTTAGAATATAACCATCCTACCCTTTCTCCAGCCCATAAAGGAATCCCTCGATCATACATAAAATGAGCGTGAATTGGCTTGTTTAATTTTATTCCTAACTCTTCGGCTTTTTTGGGTACTAATTTCCACAAAAGATAGGCCATACAGTAGGGATCGTTAATACTGGGATGACGGAAAGCAAGCAGTAAACGGACTTTTTTCTCTTGACTTTTTTGATAAAATGTGATTAAAGTTTCTAGATTGGCGGCGGAAATTTCTCTTAAGTTGGTTTGAGTTTGTAACCAAAGAGGTAAAAAGATTTGACATCCCTTTAAAAGCAAGGAATTAAGGTCAGGGGGGATAAATTCGAGGGGAGGTTGCGCGCCCAAAGATAGATTAGACATATAAGTATAAGTAGGGTCTGCTGAAAAAGTTTTTCCTAGGGGCAGGGTGTAGGGTGTGGGGTGTGGGGTGTGGGGTGTGGGGTTTTACCCATTTTCATCGGGTAAATTACCTAATTTTCAGGGAAAAAGTCCAGGGATTTTCCCCCCGACCACTCCCATATCTGGTACTTTTTGATTGACAAAAAGTCTAAAAGTCTTACCCAACAAGGTTTTTAGATTTATTCAGCTAACCCTAAGTAGTCGTGCCAAATAAATTTCCTAGTTGAGACAGTTATCAGTTATCAGTTATCAGTTATCAGTTATCAGTTATCAGTTATCAGTTCACTGTTTACTGTTTACTGTTTACTGTTTAAGGAAGAATCAAAGAAAACTCTGATCAATAATTACCCACTGGTCAAAAGGTAATCACAGCAGCAAACAGGTGTCGAGCTAGATTTCAAATACGCTGGGATTGCAGGCTCCCTCAACCGTGAAAGGAGAAATTAACCGACTTTAAGCGAGGAGGAACACCAGTAGTTTACCTCCTCACCTAAACAAATACAGCTATACTATAGCTCTATCCCCATTTCTCGCAAACGAGCCGCCAGCCGTTGAGAACGCTGTCTTTCCGCTTCCAGAGCTTGCTGAGTAGCATTTAATTGCTCCTGTGCTGCGGCCGCCTGCTCCTGTGCTGCGGCCGCCTGCTCCTGTGCTGCGGCCGCCTGCTCCTGTGCTGCGGCCGCCTGCTCCTGTGCTGCGGCCGCCTGCTCCTGTGCTGCGGCCGCCTGCTCCTGTGCTGCGGCCGCTTGCTCCTGTGCTGCGGCCGCCTGCTCCTGGGCCGCTTCTTCTGGCAAGGGGATTAAATTGCCTTCCGGGTCATAAAATCTCGCCCAAATTGCCGTTTCTCGGTCAATAGTCCCCTCCCAAGTTCCCAACCAATAGCCTAAGGTTTCGCACCATAACCAGCCGCGCTCGTTTCGTTCTAAAGAATGGTAGCGTTGGTCTGCTCCTAAATGCCATCCTTGTAAAGAATTGGCATCAAAAGGATCGTAGATGAAATAATCTGGCGTGCGGAAGGTTCGCTCATAAATGGCTTTTTTTCGCACTTTATCGGTTCTCGCGGTACTAGGAGAGGTTAATTCCACGATAACGTCAGGATAACGTCCCTCTTCTTCCCAAATTACCCAACCCTGTCGCTCTCTGCTGCCATCGACATTGAGGACAGCGAAGAAATCAGGCCCGCGAAAATCGCGATTTTTCGCCTGTTCGCGGCTGAAATAAATAAACATATTGCCACCCGTGTAGAAGTCGTCTCGCTCACCGTAACCTTCCTGTAGGGAGCGAATCAGCACATTCATGGCAATGCGGTGTCGGTTGCTTTCCAAGGGTTCACCATCATCAAAAATTAAGTCTGTGGGGGGTGGGGGGGGTTCCCAGAAGTCCTCGAAATCTTCTTCTATCAGTGCCGGAGAGGTGGCAGTTTCGTCGCTTTTGGCAATCGTCATTTTTTCGGCCTCTCTAGGTGGGAGTATCCATGTTTTTGACTCTCGATCGATTCTATGATAACTTCATTGCCAACTTGATCATCTTTGCTCAAAAATATTGATGAATAAGCAAAAATTTTTTAACTCGCCGCAGTCTTATTAGCAGCGTTTGCGCCGAAGTGCCGGGGCCTGAGATAATCAGATAGCTATTATCTCAAAAACTATCACCATGACGATCGATCCGCAACAACTCATCGAACTAGCTCTCAAATCGGGAGCGGTGGCAGCCGAAGTTTATCAATCTTCCTCCCTTTCCCATCCCGTTTTTTTTGAGGCTAATCGTCTCAAACAGTTAGAAAGTTCCGAATCCGTGGGAACTGCCTTGAGATTATGGCGCGAGGGTTGTCCGGGGTTAGCGGTGGGTTATGGTGATGTGGAACCGGAAATTTTAGTAGAAACGGCGTTAAATTTATCCTATCTCAATGCCCCAGAAGAAATCGAATTTTCGGCACCACGACAGGCAATTTATGACCCGATTGGGCAAGATGTGGCGGTAGAATCTTTAATCGAGATGGGTAATCAAATGATTGGCCATATTCGCCAAGTTTATCCTGAGGTTATTTGTAGTGGTGAATGGGAATGTGAACGGGAAATCACCCGTTTAGTTAATTCTCAGGGTTTATATTGTCAATATACCGATACAGCTTTGAGTTATTATCTGGGGATTGAATGGGTACGGGGGGAGGATTTTCTAGCGGTTTATGATGGAGAATATACTCGCAGTACTCCTCATCCCGAAACGGTAATTAAACAGTTATTGCAGCGACTACAATGGGCAGCCAATAATGTGGATAGTCCCACGGGGAAATTACCAATTTTATTGACCGCTAATGCAGTTACCCTGTTATGGGGTACGGTGGCGATGGCTTTAAATGGGAAACAGATCTTAGAAAAGTCTTCGCCCTGGAGTGATAAAATCGGTCAATTGGTGATGTCAGAAAAGTTGACTTTATCCCAACAACCCCAGCGAGAACCCTATAGTTGTCCCTTTGATGATGAGGGAACTCCCACTAAATTTTTATCTTTAATTGAGGGAGGTAGAGTTAAGGAATTCTATAGCGATCTTACCACGGCAAGATTATTAAAAACTCCTCCGACGGGAAACGGTTTTCGTCCTAGTTTAGGCGTTTATCCTCTGCCAGATTTGGTTAATTTAATCGTTGCACCGGGAGAGGGAACTTTAGAGGATTTAATCTCGCAAATAGACGAAGGCCTAGTTATCGACCAAATTTTAGGTCATGGGGCGGATATTTCGGGCGATTTTTCTGTCAATATCGATCTGGGTTATCGCATAGAAAAGGGCAAAATCACCGGACGAGTTAAAGATACAATGGTGACGGGAAATGTTTATACAGCTTTGCAGAATTTAATCGCTCTGGGGGCCGATAATCAATGGAATGGCTCCTGTTATACTCCCTCGCTAATTGTTGATAGTTTATCGGTGGTGGGGTAAAAATGTGGCGTTGTCAAATTGAAAGATGCTCCTAATCAGCACCGGAACTGAAATCACTAGGTGTAGGGCTAATTCATGAATTAGCCCTACAATAGGCGTTGTCAAATTGAAAGATGCTCCTAATCAGCACCGGAACTGAAATTAACTCCCCCTACTTTTTGGGGTTAATTTTTTTGGGCTTTATTTGACCTGAAAAGAGGGGGGTCGCAGGCTGGCACGGATTCCCATTCTATAAGAAATTATCTGTCAAGTTGCGGGGTTTTGTCAAGCTTTTTGGGAAAAAAATTTAACCGACACTCAAGGGGAGAGAATTGTGGGCAGAGATATTATTTAATCTCCCCTTTGAGTCGGCATTTTTCAGCCCGGGATTAACGCTTTAGTTGCCGAGGCACCAAGGCGATTTAATTGCCGATTAATTTGCCATCCGAGGAGGGTTAAACCCAACCACTGAGTGAAGATTGCTAAAGCGAAAGAGGGAAGTGTAGCGTATTTAGTAGCGGCAATGGGAAGAAAAGTAAAAAACCATAAAAGCGGAGATTGACTGGGATTAACTCTCAAGACAGCAAAACAGAGGAAGGGGAAAATAATCAAAATGCCGATGCTAGTAGCTGCCAGCAAAGCGCGTTTATTTGTGCTGGCTAACATCAATAATTGGGCGATAGCGGCATAGACTAAAATCATGTTCATTGCCAAGAGAAACCCGGCTGCAGTGGCTAGTTTATATTGATCGAGAGGGGCGATAAAAATAGCGGGAAGGATGAATAAAATAGCAATAGCGACGTTAACAGCCATGGCTAGGGTAGAAGGACTTTTTTCGCCAAAGATTAAAGCTTTCCCCAGACTAATGCCCTTTTTTCCTTGCAGATGACGATAGCGCGCCCAATCTTGGAGAGTTTGACGGGGGGGAGTGAGGGCAAAAAGGATTAACAAGCCAAAAATTGCCACAAAAACGCTAAGAATCACAAAATTATCGAAAATATAGCTCGGTTCCAGAGTTTGGAAGACAAAACCTAGGCTAATAGCACTAAAACAGCCCATCATCCAGTAACTTTGGGGTTTACTAATAAGAGTAGCGAGGGGATTATGGAAGCGACGCTGGAGAATTCTGGTTAACCCGTAGGTACAGAGGGCAAAATTGAGCAAAATTAAGCTAATACCCACTATAACCGATTGCCAGAGAGATTGACCGTACCAACGCAGATCGAAGATTTGTGAGATTCCTAGATAACGTACCGCATCGGGGGGGAGAAAGGTAGATTTAACTAGATAGGGGAGGACAAAACTAGGATTAAAGAGAATTAACCAATCAAAGGGGGTACGACCGTTAGGGCCCGATAAAGTAAAAATACTGCTATAAAACACAAAGAATAAGACCGTAGCACTGCCTAACCAGGGTTGAAATCCCCCTAACCATGGCGTGGCTAAAGCGAAACTAAGGGCGGCATGATAGAAAAAGGCACAACTAGCGATCAAAACCGCGTAGAAGGCTAAAATTAACGACAAGGGAATACCTGCTAATAAACCCGCTCCCAAGTGAAAGGGTAAAGCGAGAAGACAGACGAGATAGAGGAGAATGGGAACCCCGAAAATTTTGCCGATAAAAATCGTTCTGGCGGGTTGGGGACTCAGACGGATAAAATTAAGTGTACCCCGGCGTTCTTCCCCGGAAAGATCGGCGATTAATTGATAGGTTCCCACCACCAAAAGAGCGAAAATGCCGGTAATACTCAGAAAAGTGAAGATATCTAACCACCATAACCGGGAGATAATCATCCATTGACCATTTAAGTCTTGGATGCAGTATTTAATCCCACTATGGAGATAATAATCGTTGTTATTGGGGGGATTAGCGGTACAGTAACGACTAAATCCCGCCGCTACTGGCAAGAGATTTTGATAGTATAAATAAACTAATAATTGACCAACTAGGGAGATAATCGAGGCGATCGAGATATTTTTCGGGGTTAATCTTCCTTGCCATTCTCGCATAATTTGCGGGTTGGTTTCCGTAAGGCGATCGATTATTGTCGCTATCATATTTTTGTCCTCTCTACAGCCGTTATCAGGAGCTAATCCTAGATTAACCGCTCAACTAAACTTACTCAAACTTACTTAAAAGCCTGAAAGCTTAGTCATTCGTAGTTCGACTGGCTCACTAACAAGTGGGTCAAGCACTACAGGGTTAAACGGCAAACCCTTTATTCCCTGGTCAATGACATCAGGAATTACTTTTCTAATGATGTTAAATGCCCCATTGACATCGGCATTTAACAACTGATTTGTTCCCATTTTATAAAGTCCCCTAGCTAACCTTTTTCCCTTAAATAATGGTTTTTCTTCACCATATTTAGGTAACTCATCCCTATCTAAAGCACTGGATTGTGAGGTATAGGATTCTTCAGTTATTATGACTTTTATCCCTTTTAATTGAGCTTTATAGGTTAACATTTCTATTAATCTATTATGGGGAATATTGACAAATTGTTGATTATTCCTTTTTCCTAGATTAAGAGATTGTTTCATCCGCTCATTATGCCCAATTATTAACGTCCCTATTTGATGAATAGTACACCAATCTATTACTCTTTTACTGGCTGTGTGTAGATAATTTTCTACTCGACAGTTTCGTTTATGGGTTAGGAATAGCAATCTCTTAGATGAGGGTTGATTATTTCTGGTTTTCAGTTGAGATTGTAAGCGGGAACGTTGTTTGTTGTAGAAGGTGTTAATTGCTTTTAACGGTCTGCCATTTACCAAAAGAGGTGCTACACCTGTTTGATTTGTAGTTACAGCCATTAAGTTATTAACTCCTAAATCTACCCCAGCTATCTCTTGTTTATCTGTGGTCTCCGACCGTCTTTCATAGACTATTTCAATGACATAACAGCTACTTTTGGGGACAATTCTCACCTCAATTATTTCTCTTCGGGAAGTCGGAATCTTTAAGTCGCTCATAGACAAGTGACAAATTCCTTCTTTTAAAGGTTTTTTATAAATTGATTCCTGAGAATATATCAGCAGGTTCCTTCCTTTGGTTTTGTCCTTATACTTAATAATTTTGGGTTTTCCTAAAAATTTTTCAGGGTGTTTTTTCCAAGCTTTAAAAGCGGCAAAATAACTAACCCAAGCTTGCTCCAATCTTCTGATTATCTGCTTGCTCACTTTCGTGGGTAAAGCTAAATAATCTGAGGTTTTAGATACCAGATGATAGAGTTGATTAAAACTCAGTTTTTGGGAGTTTTCAAAGAAATATTGGCGATAATGGTAGTTAGCTAGATTGAACAAATTTTTTGACAAAAAGGCATAATGGTCTATTTCTGACCATAAGGGATGGTTTTGACTGATAATATGACGTTCAACTAGCTTCATATCTTCATTATACCTGATAACCTTCTTAAAATCTATCGGTGGCAAAAGTTACGGCTCTTCTGGTTTCTGTGTGGAAACGAGGTCTATACTGATAGTTTCTTCGACAAAATAGTCCTAAAAGTGTTGCCCGATAAGCATTTCACGATTCTATAAGCAAAAATTATAACCCACATTCCGCACCCTAAAGTGTCACATTGAAAATTTTATCTAAATCGTCAAAACGATTGCCGGCTCTGAATTACAGGCTAATTTGTTTGCCCAGCAGATGCACAATTAGCCCTAAAAATCTGATAGCTCTGATACCAAATTATTGAGATCAACTCTCATTAAGCTGGCGATCGCTGACTAGAGTGTGACACTTCATAATTCTTAGTAATCGCTAAAAGTCTTACTATACAAGGGCTAGAGCAACTTTTGATTTCAACGACTAGGGTGCGGAATGTGGGTTATAACACAAAGTCGAGAAGAGCCAAGTTACTTATTTTAGCTATCTAGCTACAGAAATGAGTAACTTTAAAAAGCTTTAGGTAGGTTTTTGGTTTCTGTGGTTAACCCAGTAACTTCTCGATCGGTTCGGGGAGAAAGAACTCGATCGAGATGCAGCTAAAATCTGGGTTCGGGAATCAAAAAGGGAAAAGTGCCGGACCCGGGAGCTTCTGTTTTACACTAGAATTTGGCCGCCTGAATCTAGATCTATGCCCACTCTGACCCTCAATTTTCCCCTAACTGCCGTTGTCGGCCAAGAAGCGATTAAATTAGCCCTACTCTTAGCCGCCGTGGATCCCGCCCTGGGGGGTGTGGTAATTGCCGGTCGTCGGGGAACCGCCAAATCAGTCATGGCGCGAGCGATACATTCCTTACTGCCACCGATCGAAATTATCGCAGGTAATGTCTTTAATTGTGATCCCAATAATGCCGACGAATGGGACGATCGCACTAAAGAAGAATATAGCAGTGGAGAGGTCGCCACGGAAGTTATCCGGGCCCCTTTCGTGCAGATTCCCCTAGGAGTCACCGAGGATCGTTTATTGGGTTCCGTCGATGTGGAAGAATCGGTGAAACAGGGGGAACCAGTCTTTCAACCCGGTTTATTAGCCAGCGCCCATCGGGGAATTCTCTACGTCGATGAAATTAATCTACTTGATGACCAAATTGCTAACCAATTACTCACAGTTTTAAGCGAAGGACGTAACCAAATCGAACGGGAAGGCATCAGTTTTCAACATCCCTGTAAACCAATCCTGATCGCTACTTATAACCCAGAAGAAGGGGATTTACGAACCCATTTATTAGATAGAATTGCCATTGCCCTTTCCGCCGATGGTGTCCTTAGTTTAGACCAACGAGTAACCGCCGTCAATCAGGCGATCGAGTATGCTGTTTCTCCCAGCGCTTTTATCGCCCAATATGCCCAAGAAATCGATGATCTAAAAACCGAAATTATTCTGGCGAGGGAATGGTTAAAAGAGGTAAAAATTAAACCCGAACAAATTAGTTATCTAGTGGAGGAAGCGGTGCGCGGTAGGGTAGAAGGTCATCGCGCCGAGATTTTTGCCGTGAGAGTAGCCAAGGCCGCCGCCGCTTTAGAAGGTCGGGATTTAGTCAGTGCCGATGACTTAAAAAGAGCCGTCGAATTAGTTATTGTACCTCGATCGCTGATTACGCCGCCACCCCCAGAACAGGAACAACAGCCACCGCCACCACCGCCACCACCGGAACCGCCCCAAGACGAAAACCAGCAGGAACAGGAAGAAAAAGAGGAGGAGAAAGAGGAAGAAAAAGAGCCGGAACAGCCCGATAATCTGCCAGAAGAATTTGTTTTCGACCCGGAAGGGGTTTTACTGGATCCCAGTGTGCTGTATTTTGCCCAGATGGCCCAGCGTCAGGGGAAATCGGGGGCGCGTAACCTGATTTTCTCGGAAGATAGAGGACGTTATATTAAGCCGATGTTACCCCGGGGCAAGGTGAAAAGAGTCGCCGTCGATGCCACTCTCCGGGCGGCTGCCCCCTATCAAAAAGCCCGTCGCTTAAGAAATCCCGAACGTCATGTGATTATAGAAGAAGGGGATCTGCGCTCAAAACGGCTGGCCCGCAAGGCCGGTTCTTTAATTGTCTTTGTGGTTGATGCCTCCGGTTCCATGGCCCTGAATCGGATGCAGTCGGCCAAAGGTGCGGTTATGCGTCTGTTAACGGAAGCTTACGAAAATCGCGACCAGATTGCCCTGATTCCTTTCCGGGGTGAGCGAGCAGATGTACTATTGCCACCGACCAAATCGATTACCCTAGCGAAAAAACGTCTGGAAACCCTGCCCTGTGGTGGCGGTTCCCCTTTAGCCCACGGTTTAACCCAAGCGGTTCATGTGGGGATGAATGCCCGTTTATCGGGGGATATCGGTCAAGTGGTGATTGTGGCGATTACCGACGGTAGAAGTAATATTCCTTTGGCGAAATCTTTAGGCGAACCGATTCCGGAGGGTGAAAAACCCGATATTAAGGCAGAACTGCTCGATATTGCCGCTAAAATTCGCTCTTTAGGCATTAAACTGCTGGTTATCGATACGGAGAAAAAATTCGTCTCCACTGGTTTTGCCAAAGAATTAGCCCTAAAAGCTGGGGGTAAATATTATCATCTACCCCGGGCCACGGAACAAGCGATCGCATCTATGGCGCGAGGGGCAATTGCGGGACTGTAGCTGGGGTTTGCCGAAAAAGGTTTTCCTGGGGGCAGGGTGTAGGGTGTGGGGTGTGGGGTGTAGGGAAGGAAACCTCTTTCATCTGTGGGGGTGAAAATTTTTTCATCGGGACTGCCTCCTGCCTTCGTTATTGACTCGAATTTTGCTGATTTTCTGTTTTTTTTCGGTCTGGTGTGAGATAATCTAGAAAAACTTAACAATAATCAGCAATAAGCGAGAGATATACTACAAACAAACATTAGTAAGTTTTAATTAAGATAACTATGAGCTTTCGATTTGGCAAAATCTTGATAGCAGGGGTATTAGCGGTACTTTTGCTAGTAACTTCCTGTGCTAAAGCTCCCTCACAATTTGACCAAGCGCAACAAGAAAGTACCGCTCGCGGGGCGGCGGCAGTGGTGAAAGAATCCACCTCTGGCGGCAGTTTTAATCGGTTTTTCCCGCCTTCTGGGGGAGGATACGAGCGCGTCTATACCCAGGAGAAAAAAGGCTTTGCTGAGGCAAAACTGAAGCAAGATGGCAAAGTTCTGGCTATGTTAGCCATATCTGACATCAGCAATAATCCCACCGCGGCCAATAAATTCCAAGACAGTCAAACCACAATTAAAGGTTTTCCCTCTGTGGAACAGGGTGCAACCGCCAGCGCCGTTTTAGTCAATAATCGCTATCAAGTCAAGGTTTTATCGCGGGAGCCAGATTTTGCTGCCAGCGATCGCCAGGCTTGGTTAGCTAAGTTCGATTTAGATGGTCTAGCAAAGTTAAAGTAAGGAGACATCCGTGAGTAAGCCAATTTTTGAACTGGTGGACGAATTACCGACGAATAATCTCACCGTCAAAGTTCTCAAAACCCTTGATTATGTAGTGCCGGGACAGTGGGATAACCTAGTCGGGTTTAAAAATACGATTATCAAAGTCACCGGCGAAACCGACGAAAGCATGATCCAACAGATTGGCGATCGAGCCGTTTGGTTGTTTAATGATAAATCCCAGGGCTATCAACGGGCGCTCTGGCTCTACCAAACCATCGACAGCGCCGATAATGCCCTAGCCGCCGCCTCTCTTGCTAATGCCGTCGGTGGTAAAATTCCCCTCATGGGCGGTTTAATCGAAAAATTAACCCCTGCCCCCGAAAAAGCGCAAACCATCGATCTAACCTTGAAATTAGTGACCGAATTAGTCGCTTTTTGTCAAATCAATGGCATTCCGGGGGATAGTATCGGGGATTTCGTCACTTCTCTGGGAGATTATAGCGGCGAATCCCTAATGCGGATGGCGGCGTTAGTTTGTTTGGATGGTTTAATTCCCCTGGGGGGCAGTTTTATCCGCAAAGTGGAATCCACCCTCAGCATTCTCCACCCAGAAGACTTAGAATCTAACTCCACTTTCGGCAGTATTAAAGAATTGATTCCGGGGGGAAATACTGCCAGAAAATTAGACTTTATCGGTCAAAGTTTCGACTCGACTAAAGGTTGGATGAGTGGTTTTGTCAGCGAGCGCGATTTGAGCCAGCAGGGATTATTGAGCAAAATTCAGGGATTTATCGACTTTTCTGCCGATAAATTGGTATATGTTGGGGCATTCCTCGATATGACCACCAATTACTATGAACATACCGGTATTCAAACCCTGGCTCGTCGTTTAATCGAAAGAGCCGTGGCGGAAATTTAAGTGGCACCGGGGGCAGGGATGGACAGACCGATACCAAATCGGTTTTTAATAGCATGATTAAGTCCCAATTCAACTTTAAAAACCCAGTTATGGATTGTTTCCCCCTGCTCCGGCACTCACCCACTTTCCTATACCTTTTCCACAGGATTTATAGTCATTTCAATTAAGATTGAGAATATAAATGCCAGAGTTCATAAGGTTTTCATCGGTCTAGAGTGTATCAGACTTATCTGAAATGACTATAGTATTATAATATACCCTCCTTAGCCCCTCAAGGTCATGAATCAGGCACAACTTATCCATGCCGCTAAACTCCAGTATCCAGCCGCTATTATTGCTCTACTTAACCAAAGTCTCTTAACCAGAAAAATAGAGGTTGTTGAAGCCACCCCGCAAGAAAATGCCCTGACTCTAAAAGTTCAATCCAAAAATATACCCAATCAACACAAGTTATTACCTTTTTTGTCGGCAGAAATCAAAAGCTTGGGCATCGATGGATTAGAACAAGTGATCGTTTACGGTATGACCGAGGCATCCGATATCCCCGCTTGGCAAGAATCGATAACCCTGAGTCAAGATGATTTAATCGTCAATCTTGTCACCAAATTAAACTCTTTGCCGATAATAACCGCAGAAATCGCCGAAAATGACCCGGAAGATGCCCCAGAAGCTTTGGAAGACTCTGAAACAACCGAAGAAAAAGCCCTAGAGAAACCGGAGGAGTTCACTGAAGCTGCTGAGAATATTGTGGCCACTGGTGAGGGATTTTTTCCATCTCATCGGAGACACTCCTCTTTTCCCCTCAGGATAATTTTGCCTTACCTAGCGATCGGTTTTGGTGCTGGAATTATTATAGGTGCTTACTTTGGCTATCAAAACGCAGTGAGTGATACTAAATCCGTTGAGCATAGGCTACATATCAGGACAGGCACTCATGCAATAGGCAATGGGCAATAGGGGGAATAAATAATCATTCTTTAATAACCGGATTTAGTGTGAAATGCCCGCACAACCCGGAGCGATCGAACAAGCCCGATAAATTTTCCTGTCCCCAACCTGATATGATCGGGATTGCCAGGCTTACGATTAAGACCAATGCAAAATTTTCCTATCTCCAAATCTCAATGATTTAGGGCTTTTTTTCTTGGGAATTTGTCGTTAAGGACAGCAGCACCAGCTTATTTTTTATCTTTAGCCCCGCCTATCTAACCGCTCATGTCTATGGAAGAAGCCTTGAAACTCCTAAAAGAATATGGATGTATTAAACTAAAAATTGCCCAATCCCCCGAAGAAGAAGAAGCTCTAAGACAGGCAATTTTATTAGTTAACCAAGGTTCGGAATCAATTAATTTAGGTATCTGTGCCGATAACAATGAAGAGGGATTTAAAGCCCTGAAAAGTTATCTACAAGCCTTGGGATACCCCCTACCTAATAGTCTCCCAGAAGACCACCCAGAACAGGGAGCGGTGTATATTAAATACAATACCCAAAGACAAGCTTCCTATCTCGATTCCTATACGGGAACCTATCGCGGTGTCCTGGTTTCTTGTCAGTCAGAAAATGATCAATTAGTCGGTACTTATGGTCACTTTCCCCTCGATTTATTCTCTTAAGAGGCATAGTTTTTACTGTTGACTAATAAGTAGGTGGGTGTTAAGAATTGTCAGATACCCCCCTTATCAAGGGGGGATTAAGGGGGGATCAAAGACCAAATCTATCTTCAATTTAATTGAAATCACTTAAGTGGGTGGGTGGAATTAAATATAAGATGAACGTAGGTTGGGTTGAAGCATGAAACCCAACGCCCGCTCATGTTACGCTACCGCTAACCCATCCTACAAATAATTGTGCCTCCCCACTCCTGTCCACTGAATTCTCTTTCCTGAATCTTTTTAACTTTTTACCTGAAAAAAATATGTATTTGTTAATTCCAGCAGCGGGAATGGGTAAACGGATGGGCAGCGATCGCAATAAGTTACTGCTCACCCTGCACGGAAAACCGCTCCTGGCTTGGACTTTGCTGGCTGCCATGGAATCGAGGGCAATTATCTGGATTGGCATCATGGCACAACCGGAAGACTTTGAGGAGATCCGAGCAATTATCACCCCTATAAATGCCCTTAAACCCGTGCAAATCATCCAAGGAGGCGAAACCAGACAAAAATCGGTTTACAATGGCTTACAAGCCCTACCAGAGGGGGCTGAGACGGTTTTAATTCACGATGGGGCGCGCTGTTTAGCCACTCCCGAATTATTCGATCGCTGTGCCGCCGCTTTAGCCACTTGTCAGGGTTTCATTGCGGCGATTCCGGTGAAAGATACGATTAAAATTGTCGATAGCAAGGGCTGGATTGAGGATACACCGGATCGCTCGCGGTTGTGGGCAGCCCAAACGCCCCAGGGTTTTCAGGTAAAATTATTAAAAGAATGTCATGAACAAGGCCGAAAATTAGATTGGGAAGTCACCGACGATGCCGCCTTATTAGAAAAATGTGGTTTTCCCGTCAAAATTGTCGTCGGTGAAGAAACTAACTTAAAAATTACGACTCCGGGAGATCTGGCAATTGCCGAATATATTTTAAGTCAACGTTTATAATTTTTCATCTACTTTAACGCCGTCCCGTTTAATAATACGAGCGGGAATACCCACCACCACACAATTAGGTGGAACATCTTTGACTACCACTGAATTTGCGCCCACGGTGACATTATCGCCGATGGTAATGTTTCCTAAGACTTTAGCGCCGGCGGTAATCCTGACATTATTGCCAATTTTGGGGCGACCGCTTTTATCTTTATAGCCAATTGTTACCTGTTGATTAATCCAACAGTTATCGCCCAAATCCGCCATAACAATCGTACTAAAACCGTGTTGAATAAATAATCCTTTGCCAATCGAACAGGAAGAATCTAGAAATAAATAGGAACTTTCTCGATAGAAAAACCTAAGAATATACATAAAAAAACGGCTGAATGAACCACCTTGAAAAAGACGACAATAATATAAATTTCTAAATTCTTTTGCCTCCAGACACAGAGCTAACAATTGTAACCAATCTGCTCTTTTTTCCCGGCCTAATAACTCTACCCAACGCCGCACATCACCTAAGATAAGTTCTCGATTGTTAGCTACCTGAAAAGCAATGATTAAGGGTGAGAGCCAAAGAATACCCACATAGAAAAATAATTTTCGGAAGAAACTTTTCATCGTTGGTCTAAAATAATTGACGATAGACTTGCTTTTTGTTGCTATTGATTATAGTAGTATTGTAGCGAATAGTTCAACCGTCCCCCGTTTATTGGACTCCAACGATGTCAACTACCTTACAGTTCTTTCCCGAAGTATCCGTGATCGTGCCAATTTATAACGGAGAGAAAGATCTACCCCCTCTCATTGATTGTTTAGCCAAACAGACCTATCCCCGTCAATTAGTTGAATATATTTTAGTTGATAATAATAGTAGCGATCGCACAGCAGAATTATTAGGAAAGGCAGCACAAGAACACAGGGAACTGAAACTGATCATTTTAAGCGAAAATCAGATACAAAGCTCCTACGCTGCTCGCAACAAAGGGATCAAAAGCGCTCGTTATCCTTTTCTGGCCTTTACCGATGCCGATTGTCGTCCCGCACCGCAATGGTTGACAGAATTGATCCAACCCTTTAAAGATACTAGGATCGGTCTGGTAGTGGGTGAAATTGCTGCCTTAACTGGTTCCACTTGCTTGGAAAATTATGCGGAACGTCGTCACTTTATGTCACCAAAATTTCTTTTAGAACATTCTTTTTGTCCCTACGGTCAAACTGCTAACCTCGCTATTCGTCGAGAAGCTTTTCAAAAAGTTGGTTTATTTCGTCCTTATTTAACTACCGGTGGTGATGCCGATATCTGTTGGCGTATTCAACAACAAACCGACTGGCAATTAACCTACGCACCAGAGGCAATTATTTACCATCGTCATCGTTCTACCTTACAAGACTTAAGAAGTCAATTAAAACGTTACGGGCGCTCGAATCGCTATCTTCACGAATTGTATGGTGTCGAATTGATGCGACCTTTAACCAATCAAGAGTTATTTTTTACTCTCGGTCGTTGGTTATTAAAAGAGCTACCAAAAAATACTCTCAAGTTACTGTTTGGTAAAGCAGATTTAGTAGATTTATTGGCTACTCCCCTCGATTTAATTGGGTTTCAGTCCCGCAGCCAAGGACAAGCCACGGCTAAACTACCCGAAAAAGCTAAAGAAATCGAATGGCTTTAATTCAGTTATCAGTTATCAGATATGAGTTTTCAGTGATCAGTTACCGATCAGTTCACTGATTACTGATTACTGATTACTGTTTACTGATTAAGGTTTCCTCTATGGTTTCTCCCTGAGTGAAACATCCTGGAAGATCCTTAATTTCTGATACATATCCCCCGTCATCATCAGGATAAATTGTTATTGGATATTTTCACCCCAAATAAAACTCTAATGATTCCGGCTTAGTTTTATTACTTGTCTTCATATTTTTTACCTCTTTAAAGTTAACAAATAGGATCAATATATTTTGAGTAAATACCCAGAAAACATCAAGAAGGGAATCAGCTTTAAACCTTTTCGGTCAACTATCCATTCCCTTATTCTGGCGCTCCAGGCTTCAAAGTGGGGGACAAAATGAGGTAAGGTAAAAAAGCTGTGCCGATAACCGAGACTATGACCGTTGAATGGCAATCCGTCAAAACCTACGAGGATATTCTTTACCATAAATGGGGGGGAATCGCCAAAATCACTATAAATCGCCCCCATAAGCGTAATGCCTTCCGTCCGAAGACAGTTTTTGAGCTTTACGACGCTTTCTGTGATGCTCGCGAGGATGCGCGCATTGGGGTGGTACTGCTCACGGGTGCAGGTCCCCACAGCGACGGCAAATATGCTTTTTGTTCCGGCGGCGATCAGACGGTGCGCGGTCAGGCGGGTTATATTGGCGATGATGGCGTACCCCGGCTCAATGTGCTGGATTTACAGAAATTAATTCGCTCCATCCCCAAGGTAGTTATCGCGCTGGTGGCAGGTTATGCGGTCGGGGGCGGTCATGTTTTGCACTTGGTTTGTGATTTAACCTTAGCGGCGGATAACGCCATTTTCGGCCAGACCGGTCCAAAAGTGGGCAGTTTTGACGGCGGTTTTGGCTCTAGTTATCTGGCCCGGGTGGTCGGTCAGAAAAAGGCTCGCGAGATTTGGTTTCTCTGTCGGCAGTATAACGCCCAACAAGCTTTAGAAATGGGTTTGGTTAACCATGTCGTCCCGGTGGAGGAATTAGAGCAGGAAGGGATTAAATGGTCCTTAGAAATTCTCGAAAAAAGTCCCTTGGCGATTCGCTGCCTAAAATCGGCTTTTAATGCTGATTGTGATGGTCAAGCGGGTTTACAGGAGTTAGCGGGCAATGCCACTTTACTCTACTATATGACCGCCGAAGGAGCCGAAGGTAAACAGGCTTTCCTCGAAAAACGTCCCCCCGATTTTAGTCAATATCCTTGGCTACCCTAATCAGTTATCGGTGAACAGTAATCAGTAGACCTCTTGCAAAAATCAAAAATCTTCCTTTAGGTGAGGAGTCAGGAGCCAGTAGTCAGTAGTCAGGAGAATTAAGAATGAGCATTAATCAATTAAATGCTCTATTTGGTTATTTTATGCAATTTTATGCTTATTTTTCTGATTTTTGCCCTCTCAAAAATTAATTATGCAAGAACTCTAGTGAAAGGAAAGCAGAAAACTGCCATATATAGGGTTTCCTAAGCTAGTGAGGTACACCTATTTTTCTTCCCTTTTGCCTTCTGCCTCTTGCCTTTTGCCTAAAACCCATAACTTTTGTACCTCAGCAGACTGAAAAACGCTATAATACTGCTCACTTAATACTCCCTACTCCTACTGATCACCGATCACTGATCAGCTATGCTAGTTTAGAGAGAGTAGTTAGGTTCGGTAGCAGCATTGGTTTCAAACAGAAGCGGTTTTTCCCTGATGGCCTTGACTGGGTTGTGTCCGATCTCCTTCTCGAAATGGCTGTGATATTGGGAGACAATCCATGACGATTTACGTTGGTAATCTGGTTTATGACGTCACGACAGATGACTTGAAAGAGGTATTCGCTGAATACGGCACAGTTAGTCGCGTTTACTTGCCCGTAGATCGGGAAACGGGTAAAATGCGCGGTTTTGGTTTTGTGGAAATGTCCTCCGATGAGGAAGAAGCAAAAGCGATCGAAACTCTTGACGGGGCCGAATGGATGGGACGACAGATGAAAGTCAACAAAGCTCGTCCCAAAGAAGATAATTTTGGCGGTGGTGGCCGCGGTGAGCGCAAAAATTTCGGTCGCCGCGAACGTTAAAGAGATTCTTGGAAAATTCCAGAAGCGGTTATTTCTGATAACCGCTTTCTTCTGGACTTAAACCGCCGTTTTCCGTGACTCAAGGATGGGGTGGATAATTGTCCAGGCCAGGACGATAATTAAAGCCAAGATACCAAAACGAGCCATAGAACTGACTAACTGGTGCAAGGGGAACAAACGGCCTAAAAAGAAGGATAATGTCACCATAATCGTCGCCCACACCGTTGCTCCACCGAGATTACAGAGGAAAAAGCGACCGTAGGGCATTCGGGCAATTCCCGCCATGGGACCTGCAAAGATTCTTAACAGGGCGACGAAGCGACCGAAAAAGACCGCCCGGGGTGCATTTTTACTAAATTGTTCCTTGGCTAATTCTAGTTTTTGAGGTGGAATCCGAAAGAATTTGCCAACTTTTAACAAAAACGGCCAACCCCCGGCGCGACCGAGCCAATAGCCAAAATTATCGCCTAAAACTGCTCCTGTAATTGCGCTGACTAAAACTAACCAATAGTTCAAATCACCGCTACCGGCAAGGAAGCCGCCCACAATGGTGATGGTTTCCCCGGGGATGGGAATCCCGGTATTTTCGAGGGTGATGCCGATAAATACTGCCCAGTATCCGTATTGGTGGGCGATTTCTTCAATATTTTCTAGGGATAATAGCTCTAGGGACATGGAGCGTTTTCTTAACAAAGGTTTACGAATATTCTAAGATATTTTTACAGTATTTAACCGTGGCTGAACATGACTTTTCCCAGTATTGATTTATTAGCAATTCGTCAGGGTCAGATAAAAGATTTAGCGGGCATGAATTTGGCAGGGGCTGATTTAGCGGGTGCCGACCTAGCAGGGGCGAATTTACGGGCAAATTTGCGCGGTGCTGACCTGACCGGGGCAAATTTAAGGGGAGCAGATTTTCGTAATGCCGATTTACGCGGGGCAATTCTCCTCGATGCGATCGTGACTGGGGCAAGTTTGGCCGGCGCTTTTTTAGCTGGGGCGGTTTTTAATCATCTAGATTTGTCCGGGGCGGATTTTCGCGGTGTCGATGGCCGGGGAGTGAGTTTTGTCGGGGCGATTTTAACCCAAGCGGATTTTACTAGCGCTAATCTGTCCGGGGCAGATCTGTCGGCAACTGATTTAGAGGAAGCAATTTTTTTCGGGGCGATTTTACGCGGAACAAATTTTACTGATGCCAATCTTCTTTGTGCTAGTTTAGCCTCGGCAGCAACCACGGGGGCAATTTTCGATCGAGCTTGTTTAGAAGGGACGGGATTAACCTAAATGGCTGATAAGACCTCTTGTAAAAATCAAAAATTGTTGTTAGGGTTGGGAGTCAGTAGCCAGTAGTCAGGAGTCAGGAGAATTAAGAATGAATAATAATCAGTTAAATGGTCTATTTATAGACTTTATGCCATTTAATCCTTATTTCTGCCGTTTTTGAACTCTGAAAAATTAATTATGCAAGAGGTTTATAAAGGAAGATGAGTTTCTAATTAGTTGCTGTCACCTGATCTAGGTTGAAAAATCTGACCCATTCCCCTGTTTATCTACCTCCATGGCTCCAGCTATCCTGAACCATTTAACACTTTTTCGTCCCTGGCTCTTCTTCTTGGCCAAATTGATCAAGTTTTTGCCATTCTCGACCGGAAAATTTAATTTAATTGTCCGGGTAATCAGTCCAGTTATTGAAGAATTTTTACTAACCAATTAAGCAATCAACCTAGTTCCTTAAGGGAACCTAGGGAAAAGATTATCCTCAAAAATGATAGGATTGATTGATACCTAGCTGCCGTTAATCGCCATCGATGAGACCTTTACGCCAACTTTACCGCTATTTAAGTTTATTTTGCCTCTGTCTTCTTCTGACCGTGGGCTGTCAGTCCACTAATTCCAATTTACCACAACGAGATAGCGATCGCCTGATAATTGGGACAACCCTAAAACCACGCTCGATCGATCCTGCCGATAGTTATGAGTTAGCAGGACTTTTTATTATTTATAATCTCGGTGAAACTCTCTACACCTACGCGGAAGGAACCACTAATTTAAAGCCTCTCCTGGCCACGGAATTACCGCAAATTAGCCCCGATGGTTTGACCTATACTATCCCAGTACGTCGAGGAGTTATTTTTCATGATGGCACGGTTTTTAACGCAGAGGCGATGAAGTTTTCCCTAGAAAGATTTATCAAAAATGGTGGTGAACCTTCCTTTCTTCTCCGGGATACAATTGATAAAATCACTGCTACCAAAGAAGACGAAATTACTATTAAACTAACCAGACCTTTTGCCGCCTTTCCCGCTCTTTTAGCTTACCCCGGAGCCTGTGCAGTTTCACCCAAATTTTATCAAATTGGCGAGGGTAAATTTAAACCTGAAGAATTTATCGGCACGGGACATTATCGATTAAAAGCAGTTACCAGCGATTCTTTTAGTTTAGAAGCCTTTGATCGCTATTGGGGAGAACCGGCCAAAAATAAGGGGGTTAATGTTCAAATTTATCTCTCGAATCCTGCCAATTTATTCAACGGTTTTCAGACGGGTGCGGTGGATATTGCCTATCAATCTTTACTCCCTCCTCAAGTGAGAAAATTACGCACAGAAGCGGCGCAGGAAAAATGGCAAGCCATCGAATCTTCTGGGGCAGCAATTAACTTTATGAGCCTCAATCTCAAAAGTGAACCCACCAATAATATTTTAGTGCGACAAGCCATTGCTTCTCTAGTCGATCGAGATTTACTTAATGAGCGCATTTTACAAGGTCAAGGCATCCCTCTTTTTAGTCTCATTCCTACTACTTTTTCCGAGTCACAACCGGTGTTTAAAGAGCGCTATGGCAACCATAATATAGAGCAAGCTAAACAATTACTAAAAGCTGCTGGTTATAGTCAAGAAAAACCCGCAATTGTAGAAGTTTGGCACTCCTCGGGATCGATCACTTCCAGCAGCGTGGCGGCAGTGATGAAAGCTCTAGCAAAACGGGATTTAGATAATAGGATTCAATTTGAACCCAATAGTATCCTAGGAGCGGCCTTTTTCCGTAATATTAGCCAGGGACTTTATACCACTGCCCTATCTAATTGGTATCCCGATTTTTTGGATGCAGATAACTATATTTATCCCTTTTTAGATTGTGCTAAAGGTTCCCCAGAAACTGGCTGCGAAGAAGGAGGATCGCAAAGCCAAGGCTCATTTTTTTATAGTCAAGAAATGAATCAATTAATCGCACAATCCCGTCGGGAAAGTAACCCAGCCAAAAGAAAGCAAATCTTTGGCAAAATTCAAGAAATTCTCGCCGATGAAGTTCCCTATATTCCCCTTTGGCAAACCAAGGAATACGCTTTTGCTCGCAATGGCATCACGGGAGTTATCATCAATCCCAGTCAAACTTTTCCCTTCTGGACGATTGCCAAAAAATCCTGATAATTAGGGTTTGCTGAAAAAGTTTTTCCTGGGGGCAGGGTGTGGGGTGTGGGGTGTGGGGTGTGGGGTTTTACCAGTTTTGAGGTGGCCAATTACCTAATTTTCAGGGAAAAAGTGCCTAAATTTCCCCCCGATCACTCCCATATCCATTACTTTTTGATTGACAAAAGGTCTAAAAGTCTTACCCAACAAGGTTTTTAGATTTATTCAGCAAGCCCTAATTAATTATTAGGAGTTAGCAGTCAGGAGTCAGTATTCAGTATTCAGGAGATAGGGTGATAGGGTGATAGGGTTTTGGGGTGATAGGGTGATGAGACAGCTTCCCCACTTCCCACTTCCCACTTCCCACTTCCCACTTCCCACTTCCCACTACCGATTCCCACTTCCCTACTTCCCTTCCTCATTCTCCATTTTCCTATGAAACTAACAGCAATGTCCTTTAATATTCGCTACGATAAACCCGATCCAGATGAGGGTAATTGGCGAGTAAGAAGGGAAGCAGTAGCGGCTTTAATTGCTCACTATTCTCCCGATATAATTGGTACTCAGGAAGCTCGCGCTAATCAACTATTGGATCTACACCGTTTATTGCCAAAATACCAAAGTTTAGGCAGCGATCGCAGGAGAACAGGATTAGATGAACATTGTGCGATTTTGTATCAACCAAGTCGGTTAAAATGTTTAGAAATTTACGAATTTTGGCTATCGGAAACTCCCGATGTTATTGGCAGTATCACTGAAGCTTGGGGTAATCCTTATCCCCGCATGGTAACGGGGGCTAAATTTCGCACTCTTGAGGGGCAAACTTTACAGTTTTATAACACCCATCTCGATTACTATAGCGACCAAGCTAAGGACTTAGGTGCGAAGTGCATACAGGAGCGTTTTTGTCAACTAGATTTAACAAAAGATTACCTGTTTTTAACAGGTGATTTTAATGTTAATTCTCAGCAATTACCCCGTCAGATTTTAACTCAACCTCTGCAGCCAGAAATTAAATTAAAGGACGCTTTAGCCGATTTAGAATTAGCGGAACAAATGAGCTTTAATAATTACACCGATACCCCTTATTTAGCCATCGATACAATTTATTATGATAGCCGTTTGCAGTTAGATTGGGCAAAAGTCGATCCTTCTCGTTGGTTGAATCTTATTCCTTCCGATCATTATCCCGTAATTGCTGCTTTTACCTTGCCCTAAAAATAGATGATTTCTGTATTTAGCAAATATATAGAGGGTGAAAGCTTCAGCAGACTCTGGTGATTCGATGGTTAAATTTGTTCGGTGTTTTAAACAGGAAAAAAACTCAAGAAGTGATATTTTTGTAGCTATTAAGTAGCTGGTTATAATTAAATTAAAAATGGATTTTAGGTTCGATCCCCCCTGCCCCCCTTGATAAGGTAGGGTTGATTCATGAATCAACCCTACCCTTGATAAGGGGGGTGTCTGATAATTTTTAACGCCTACCTACTTATCGAGGCAATTCTGTTTATTTTCCTCCGGGGATTAGTTACCAATCCTCTGTTTATTTGATTAATTCCACCCCATCTTTGCCGTCAATCTCTTGTAGATAAACTTTTACCTGTTCCTCGGCTGCAGTGGGGAGTTTTTTGCCCGTAAAATCTGGGTGAATTGGTAATTCCCGATGACCACGATCAACGAGGACTAATAAGCGGATTTTTTGCGGTCTGCCATACTCAATAATAGCATTGAAAGCGGCGCGGATCGTGCGACCTTTATAGATAACATCATCGACTAAAATCACGGTTTTTCCCGTGACATCTAGGGGCATTTTGGTTTTAGCAGGAGTGCGAGTTTTAATGCGATCGAGATCGTCGCGATAGAAGGTAATATCGATCGCTCCCACGGGAACTTTTACCCCTTCTAAGCTCTCAATTTGACTAGCAATTAAATTAGCTAAAGGCACTCCTCGCGTGTAGATACCGATCAAAATCAAGTTATTTAAATCGCCACTTTTTTCGATAACTTCGGAAGCCAAACGGGTAATAGTGCGACGAATTTCGTCAGCCGAGAGAATTTCAATTAACTGTGGGGTCATAATTTTCCAAGACAAGGGGGGATAGGGGATAGGGAAATTTTTACGGCAATGTCCCTTTTTTTACTTTTTCCTTTTTCCTTTAAAACCATCTCCATCACTAACGAATATAATTATTTTCACTTACCTATTTTAACTCGATCGCTCATGAGTGATGAATTATTGCAAAAATCTGCCCTAGAATTAGCCCAACTGATTCGCACTAAACAAATCTCCCCCCTAGAATTAACCCATTTATACCTCGACAGAATTGAGAAATTTGACTGTCAAATTGGTAGTTTTGTCCATGTCGCCAGGGAAAGCGCCCTAGCCACCGCGGGCGCCCAAACGGAACAATTAAGTCAAATCGCCGCTACTGCCGAATTACCGCCTTTTTTTGGAGTTCCCACCGCCATTAAAGACTTAAATGCCGTCGCTGGAATGCCGGTTAGTTACGGAATCGCCGCCTTACAGGGAAATATTGCCCAATATGACGAAGGAATCGTCACCAGAATAAAAATGGCGGGTTTTATCCTTCTGGGCAAAACTGCCACTTCCCAGCTAGGTTCCTTTCCCTACACCGAAAATCTGGGTTTTTTGCCGACTCGTAACCCCTTCAACCGCGATTATACCGCAGGAGGTTCCAGTGGCGGTGCGGCGGCGGCGGTAGCGGCGGGTTTCTGCCCGATTGCCCAGGGTTCCGACGGTGGCGGTTCCATTCGTACTCCGGCGGGTTGTTGCGGTTTGGTGGGGATAAAACCCAGTCGTGGGCGCGTTTCCTATGCCCCGGTGGGGGAATTTCAAAGCGGTATCGCCACTAACGGCACTCTTTCTAAGACGGTGGCAGATGGGGCGGCGCTGCTTACCGTGATTTCGGGCTATACGACGGGCGATCCCTACTGGCTACCCGATCCGCCCTTTTCTTTCCTAGAAGCCACTCAGAGAGGCGTAAAACCCCTAAGAATCGCTTTTTCTACTTCCATATCCCCTTTCGGCGAAGCGGCTGCCGTCTATAAAAATGCTGTGATCGAGACGGCTAAAATTTTAGAGGGTATGGGGCATCACTTAACGGAGTATTCTCCCGATTTACAGGCTTTAATCGCTCCTTTTCGCCGTATTTGGCAAGCGGGGACGGCAGCGGCGGCAATTCCCAGGGAGTTATTAAGTCCCCTTAACCAATGGTTATTGGACAATTCTGGCAGTGCGGGGGAATACCTGCAAGCGGTGCGGCAGATGCACGTTATTTCGCGGCAAATTGTGGCGATGTTTGATAATTTTGATGTCTTACTTTTGCCAATTTTTCTACATCAACCCCCCGGAATTGCTGAGTGGGAAAATTTACCACCGGAAGAAGCGGTTAATAAGATGATTAGTTGGATTGCCCCTTCTCCGATTGCTAATGCGAGTGGTTTACCCGCGATTGCTTTACCCACAGGGGTTGATAGTCAGGGTTTACCCGTGGCAATTCAGTTAGTGGGTAAACCTGCTGATGAAATCACTTTGTTAGGTTTATCGGCACAATTAGAGGCAGCTAATCCTTTCGGTTTGATGGCTAATTTTAAGTAGGTAGGTGTTAAAAGTTGTCAGACACCCCCCTTATCAAGGGGGGCAGGGGGGATCGGCACCCCCCTTATTAAGGGGGGACTAAGGGGGGATCGAAGCTAAAATCCATTTTTAATTCAATTATAACCAGCTACTTAACTAGCAAGACTTTGGGTAAATTGGGGAATAGAAGCGATAAGTTTACGGGTGTAATCACTTTGGGGAGAGTTGATAATTTCGTTAGCTGTACCCATTTCCTCAATTTTACCTTTATTCATCACCATAATCCGATCGCTCATAAATCTGACGACACTTAAATCGTGGGAAATAAAGATATAAGTGAGATTAAATTCCTGCTGTAATTCTTTGAGTAAATTTAAGACTCCCGCTTGCACGGAAACATCTAAAGCAGAGACAGATTCATCACAGATAATAAACTGAGGATTTAAGGCTAAAGCGCGAGCAATACACACCCTTTGTCGTTGTCCTCCCGATAATTGATGGGGATAGCGATCAAACCAATTAGGATCGAGTTTAACTCGTTCTAATAAATATTCTACTCGTTGCCGTTGCTTTTTGTAATTGCCGCCGGTATGATGAATAACCATCGGTTCTAAAATTGCTTTACCGATGGATAAACGGGGATTCAGGGAGTTGTAGGGATTCTGAAAAACTATCTGTAATTCCCGTCTCAGTAGTCTTAATTTTGGATCGCTGGGGTTTAATTTAGCGAGATTTTCTCCTCGGAAATAGATATCTCCAGAAGTGGCAGGAATTAAGCGCAGAATTGTCCTTGCTAAGGTAGATTTTCCGCAGCCCGACTCACCGACTAAACCGAGAGTTTCCCCCCGTTTAACGGCAAAACTGATCTGATCTACGGCATTAAAAAAGGTCTTTACTTGCCCGAAAACTCCCTTAACTGGAAATCTAACCGATAAATTTTCTACTGATAAAATATTCTCGTGATGTTGTAAACCTTCAATTCTGCTTTCTTCCTCTTGGAGAGTAATAAATTTAACTGCTGGTGGAGTAATTTCCTGTAATTCAATAATCTTACCTTGAGAGTCTTTTTCCACTCGTAAAAAATCGCTGACAGTGGGCAATTTTTCTGGACGAGAGTTTAAGCGAGGACGACAGGCAAGTAAACCTTTTGTGTAGGGATGTTGGGGATAATTTAATACTTCTTCTTTCGTTCCTTGTTCGACGATTTCTCCTTGATACATCACGACAATTTGATCGGCAATTTCGTTAATAACTCCCAGATCGTGGGAGATAAAAACCATTGACATTTCTCGATCGCTTTTACACAAATCTCGTAATAATCTTAATATTTCTGCTTGGACAGTCACATCTAAAGCGGTGGTTGGTTCATCGGCAATTAATAGGGTAGGATTACAAGAAATCGCCATGGCAATCATTACCCTTTGTAATTGTCCCCCCGATAATTCGTGAGGATAACGCTTGAGAATTGCTTCTTTTTGTTCCTGAATATAAGTTCTAATTTTTTCCCTGACATGACCCTTATTTTCTAAGGGAAAAGTTTCTATATACTTCTCCTCTAACTGTTCATCACTGGGTAATAAGCGCACTTCTTGCAGTAGAGAGATGGCTTGATTTTTTGCCTGTTCAGTGGTGACTTTTTGATGCAGTAAAATTGCTTCGGTGAGTTGAAACTCGATGTTATAAACTGGATTAAGAGAACTCATTGGTTCTTGGAAAATCATCGCCATTTCTCCCCCGCGATAATAACGCAATTCTTCTGGGGGAATAGATAATAAATCTACTGCTTGCATTGACTGACCTTTTGCCGGACGAAAGCAAATTTCTCCCCCGGTAATTTTTCCCGGAGAGGGAACCAGTCCCATGAGTGCAAGGGAGGTGACGGATTTTCCTGAACCCGACTCCCCCACACAACCGAGAACTTGACCTTTCTGCAAGCTAAAACTAATGTTATTAACGGCGACTGTTGTTCTTTTCTGATTAGAAAATTCAACGGTGAGATGGCGAACGTCGAGAACTTTGTTATCCATGGGTCTTTAAACAGAAAGACAGATTCGATTTACTTATAAATATAGCTTTTTCTGTTCCCAGTAGCTGGGTGCAATTAATTCGTAGATAGCTGGCGACATCTCGCTTGCAAGGGAGAATTTTGCCAGCATTAAGAAGATTTTCGTCTCTCAGCGATCGCCATTTACCAGAGACTTGTCAGACTAAATCCTGTTTAGACCGATAATTGAGAATAGTTATACCAAATCCGGTTATTAAAAACTGATTATCTATTGCTCCTATTGCCTATTGCCTCTCCTGATATGTAGGGTTTGCTGAATAAATCTAAAAACCTTGTTGGGTAAAACTTTTAGACCTTTTGGCCATCAAAAAGTAATGGATCTGGGAGTGATCGGGGGAAAAATTCCTGGACTTTTTCCCTGAAAATTAGGTAATTGACCCCCTCAAAATCGGTAAAACCCTACACCCCACACCCCACACCCTACACCCTGCCCCCAGGAAAAACTTTTTGCCGCAAACCCTATGTAGCCTATACTCAACGGATTTAGTATAAAAAAGGAATAGAGCCTGAAACTCTATTCCTGAATCAAAAATTGCAGTTAATTTTTAACCCTATACTACCGCAGAAGTCAAAGCTTCTTTGAGGATAGCGGCTTTATCGGTTTGTTCCCAGGGTAAATCGAGATCATTGCGACCAAAATGACCATAAGCGGCCACATCTTGGTAAAAACGCTCGCCTCTTTCACTGGGTAAACCGCGCAGGTTAAAGGTTTGGATAATACCGGCCGGACGGAGTTCAAAGTATTTATTGATTAAGTCCAGAATCACATCATCAGCGACTTTGCCAGTGCCAAAGGTTTCCACGAAGAGACTCACCGGACGAGCTACCCCAATCGCATAACCCACTTGAATCTCGCACTTATCGGCCAAACCAGCAGCGACGATGTTTTTGGCCACATAACGGCAAGCATAGGCCGCGGAGCGATCGACTTTGGTAGGATCCTTACCGGAGAAAGCGCCGCCACCGTGACGAGAATAGCCACCGTAGGTATCGACGATAATTTTCCGTCCCGTTAATCCCGCGTCGCCTTGGGGTCCACCAATGACGAATTTTCCGGTGGGATTAACCAGATAACGGGTATTGGCATCGGGTTTAATCTCTAAATCGCTGAAGACCGGTTGTACTACCGCTTCCCAGAGATCACTTTTAATCTTTTGTTGGACGAGATCATTATCGGTGATATCGCCGATAGTAGCATCGTGTTGGGTAGAAACAAGGATAGTATCGATACCCACGGGACGACCATCTTCATAAATGACCGATACTTGCGTTTTACCGTCGGGACGCAGATAGGACAGTTCACCCGTTTTTCTGACTGCCGCTAAACGGCGAGCGATGCGGTGGGCTAAACTAATCGGTAAGGGCATAAATTCGGGGGTTTCATTGCAAGCGAAACCGAAGACAATACCCTGGTCTCCCGCACCAATTTTATCGAGTTCATCATTGCTGAGAAGTTCGCGATTTTCCTGAGCAGCCGTGACACCCTGGGAAATATCGGGAGATTGTTCGTCTAAAGCGACTAAAACGGTGCAACTATTCGAGGAAAAGCCGTTATCTGCGTTGATATAGCCGATTTCAGCGATTTTCTTGCGAACTAAATCGACGAAATGAACCTGTGCTTTCGAGGTGATTTCACCAGTAATCAAGACTAACCCTGTATTGACAACCACTTCAGCCGCTACACGACTGTGGTCATCTTGGGATAACAGAGCATCGAGAATAGTATCAGAAATCTGGTCACAAATTTTATCGGGATGTCCCTCTGTAACCGATTCGGAGGTGAACAAATAACGTTTAGACAAGTGATGTCCCTCACATGGTAGTACGTTTGAACGCAAAAAGATTCCAAGAAATCTTTGATCATACAGTGTAACAGGGAATTTGTAGAGATCGAGTATTTTCAATAAGAAACCGCCCGAACATTGTCCGGACGGAGTGTGGTGTGAGGAGTGAACGGAAACTTTCGTCTCCGCTAATTCCATTGTAGATGACAACTTAGAATCTTGAGCGATTTGAAACAAACTAGCCCAAAAAATTTTTATTTCTTGAAGGGGTTGACTAATGCCCGATAGCCGTCTCGATGATGTAGCCTGATTAATAGAGGTCGCAGAGCTATACGGAAAGATTATGACAGTCACAGCCGATTATTTAGAACAACTCAATCCTTCCCAGCGCCTTGCTGTGGAGCATTTTTGCGGCCCCTTGTTGGTGGTTGCTGGAGCAGGATCGGGAAAAACTAGCGCTTTAACCTATCGTATCGCCCATTTGATCCGTCATCACGGGGTCGATCCGGAAAATATTCTCGCAGTCACTTTTACCAATAAGGCAGCCCGGGAAATGAAAACGAGAATTGAAAAAACTTTTGCTCAACAAAAAGCACAGGAAAAATACGGTCAAAGATTAGAACTTTTAGAAGAATACGAACAGAAAAAACTCTTTTCTCAAGTTTATCGGCATTATACTAAAAAACTCTGGATTGGGACTTTTCACAGTCTTTGTGGTCGGATTTTGCGCTATGACATTAATAAATATCAGGATGAATATGGTCATAGTTGGCAAAGGAATTTTTCGATTATGGACGAGTCTGATGCCCAGAGTTTAGTAAAAAATATCGTCACTAAACAGATGAATTTAGACGATAAAAAATTTGATGCCCGCAATCTACGTTATGCGATTAGTAATGCCAAAAATTTAGGTTTAACACCCACAGATTACGCCAGAGAAAACCCTCATTTTCGGGGAAAGGTCATTTCTGAGGTTTATCAGGCTTATCAGATGCAATTGGCACAAAATAATGCCCTAGATTTTGATGATTTGATACTGGTTCCAGTCCGTCTTTTTCAGCAAAATGAATCTATTCTCGGTTATTGGCATACGCAATTTAAGCATATTTTAGTCGATGAATACCAAGACACTAACCGGATTCAGTACGAGTTAATTCGGCTTTTGTCCACCAATGGTGAAACGAAAAAAAGTGAGTGGAATTGGACGGATCGATCGATTTTTGTGGTGGGTGATGCCGACCAATCTATCTATAGTTTTCGGATGGCAGATTTTACTATTCTGCTCAATTTTCAAGCGGACTTTGGCGATGGTTTACCGGATGATGATACTCGCACGATGGTGAAACTACAGGAAAACTATCGTTCACGGGAAAATATTCTGCAAGCGGCAAATAAATTAATTGAAAAGAATAGTCAAAGAATCGATAAAGTCCTTGTTCCCACTAGAGAAGGAGGCGAGAGTATTTATGTTTTTAAAGCCAGAGATGAACAGGAAGAAGCAGCTTTTGTTATCGATAAAATTCGAGAATTTACCCAAGAAAACCCCGAATTAACTTGGGGTAGTTTTGCCATTCTCTACCGAATTAATGCCCAATCTCGCCCCTTTGAAGATGGGTTAATTCGCAATAATATCCCCTATAATATTGTCGGGGGATTTAAATTTTATGATCGACAGGAGATTAAAGATGCGATCGCTTATTTACGAGTGATTGCCAATCCTGCCGATACCGTTAGTTTACTGAGAATTATTAACACTCCCCGGCGCGGTATCGGTAAAACCACAATCGATAATTTGCTCAAAGCTGCCCAAGAATTAGGAGTACCTTTATGGGAAATTATCAGCGATGAAACTTCCGTTAATACTCTCGCCGGTCGTGCGACTAAAAGCATCAATAAGTTAGCTAAAATTATCCAAAACCTGCAAGAAAAAATCACCGATTTATCCGCTAGTGAAATCCTAGATCAAATCATGGAAGATTCGGGATATATCGATGAGTTAAAACAGCAGGGAACCGAGGAAGCTGATACCCGCATCGAGAATATTCAAGAATTGTATAGCGCCGTCGTACAATTCCAAGAAGAAAACGAAGAAACCAATCTCCAGGAATTTCTCGCTAGTGCTAGTTTAGCCTCGGATTTAGATAATCTTCAGGAAGGTCAAGAAAAAGTATCGTTAATGACCCTTCATTCCGCCAAGGGTTTAGAGTTTCCTATCGTCTTTTTAGTCGGTTTAGAACAGGGCATTTTTCCCCATAATCGTAGTTTAAACGATCCCATTGCTCTTGAGGAAGAACGCCGTTTGTGTTATGTGGGAGTGACTCGGGCCAAGGAACAATTATTTTTAACCTACGCAAAAGAAAGATATGTCTGGGGGAATAAAGAGATGAAGGTAGCTTCCCAATTTTTGCAGGAATTGCCCCCAGAATTGCTCACAAGCAACCTGAAACCGAAAAAGACCCCAAAAGTGGTTCCCATTCAAACAACTGCCTCTAATCAAAGAAAATGGGGCGTAGGCGATCGAGTGTTACACTCTACTTTTGGAGAAGGAGAAGTGACCCATATCCTCGGTGAGGGTAAAAAAATGAATCTAGCGGTCAAATTTTCGGGTTTAGGTCAGAAAATCATCGATCCTCGCACCGCACCCATGCAACTTATCCACGAATAGGCAATCATCTGTAGGGTGGGTTAGGCAAAAATAAGTTATACTCTGACTGAAAATTGAGTATTCGCCGTAACCCACCAGATCAGCACATAGGTAATCATCTGTAGGGTGGGTTAGGCGAAAATAAGTTATACTCTGACTAGAAATTGAGTATTCGCCGTAACCCACCGGCTTTTTTCTCCCTATCTCCCCACTGATAACTGATTACTGTTCACTGATAACTGACACCCCCTGATTCCTCAACTCCGATCGCTACCTGCTGTTAGAATGGAGAATTGCGGTCAGACTGACGATAAAATTGAGAAGCTAAATCCTTGATTCTTAATAGTTGTTGAGAAACTTTCCGCCTACTATCGCAATTATCCGATAATATGGGCAACAGCGAGTTAGTCTATTCAGTCTGTTAAAATTGACCCCCGTTGGTCGTATTCGCGCACTGTCTAACCTTAATGATGAGGATCAGTTAATATGGAATCAATGCAACCGACCGAGACCCAAAATCCGATTAGAACGGATTTACCCGGGTCTCTGAGCAAACCCAGCAGCAGCAGCACCGAACAGATTTGGTCTGAATATGTAGAACCAGTTTGGGATTCGGTGATGTCCTATCTGGCTAACGTCCCCGATTATATCGGTAGTTTCTTCTCTGGATACAAAAAACCTTTAATCGTTCTGGGGGCAATTTTAGCCAGTTTTGTCACCGTGAAAGTTACCCTAGCGGTTTTAGATGCGATCGATGATATTCCCCTCCTTGCTCCTATCCTACAATTAGTTGGGATCGTTTACACTGGTTGGTTTGTCTGGCGCTATCTGCTCAAAGATGAAAATCGCCGCGAGTTATTAGCCGAAATTGATGCACTAAAAGCGCAAGTTTTTGGCAGTCACAATAACCCTTTATAAGTGGGTGGGTGGAATTAAATATAAGATGAACGTAGGTTGGGTTGAAGCATGAAACCCAACGCCTAACCCATCCTACAAATAATTGTGCCTCCCTACTTAGGGTTTGCTGAAAAACTTTTTCAGCAGACCCTATATATGAACGGGAAAACAGAAATGACAGGGAAAAACGGATGGCTCTCTTATTCTTTGTGTGATAAGTTTAACTTATATAGGAGCGTTCAATCTTTGTGTCCTTTGCGTCTTTGTGGTTCGTTCCACTCGCTCGCCAGCAGGACTGTATCTTAGAATATATTTTACCCACCAAACCCAAGAGAGCCAACGGATGCCAACAGAGAATTTATCAATCGATTAAGTTGAGTATGAGGGCTTTTCTCTCTATTCTAACTCTCCTCCTCTGACAGAAGAGGAATATCTAAGAGCTAATTTCACGACCGAGGTGGGCAAGCTTCTCTAGAACAGATTGAAGCAAAGATCGCCGCTGCTCGACGACAATATCTAAGTTAGCCAACATATACTTTACGTCTTTGTAGGCATTGTCCAGCAAGGTAAGTAATAATTCGCGATCGCCTGCGATGTCTTTTTCTGATGGGGTGCGGGTCCGTTGGGGTAATAAGTCCGCTGGTGGAGAAGGAAGGGAGGGCGATCGCTCGGACTCTAGCTGTTGAATGGTTTGTTGTAAATTTTCAATCACCCCATACATTTCCATCGGGTCAAAAACCCTTAACAGACTGGTTTGTGTAACAATACCCAACCCCCGACCCCAGTTCCAAGAAACCACCAAACGCCCCACCCGCCGTTTTTGCATTTCCTGATGGGCTGTCCACAGGGAATCCTCGGGGCTGAGGAGAAATAACGGCGTACTCATCACCGTCTGGGCCCTAGTTTTGTGCAGATCGATTTGAACGGCTTGAAACTGGACAAGATCTCGCTCTGTCACAATACCAACCGGGCAGTCATTGTCTTCGGAATCTCGTTGGGTGATCACCACACAACTGACACGATGTTCAGCCATTAACTGGGCCAATTGCAAGACTGTGGCGGTGAGTGGGGCCTGTACCACTTGACTGGTCATCACATCGGATACGCGACGAAACCGCAATAGATTGGCCGGACGCAATATCTGGCGAATACTTTCATGGGAGATCACCCCGATTAACTGTCCTTGGTCATCGACAATCGGCAAATGGCGAATTCGGTAGCGACGAAACAAAAACAGGGCGGCAAAAATGTCTTGAGCAGATTGCTGGGGCAACGTGATCAGGGGATGTACCATCACATCGGCAACGGTTGTCTCGGACAGGTTAATCCCTTGAGCGGTGAGTCGCACCACATCGCGTTCTGTCAAAATTCCTAATAACTCTTGCCCCTGCACCACCAGCAGACAGCTAACACGCACCTCTCCGGCCGGAGCAGCTAGAGGGGATAGGTCATCGGTGAGTAAACACAGACGGCTATGGGCCTGACCGATTAGGGCGATCGCATCCGCCAGAGAAGTGGTTGGCGGCACCGTCAAGGGTTGGCGATTGATCGCCTTTTCCAGATCGGGGGCCCAACTCAGAGGTGTATCGAGGGACATCAGCACCATCCTGCGATCGCAAAAGCCAAGATAGACAGAACAGCCACTGGGCAAAGAACCCCGGCTCTCAGAGTTGCCAAAACCCGTTCTAAAACTATCTCAAAATGTAGCGTCATTTAACTTTTTCCTAAAAGATGTAACGTTTTGTTACAATTTTTATTAAACTCGTAAAGATTTTCGACCCACTTCGGTGTATCATAGAGGGATGTAACAGGTTAAAGCCTGAAACTTTTTATTTAGGGGTTATTGAGCCTCTAATGGTTTTAGGAGCGGCATCACCAGACGCTGGGGTGAGTACTTCCGGGTTATGCTCGGTCTGAGGGGTTACTCCGGAAATTCTGGACACCTTTCCATATAGTCGATCAAGCACCCGCTTTACGGAAATACGCTGCCACGGTTGACCACGTTTGGTGGTGTAGCCCTGTTCATTAAGCCAATCGGCGATCTTCTGCAAGGATTTCCCTGATTTGTGATGACGGCGAATCAGTTCAATGACCCGGCACTCTTCCGGATCATCCACTAATTCACCATCGATCGATCGTTGTCCAAAGGCAGGGGAGCCGTAGCCCGCATAACCACCGTTGCTTGCTTTTGCTTGTCTACCTTGTTCTAGCCGCTCCCAGGCAGATAAATCGTTTGAAGGGGTCGCTGTCATAGGGGATGTCAATGCAATAACTTGCAAAACCATATTACCGTAACTTAACGTCGCAAATTTGTTTTGATTGGGAGCAGCCGATGACGACTTACAAAGTAAAACCCCCCCATGAGCAGGGACTAGATGTCACCATCGATGTCTGGGACGACCAAACTATATACGATACCCCAAGGAGGCGGACATTGACTTATGCCATTTTGCTTTACTCATAGCCCTGGACTCCCAAACCCTTTCGCTTTCTGGGAGAAAGTTAAAGGGGCTAAGGCCAAGCATTTTTAGATGAGGAGCGGGTCAAGGCTGAATTTATATTGTAAAACGCACCGAGAAGAGAATTTGTCCTAAGTTACACAGCATCAATCTGGAGATATAAACATGGGTACGGCTACATTTATTCAAGATGAAACTGAATTTGATTCCCTGTTAAAGAGTGAATCACTGTTGGTGGTAGATTGCACGGCAACCTGGTGTGGACCTTGCAAACTGGTGGCGCCGTTGATCGATCGATTGGCCGATGACTATCGCGATCGCGCCAAAGTCTTCAAACTTGACCTAGACAGTAACAAACCCGTGGCCAAACGCTTTGGGATTAGAAGTATTCCGGCGGTCATGGTATTTAAACAGGGGAAATTGATAGAAACATTAGTTGGGGTTAAACCCTATGAAGAATTTACGGCTGCGGTAGAACGACAATTATAGTCTTCCACCGTGAACGAACACTCTGGGCAAACGTCCGAAGTTGACCCTTTCCTTCTCACATCACTATTCAATTTTGAGGTATGGCGATGAACAAGCTTATAGAAATTCGGTGTCCCAACTGTGGCAGCGTAGCTCAACGGCTCTTGAGCGATCGCCTACCCGCAGGATATAAGTGTCCGGCCCGGCAGGTTGCTCAGACGGAATGCCCAGTGTGTGATTATTTCATCGCCATGTGTTGGCAAAACGGCGCTGTGCTGGAGGCCTATGCTCCCGGCACTCAGGGGAACACAGCTGCAGCTATCCCGTCCCAGCCCCAATCAGCGATCGCCCATTGGCCCTGGTCATCTCTGTTGACAGTGGCCCTCAGCCCACAAGAGTCTAGGAAATTGCTATCGGGGCAACCCTAGTCAACTTTTGCGTTTATACCAGTTCTTTCATTTTAAAAAACCATAACCCTATGCTACAAGCTCAAGAAATTATGACCCAAAACGTTGTCACCATTCGTGGTTCGGCAACGGTTGCCGATGCCGTGAAATTGATGAAAGAAAAACAACTGCGGGGATTGATTGTCGAACCGCGCCATGAACAGGACCCTTATGGAATTGTCACTGAAACCGACATCGTTTACAAAGTGGCGGCCTTTGGCCACGATCCTAAAACTATGCGGGTTTACGAAATTATGGTTAAGCCCTGTGTGGTCGTCAATCCCGAACTGGGGGTGGAATATGTGGCTCGGTTATTTGCTCAAACCCGCATTCGCCGCGCCCCCGTGATTCAGGGCAAAACTTTGCTGGGCATTATTTCTGTCAGTGATATTCTCTTCAAGAGCGATTTTGTTGAAAAGCCCAAGCGGTTGTTCATTGAAGATGAAATTGAAGCGGCCCGGGAAGACGCGCGGGCAATTTGTGCGGCCAAGGGTGAAATCTCTCCCGATTGCGCCGCAGCCTGGGATGTGGTTGAGGAACTCCAGGCGGAAGCCTCCCATCAACGGGCCAAAAAACAGGGGAATAACTCACTCCAGTCCTACTGCGAGGCTAATCCCGATGCCTTAGAGTGCCGCATTTATGAGGATTAAATCCTGGCGGGTTTTGGCAGAATCGATCGCCTTGAGGGTGACTTCTGCCCTTAATGCGCTTAGGTTAACTTCAAAGCCGCCTGTCAATTACTGAAAAATCAAGGGCAATGTTTTCTTCATTGCTGTGTATGCTGCCTAGTCATGGTTTCGATCTCCGCCGTGAATAGCTTTTGCTTGTCAAGGTAAGGATTTGCTTTGATCGCCCTGACATTTGGCAGCTTCCAAGCGTATCGGTGGGGCTGCCAATCTCCCACTATACGCTCTAATTTTAGAATCGAAAAGATTAAAAGAAAATGACTTAAATAATATTCGATTATTTATCGAGCCTTTCGGTTACTTGAATCGCTTAAAAGCTTGGCTCTGTGTTTTCTTTACTCCTCGATTAATTAACTATTTTTCTTTTCTATATAGGGTCTGCTGAAAAAGTTTTTCCTGGGGGCAGGGTGTGGGGTGTGGGGTGTGGGGTGTGGGGTTTTACCGGTTTTGAGGTGGCCAATTACCTAATTTTCAGGGAAAAAGTCCCTGAATTTTCCCCCTGATCACTCCCATGCCGGGTACTTTTTGATTGACAAAAAGTCTAAAAGTCTTACCCAACAAGGTTTTTAGATTTATTCAGCCAACCCTATATACTCAACTTAATCGATTGATAAATTCTCTGTTGGCATCCGTTTTTCCCTGTCATTTCTGTTTTCCCGTTCCCTAGAGTGACGGAAAAGGGATATTCTGACTGCTGCCTTCCCAAAACGAAAACTTTGTACCTCACCACTAAGATAACTGCTATAGCTTAACACCATAGTTCGGAAACCCGTACCGATCGAGCCGTTGTCAGGGGGCCTTCTATTTCGGTAAATTAGCACTCGGAAGGTAAGAGTGCTAATCTGGAAAAGACACTTACCCAAATACAAGAGAAACGGAGGATATTCCATGGCTGCAGTCAGCATCAACGTAACTACTGTTAAACCCCTAGGCGATCGAGTTTTCGTCAAAGTTAGTCCCAGCGAAGAAAAAACCGCCGGTGGTATTTTCCTTCCCGACGCCGCTAAAGAAAAACCCCAAATCGGGGAAGTCGTGGCCGTCGGCCCCGGCAAACGCAACGATGACGGTAGCCGTACCCCCGTAGAAGTGGGTGTGGGTGACAAAGTTCTCTACTCCAAATATGCCGGAACCGATATCAAACTTGGTGGCGAAGAATTCGTTCTCCTCTCCGAAAAAGACATTCTCGCCGCCGTTTCCTAATCATCTACCCTTGAAAACCCCTATTTTGCCCGAATAACGATACATTATGGCTAAATCTATTATCTACAACGAAGATGCCCGTCGCGCCTTAGAAAAAGGCATGGATCTGCTGGCCGAAGCGGTGGCCGTCACCCTTGGTCCCAAAGGTCGTAACGTCGTCCTCGAAAAGAAATTTGGCGCACCCCAAATCGTCAATGATGGCATCACCATCGCTAAAGAAATCGAACTGGAAGACCATATCGAGAACACCGGTGTGGCTTTAATTCGCCAAGCCGCCTCAAAAACCAACGATGTAGCGGGTGATGGTACTACTACCGCCACCGTTCTCGCTCACGCTATCGTTAAAGAAGGTTTACGCAACGTCGCCGCCGGTGCTAACCCGATTTCTCTGAAAAAAGGTATCGATAAAGCTGCCGATTTCCTCGTCAGTCAAATCGCCAAACACGCGAAACCCGTAGAAGATTCCAAAGCGATCGCACAAGTGGGTGCTATCTCTGCCGGTAACGATGATGAAGTCGGTCAAATGATCGCCTCGGCCATGGATAAAGTCGGCAAAGAAGGCGTAATTTCCCTAGAAGAAGGGAAATCGATGACCACCGAACTAGAAATCACCGAAGGGATGCGTTTTGACAAAGGTTATATCTCTCCCTACTTTGTCACCGACACCGAACGCATGGAATGCGTTTTTGAGGATCCCGCTATTCTGATTACCGACAAAAAAATCGGTTTAGTACAGGATTTGGTTCCCATTCTCGAACAAGTTGCCCGTCAAGGCAAACCCCTAGTAATTATCGCCGAAGACATCGAAAAAGAAGCTTTGGCAACCCTAGTGGTTAACCGTCTGCGCGGTGTTCTTAACGTCACTGCGGTGAAAGCTCCTGGATTTGGCGATCGCAGAAAAGCGATGTTAGAAGATATCGCCGTTTTAACCGGTGGTCAAGTAATCAGCGAAGATGCGGGTTTAAAACTGGAAACCACCAAAATTGACAGCTTAGGTACGGCCCGTCGTATCACCATGAACAAAGATACCACCACCATCGTCGCCGAAGGAAACGACGTGGCAGTGAAAACCCGTTGTGAGCAAATTCGCCGTCAAATCGAGGAAACCGATTCTTCCTACGATAAAGAAAAACTGCAAGAACGTCTGGCTAAATTAGCCGGGGGTGTGGCAGTGATTAAAGTCGGTGCCGCTACGGAAACGGAAATGAAAGACCGCAAATTGCGCCTAGAAGACGCAATTAACGCCACTAAAGCAGCCGTAGAAGAAGGTATCGTCCCCGGGGGTGGTACTACTTTAGCTCACCTCGCTCCCCAATTGGAAACTTGGGCTAAAGAAACCCTCCAGCATGAAGAATTAACCGGTGCTTTAATCGTTTCTCGTGCGATTTCTGCCCCCTTAAAACGGATCGCTGAAAATGCCGGCCAAAACGGTGCAGTTATTGCCGAACGGGTGAAAGAGAAGCCCTTTAATGTCGGTTATAATGCCGCTACCGGTGAGTTCTCCGATATGTTTGAGGCGGGTATCGTTGACCCCGCTAAAGTGACTCGTTCTGCCCTACAAAATGCCGCTTCGATCGCCGGTATGGTTTTAACTACCGAGTGTATTGTTGTGGATAAACCGGAAAAAGAAAAATCCGCTCCTCCTGCCGGCGGTGGTGACTTCGACTATTAATAATTAGTCTGTTTTTTCTTGACTCGATCGCTTAATTGCGATCGAGTTTTTTTTGATGAAAAAACATCACTTCGGGTTAAGGAAAGTACAATTTTATCCCCGACGCTTTTTCCTTGCGGTAAAATATTGATGGCTCGATCGGGTATCCCGATTTACAGCCCGCCATGCGGAACAAATCTGGATTGTTAAGTAGGTAGGGTTTGCTGAATAAATCTAAAAACCTTACAGGAAAGGGCTTTTAGCTTGATTGAGAGCTTCCCAAATGCACTTAAATCTGCTAGAATCTCTTAAAACCCTTGCATCACCCTTGCATCTTCTCTAATTAGTGCTAATGTACCGTAAAAGCGAGTTACCCTCAACCCCACCAGAAAACTTCGAGCTGCCCTTTGAGGGGAAATTATCCCAAGATAATCGTTGGGTAATTATGGCCAACCTCATTCCCTGGTCAGAATTTGAAGCGGAATACGCATCACTTTTTTCAGAAGAAATGGGCGCACCCGCCAAAACATTTAGGACAGCACTAGGAGCATTAATTATTAAAGAAAAATTAGGAACAAGCGATAGAGAAACGGTAGAACAAATCAAGGAAAATCCTTATTTACAATACTTCTTGGGGTTTTCAGCCTACAGCAATGAACCCCAGTTTGAAGCGTCAATGTTGGTTCACTTTCGAGAAAGAATCACTCGGGAACTAATTAATAAAGTGAATCGCTTTATGGTCAAAAATTCGAGAGAAATAAAAGAAGAAGAAAACACCGAAAAAAAGTTAGAGAGCGAAACCCAAAGTCAACCAGAAAATCGAGGTAAATTAATTTTAGATGCCAGTTGTGCGCCCGCAGATATTAGTTATCCTACGGATTTAAACCTGTTAAATCAAGGAAGAAAACAAACCGAAAAAATTATTGATATTCTCTATGAAACTATAAAAGGAAAACTTGTTCAAAAACCGAGAACCTATCGTCTCCTGGCCAGAAAAAGTTATTTAGAAGTAGCAAAAAAAAGAAAACCTACCGTCAAACAAAGACGAAAAGCTCTAAAAAGACAACTGCAATATCTGAAAAGAAATCTCGACCATATTGAACAACTTTTAGCAGAAGGAGCCTCTCTACAAAGCTTGAAAAAAAGAGACTATAAACTGTTATTAGTAGTCACAGAAGTTTATCGCCAACAACTCTGGATGTACCAAAATAACAAACAGAGTATTGAAGACAGAATTGTCAGCTTAACTCAACCCCACATCCGTCCGATAGTCAGAGGAAAAGCTGGAAAACCCGTAGAATTTGGGGCCAAATTCTCAGCAAGCTGTATAGATGGTTACATATTTTTAGACCGGATTAGTTGGGATAACTTTAATGAATCGGGAGATTTAAAAGCACAAATAGAAGCTTATTATGACTATACAGGATACTATCCAGAATCAGTTCATGTGGACAAAATTTATCGAACCAGAGAAAACCGAGCTTGGTGTAAAGAAAGGGGAATCAGAATCAGTGGTCCCCCATTAGGAAGACCAGCCAAAAATGTTAGTAAAGAACAAAAGAAACAAGCTACTGATGATGAGAGGATTCGGAATTGTATAGAGGGCAAATTTGGACAAGGGAAAAGAAGATTTAGCTTAGGTAAAGTGATGGCTAAACTTCCTCATACTTCCTTTTCAGCGATTGCTATTACTTTTTTAGTCATGAATCTTTCTAACCTGTTGAGGCAGGTTTTTTGGGCTTTTTTATGTCTGAAATGGAAAAACAGCACTTTTTCTCGGTCAATGATTAGGATAAGTTATAATTTAAAAATTAATCAACAACTAAAGCTTATGCTTGTAGCTAAGTGAAATCATTGATTAAGAGACCTGTACTTTTCAATGACTTTTTCAGCAAACCCTAGGTAGGCGTTAAAAGTTGTCAGACACCCCCCTTATCAAGGGGGGCAGGGGGGATCCCCCCGCCTATCGGCACCCCCCTTATTAAGGGGGGATTAAGGGGGGATCCCCCCGCCTATCGGCACCCCCCTTATCAAGGAGGGCAGGGGGGATCCCCCCGCCTATCGGCACCCCCCTTATCAAGGGGGGCAGGGGGGATCGAACCTAAAATCCATTTTTAATTTAATTATAACCAGCTACTTAACTTATACCACGATGTCGAAAAAAGCGAAAGGATTCGGTCAGTCGCCAACTCCCACGAGAAAATTTAAGGATTTTCTCCTTGCTTTTGGGGATTTTTATCGAAAAAATTCCAGAGATGAAACGAAGCTACAGCAATTTTTAAAAGCAAATATTAATAAATTAGATGATTTACTTTTAGACGCTTTACCTTTAGTCTTCACAAGCTTAATCGCCGATAAATCAATAAACGAGCGAGAAATAATAGCCAGCCTTTTCGAGAATTTTGCTGTCACCATTTACAAGTTTCCGTTAGGCGATCGAGCAACAAATTTAGAATTAAGTATTACTGCTCATAATCTCAGCCTAAAAATTTACACCCGCGAAGATTCCCCCGAAGATTGGGCGGGAACCCTGAATAACCTCGCTGTCGCTTGCAAAAACAGAATACTGGGCGACAGGGCTGAGAATCTAGAAAGGGCGATCGAACTGTACGGGCAAGCTTTAGAAGTTAGAACCCGCAAGAATTTCCCTGAAAATTGGGCAGCAACCCTCAATAACCTCGCTATCGCTTACAGTAATCGAATTCGGGGCGATCGGGCTGATAATCTGGAGAAAGCGATCGAACTGTACGAGCAAGCTTTAGAAGTTAGAACCCGCAAAAATTTCCCCGTAGATTGGGCGGGAACCCTCAATAACCTCGCTCTCGCTTACAGCGATCGAATTCGGGGTGATCGGGCTGATAATCTGGAGAAAGCGATCGAACTGTACGGGCAAGCTTTAGAAATCTATACCCGCAAGAATTTCCCCGTCGATTTGGCAAGAATCCTCAATAACCTTGCCCTCGCTTACAGTAATCGAATACTGGGCGATCGAGCGGAAAATCTGGAGAAAGCGATCGA